>CAMLEO010000030.1 GCA_946478975.1 uncultured Steroidobacter sp.
GGCAGGGCGACTTCTCCGAGGGGCTGTATCACATCCTGGTCGGCCTGTTCAAAAAGGTGATCATCGCGGACAACCTGGCGCCGATCGCCAATCACGTGTTCAACACGCCGGCCGCGGAGATCGGCGGCACCGAGATGCTGCTCGGCGTGTATGCGTTCGCATTCCAGATCTACGGCGACTTCTCCGGTTATTCCTCGATCGCCCAGGGCGTGTCGAAGTGGCTGGGCATCGACCTTTCCTACAATTTCCGCATGCCGTATTTCTCGCGCAGCCCGAGCGAGTTCTGGCAGCGCTGGCACATCAGCCTGTCGCAGTGGCTGCGCGATTATCTGTACATCCCGTTAGGGGGAAATCGTCGCGGCCCGACGCGCACGTACATCAACCTGTTCCTGACCATGTTGCTGGGCGGCCTGTGGCACGGCGCGAGCTGGACGTTCGTCGCCTGGGGCGCGTGGCATGGCTTGCTGCTGATCGGTTATCGGCTGGTCGGCTCGGAAACGTTCGAGAAGCCGTCGGGCAGCGCGGCGCTGTCGGCTTTGCAGATGCTCGCGATGTTCCATTTCGTGTGCATCGGCTGGATCTTCTTCCGCGCCGACTCCATCGGCCAGGCGTTTGCATTGATTGGAGCGCTGGGTCACGGATTCGCGCTCACGGATTTTGCAAGCTACGCGGGCACGTTGCTGGTGTTCTTCGTGGCGCCGCTGTTGATCTACGAATGGCATGTGTACCGACGCCGCGATATGACGCTGGCGCTGTCGCGGCCCGCCTGGCAACGAGTGATGATGTATGGCTACCTGGCGGGCATGGTGGTGATTTTCCCGCCGCTGGCGCAGCAAGTGTTTATCTACTTCCAGTTCTGAAGGCGGGCACACCGGCGAATCGCGAAGTAGAATGTCTCCCGGATCAACCCGGAGTGCTCGGCTCGCGATTCGATGAACCTGTTGCACGACCTGTTGGATGCCTCGGCCAGCCGCTTCCCGAACAACGAAGCGCTGCGCAGCCGTGGCCACAGCACGACTTACACGGAGTTGCAGCGTCGCTCGCATTCGCTGGCGGCGGCTTTGCAATCTCACGGTGTCAGTCGTGGCGACCGGGTCGCTGTCTATTTGCAAAATCGCGCCGAGGCGGTGGAGACGGCGCTGGCATGCAGCCGGCTCGGTGCAATCTACGTCCCCGCCAATCCGTTGCTCAAAGCGCGTCAGCTGGAACATCTGTTGAACGATGCCGGCGCCGCCACGCTGATTGCCTCGCAAACGGTCGCCGCGCAAATCGAAGCTTCGCTGCCACGCTGTCCCAGCATCAAACGGCTCGTGTGGTGCGATGCCTCTCAAGCACGAACGCCGGTTGCGCCGGAGCTCAGCATTCTTCGCTATGACGACCTGGTCACCGGCGACACCCACGTGCAGGGCCCGGCGATCGAAGACGATCCGGCAGCGCTGCTGTACACGTCCGGCAGCACCGGTCGCGCCAAGGGCGTCGTGGTTTCGCATCGGAACCTGGTCACCGGTGCGCACACGGTCTCGAGCTATCTAAAAAACACCGCTCACGATCGAATTCTGGTCGCGCTGCCGCTGAGCTTCGATTACGGGTTGAGTCAGGTGACGACTGCTTTCACGGTCGGTGCGTGCGCGGTGCTCACGAATTTCTCCATGCCTGCAGCGCTGCTTCAGGACATGGTGGCCGAGCGCATCACTGCCTTGGCCGGTGTGCCAACGATGTGGATGCATCTGGCGTCGGCGGAGTGGCCCGCCGCAGCCGTAAAGACTCTGCGTTACATCACCAACTCCGGCGGCGCGCTGCCGGTCAGTGTGATTCGTAATCTGCAATCCCGGCTGCCGAACACACTGGTCTATTGCATGTATGGTTTGACCGAGGCGTTCCGTTCCACGTATCTGGAGCCTGCCCGGCTGGAACAGCACCTGGGTTCGATCGGCAAAGCGATTCCCGGCCAGGAAGTGCTGGTGTTGAATGCAGACGGGCACGAGTGCGCGCCCGGTGAAGTCGGCGAGCTGGTGCATCGAGGTTCGCTGGTGACATTGGGTTATTGGAACGACGTGCAGCTTACTCAGCAGCGTTTCAAGCCGCTGCCAAAACGTTTGCAGCAGCTCACGCGGGAAGAAATCGCCGTATGGTCGGGCGACCTGGTGAAAACCGACGTCGAAGGTTTCATTTATTTCGTCGGCCGGCGCGATCACCTGATCAAGAGCTCGGGCTATCGGATCAGCCCGATCGAGATCGAAGAAGTGATCGCCGAGTTGCCGGCTGTGATCGAGTCTGCTGCGTTGGGAATTCCGGACGAAGCGCTGGGCCAGCGTGTCGTCGTCGCGGCCGTCGTGGGCCCGCAGTCACCGGCGGACATGGCGGAGCGGATCCGTCAGCACTGTCGCATGCAACTGCCGGCGTACATGGTGCCGGCTGAAGTCCATCTCATGTCTCAACTGCCACGCAACGCCAACGGCAAGTGCGACCGTACGGTGTTGACGGCGACGTTGTCGCAAGCCTCGCCAGAGCAGCCTCCGGCCGTTCGGGCCGCTCGTCAGTAAGCTCGTCCATGATTGCCCGGATATATAAAGCGATCCGTCGCCGCCTGCGCGCTCGAAAAGCACTGGCGGAAGCCCGCGAAGCTTCCCGTCGTCGCGTTCAGCAGGGCCGGGTGCAGCGCGTGCTGGTCGTTTGTTACGGAAACATCTATCGCTCGCCGTTCTGCGGGGCCTCGCTGCGCAAGCTGCTGCCGGCGGACATCGAGGTTCGCACCTCGGGCTTTCATCGCGTGGTCGACCGGCCGTCGCCGGCGCGGCATGTGACGATGAGTCAGTCGAGAAACATCGATCTGTCCGCGCATCGTTCTTCGAGAATCACGCCCGAGGACCTGCAGTGGGCGGACATCATCGTGCTGATGGACCGACACAACTGGGACGCTTTAGATCAAATCGGCGCGGATCATTCCAAGCTGGTGTGGCTCGGCGCGTTCGGAGCGGGAGAGATCGAAGTTCCTGATCCTTACGAGTTGGACGACGCGCACGCCCAGCGCGTGCTCGATCAAATGGAACGAGCCAGCCGCGCGCTGGCAGAAAACATCAAAGCAGCTCAGCTGGCGAGCTGAGCGGCCACATAACGCGTGATGGCTTGGTAGCCCGCCGGGCTGACGTGGCTGTTGTCCGAGCGCGTGTACTCGACTTTGCGCGTGCCGTTGCCCGAGTCGAGCGCGGTTTCCAGATCGATCAGTTTGATGTTTTGCGAGCGAGCGTACTCGCGCAACCAGGCATTCACGGCTTTGATCTGCTCGTTCTTCTGGCTGCGGTAATCCTGTTTGCCGAGCAGGCCGGCGACCCACGCCATGGTGTTTTCCTTGAACGTGTCTGGAATCGGAATGGTGATCTCGGTGATCAGGATCACCTGGATGCCGGCGGCGCGTGCCTGCTCGGTCATCCAGCGATAGTTGTCCTGCGCCTTTTGTCTGGCGGCCGCCATCTTGTCGGCCGAGGCGCGCACGATGTCGTTGTAGTGTCCCCAGATCATCACCGCGTCCGGCTTGAGCGCGATCACGTCGCGTTCGAAGCGCGCGCGCAGGTCTGAGCTTTCCTGGCCGCCGATGCCTTTGTTGGTGACGGTGTAGCCCGGCAGCTTGGGCGTTTCCCATTCGGCGGCGTAGGACGCGCCGAGGATGACGAGATGTTTCGGGTTCATGGCAGGTTGAGCAAAGGCGATCGAGCAGGCCAGCAGGCCGAGCAGCAGCTGAAACAGCTTGAGTGGGGCGGTCATGACGCCGCCCATTATACAAACCCGACTACGGGCCGGATCAGAACGCGCCTTTGAGCCGGTACCACAGCCAGCCGATGTATTCGTGCATGGCGAGGTCGGAGGCGAACAGCGACTGCGGCGACGGCCGCAGCTGGGCATTGCGCCAGTCCTTCGGCCCTTGATAGTCGGTCGGCACCGGAATCGGCTCCAGGCCCTGCGCCTTCAGCACGGCGAGCGAGCGGCGCAGATGCCCGGCGGAGGTGATCAGAAAAAACGGCTCCAGCAGCATCGGGCGCAGGTTGGTGGCGCTGGCCGCCGTATTCTTCGAGGCGGTTTCCAGGATCAATCGATCGCGCGGCAGCCCCAGGCTCACCAGGGCCTCGCCCATGATCGTCGCCGTGGTCGGATCGCCGGAGACGATCACATCGCAGGCTGAGCACTGCCGGCGCAGCTCCAGCGCCATCATCACTCTGAAGGCGGAGGAGTCATTCAGCCGACCCGTCACCGGCATGTCCGGATCGTCGGCGGCGTAGCCGGTGAGCACGACGATGTGATCGATATTGGGATAGCCGCGGATGTCCTGCACCGCCGGATGTTCGTATTCCAGCGGGCTCATCAGCGCCGTTGCGACTGCGCCCGACGAACAAACGAATGTTATTGCGCCCGAGGCTGCGAGCAGACTCCAAGATAGCCCCCGCCAGCGAACACGACAGTAGGCGAGCAGCCCCAGAATGAACAGAACGTACGCCAGGCCAGACGGCACCAGCAACGCGCCGATGATTGACGACATATTCGTTGTTCTTGAGCAGTGAGAAGCGAGGAATTCTATGCGGATGACAGTCCGGTCGCGTACGCAACAACACGGGCGCAAGGGTAGTGGGGGGCTGGCCTGGCTGGGTATCGGCCTGATGTTCGTGTTCAGCTGCGCGCCGGCGGCGACGGATCGCGTCTTCGGCAGCGAGCTCTACCAGCTGCGAGTGAAGACGGTTGCGGCGGGCCTGGAGCATCCCTGGTCGCTCGCGTTTCTGCCCCAAGGCCGAATGCTGGTGACGGAACGGCCCGGGCGCATGCGGATCGTCAACGCCGACGGCACAGTGTCGCCGTCGCTCAAGGGCGTGCCGAAGGTTGCGGCTCGCGGCCAGGGCGGTTTGTTCGATGTCGTACTGGCACCCGATTTCTCACAATCCCGACGCATCTATTTCTCCTTTGCCGAGCGCCGCGACGGTGGCAACGGCACGTCGGTAGCCCGCGCGAAATTGGGCGACACCCAGCTGACCCAGGTCGAAGTGATATTTCGCCAGCTCCCCGCTGTGGACAGCCACGGACATTTCGGCGGACGCCTGGTGTTCGCGCGCGATGGCTCGCTGTTTGTGACTTTGGGTGAGCGGCAGAAGAAGGAGTTCTCGGTCCGTGCGCAGGATCTGGAATCTCACTTCGGCAAGGTTGTGCGTATCAATCCGGACGGTGGCGCCCCGGCGGATAATCCGTTTCTGACCGTTCCGGGCGCGAGGCCGGAGATCTGGACCTATGGCCATCGCAACGTGCAAGGCGCGGCGTTGCATCCGGAGACGGGCGAATTGTGGACCACCGAGCACGGGCCCAAGGGCGGTGACGAGCTCAATCGTTCCAAAGCCGGCGCCAACTACGGCTGGCCGCTCGTGACTTACGGCATCGGCTATAACGGCGACAAGATCGGCGTCGGCGAGCAGCGGGCGGGCATCGAGCCGCCGGTGCATTACTGGGTGCCGTCGATCGGCACCAGCGGCCTGACGTTCTACACCGGCGATCGTTTCAGCCGCTGGCGAGGACAGCTGTTCGCTGGGGCGCTATACGGATTGGTGGTGCGGCTCGAATTGCGAGACAACCAGGTCGTGCACGAGGAGCGGCTGCTGAGCGATCTGAATCAACGCATCCGCGATGTCAGAGAGGGGCCGGACGGTTTGTTATATGTGCTGACGGACAGCGATGAAGGAGAGTTGCTGTCCATCGCCCCAGAACAGTGAGGGGGCCTTCGGCCCCCTCTAAACATCATCTTTGCTTGAAGTCTTCCGGCGTCAGCTGGTGGCGCGCGAGCAGCTTGTAGAAGTCCGTGCGATTGCGCTTCGCCAGGCGCGCGGCCTGACTCACGTTGCCGCCAGTGATCTGCAGGATCTGCGACAGATAGTTGCGAGTGAACTCATCGCGCGCCTCATCGAACGAGGGCAGGCGAGTCGGGCCGCCGCCCAGTGCAGCCTGCACCAGCTCGGCGCTGATGATGGGACTGGTGGCGAGCGCGACGTTCTGGCGCACGACGTTTTCCAGCTGCCGCACGTTGCCCGGCCAGTCGGCGCTGACCAGCAGCTCGACCGCTTCCGGCGCGTAGATGTGACGTTGCTCGCCCGTTTCCTGCGCGACCTTCTCGAGGAAGTGCGACACCAGCAGCGGCACGTCTTCGCGGCGCTTGGCGAGCGAGGGCATTTCGATGTGCACGACGTTGAGGCGGTAATACAGATCCTCGCGGAAGTGCCCACCCATGATCAGTTGTTTCAAATCGCGGTGAGTCGCGGAGATGATGCGCACGTTGACCGTCTTCGCATCGGTGCTGCCGACCGGGCGCACCTGGTTCTCCTGCAACACGCGCAGCAGCTTGACCTGCAGGCGCATTGGCATATCGCCGATTTCATCCAGCAGCAGCGTGCCGCCGTCGGCAGCCTGGAACAGTCCGCCGTGCTCGCGAATGGCGCCGGTGAACGCGCCTTTCACGTGACCGAACAATTCGCTTTCGAGCAGATTCTCGGCCATGGCGCTGCAGTTGATCGCCACGAACGGACGATTGCGACGCGGGCTGGCCTTGTGAATCGCGCGCGCCAACAGTTCTTTGCCGGTGCCGCTTTCGCCAGTGATCATCACGCGTGCGTCGGTGCCGGCGACCATGTGAGCCTGCGCCAGGCGCTCTTCCATCACAGCGCTGCGAGTGATGATTTCGCTGCGCCAGTCTTCGGTCGTGTCCGCGAAGCCCGAGACCTTCAGTGCCTTCTGCACCTGGTCCAGCAGCTCCTGTTTGTCGACCGGCTTGGTGAGGAACGCGAACGCGCCGCTCTGGGTCGCCTGCACGGCGTCCGGAATGGTGCCGTGTGCGGTGAGGATGATCACGCGCAGCCCGGGCGCGCGACTTTGTATCTCTTTGAGCAGGCCGATGCCGTCCATCTGGTCCATGCGCAGATCGGTGATCACCAGATCCGGGCGCACACGGGCCAGGGCGGCGAGGGCGGCGGCGGCGCTTTCGACCGCGTCGACCTCATAGTTTTCGGCACGCAGACGAATCGTGAGCAGCCGAAGCAGCCCCGGATCGTCATCAACGACTAGCAGGCGGGCTTTGCGTTTCACTTGGGGCGGCATCGCGATTGCCAGGGGGCGTGGGACTGCGTTCAATGATAGACCTCTCGATTTCTTTGATCGCGTCCAGCTTCTGCTGGGCTTCGGCGAGAGCACGGCGCAGACGTGCGTTCTCCTCGATCTGCGCCTGAATGCGCTTATCCGAGTTTGCCTGCGTGCGACTACGATCGTCTATTGTCGCAAGCAAACGACGATTTTCGGCCTCGAGCTTCAATCTAACATTGGTTTCGTGCAGCAACACCGCAGCGAGCGTGCGCTCGTCCTGCGTCATTCGCTCCGGCGTGGCAAGCAGCGTTTCCAGCAAACGTTTGCCCTCGTTGGGACTACTTGCCGGATGGCCGGGAGTCACCAGGGCAACCGCGTAACGCAGCGTGCTGGCGGTGGTGGGAGCGCGCGTGTATTCGCGCTCGACCTCATAAAACACGTCGGCCTGGCGCGCCGGGTCCGGCGTGCTCAGGTTTTGCATTATGTCCAGATAACCCTGCGGGATTCCGGCAGCGCTGTTCGGCGTGGCGGGCGCGGGCGCGGGATTGGCCGCCGCCTGCGCTTCCTTGCGCAGTTGTTCGGTCAGCTCGCACGCCTGCAGCGATAACGCCGCCAGCGAGGTGGCCAGCACCCGTGCCAGCACCACTGTTGTTCGTTGACTGGGTTTCATGGGCGGCTACGCCGGCTCGCTTTCCAGGCTGGGCGCGAGCGGCAGCCGGAGGCGGAAATGAGCGCCCGGGAAGAAGCCGTCCAGAATCTCGATCGAGCCGCCGTGGGCCTGCACGAATTCCGAGACCACCGACAGGCCGATGCCGGTGCCTTTGAGATGGCCGGAGACCGGCGCGCGGCCGGAATAGAAGGCGTCGAAGATGGCAGAACGTTCGTCCTTGGAAATGCCCGGACCGGTATCGGCGACATCGAGCAGCAGGTGTTCCTTATCCGCTTGGGCATGTATGAAGATCGTTCCCCCGCGAGGGCTGTATTTGAGCGCGTTCGACAACAGGTTATCCAGGATCAGTTTCAACTTGGCGCGATCGGCGTGCAGTTCGATGTCCTGCACCTTCAGATCCAGGTGCACACGTTGCGCCAGCAGCGTGAGCTGATGCGTTTCCAGCGCCGACTTGATCAGCGGCCGCAGCCGGAACTCGCTCAGCTCCAGCCCTGAGTGGCGCGCCTGCCAGGCGCTGAACTGCAGCAGGTTTTCGATCAGCTGCTGCAGCTTGATGGAATTGTCCCGCAGGATGCCGGCAACCTCGCGCTGTGCGCTGTCCAGCTCACCCACTGCGCCGTCCATCAGCAGTTCCGTGCCTTCGCGAATATTAGCGAGCGGCGTTTTCAGCTCGTGCGACATATGGCGCAGAAAGCGATTGCGCTCCTGCGCCAGCTCCAGCAACCGCACGCGCAGCCATTCGAGCTGCCGGCCGAGATCGACCAGGTCGGTCGGGCCGCGCACCGCGATGGTCTTGGAGAACGTGCCTTTGCCGAGCTGGTTGATGGCGTTGTCGATCTGCCGGATCGGGCGCATCAACAGCAGCGTGAAGATCGCCACCAGCGCCGCGGTCAGCAGGATCAGCACCGCGGACTGCCAGAACAGATATTTCTGCGTGTCCGAGGTGGAGGTCTGCAGCTTCGACAAGCCGGTTTCGACTTGATCGCCGGTGGCAGCGGACAAGCCGGCCGCGGCCTGCCACATCGGTGCAATCGCTTCGACGGCGTTGCGCACCGTGTCCGGCGATGGCGTGGTCGGCGACAGCAACGCGGCGTCCACGCTGCGCAAGCTGTTACGCAACGTCTGGACGTGCGCGGCGCGAGTCGGTTCCAGCTCCCTGGTTTCGATCGTCGACAGCGTCGCGAGCAACCGTTCCCGGCTGTCCCGATACACATCGAGCAGGCCGGGATCGTTGAGCACCTGGTAAAGCTTGGCGCTGCGCTCGATCGGCGCGATCTGCTGAAACAGCTGCTGCGTGTAGTGCGTGGTCTCGACACCGCTGCGAACCAACGTTGCGCTCTCGTCGGAGAGATTGCGCACTTTGGTCGCAGCTATGACCACGCCCAGCAGCAGCGGGATGGAAACCAGCGCGAAGCCGGTCAGCATCAGGCTGTTCAGAGAGCTCGGGCGGGGGAAACGCATGGAGGCAGATTCTAACCGCCAACCGCGCCGCGCTTTTAGTTTTTCTGCAGCCCCGGTTCCTGCTGCAGACGGCGCTCCCAGTCCAGCTGCGAACGGACGATGACTTCGAGGTCGTCGTGGCGCGGAACCCATCCCAGCAATTCGCGGACGCGTTGCGCCTTGGCTACGAGCGAAGGCGGATCGCCCGCGCGGCGCGGTTCTTCGAGCGTTTTCAACGGCTGGCCGTTGAGGCGATTCACCATCGAAATCACTTCGCGCACGCTGTAGCCGTGCCCGTAACCACAGTTCAGCGTCACCGACGCACCGTTCCCTCGCAGGTAATCGAGCGCACGCAGATGCGCGCTCGCCAGGTCTTCAACATGAATGTAATCGCGCACGCCGGTGCCATCGGCGGTCTCGTAGTCGGTGCCGAAGATGGAAAGGTGCGGGCGCTTGCCGACGGCAGTTTCAGCAGCGACCTTAGTCAGCAGCGTCGCCTTGACGGTCGACTGGCCGATGCGTCCGCCCGGATCGCAGCCGGCGACGTTGAAGTAACGCAGGATCACATAGCGCAGCGACGTGGCGGCGCCGAGGTCGCGCAGCATCCATTCGCTCATCAGCTTCGAGGTGCCGTAAGGATTGATCGGCTGTGTCGGGCTGTCTTCGGCGGCGACACCGCCGGCCGGAATGCCATACACCGCGGCAGTGGAAGAGAATACGAAATGTTTCACGCCCGCTTCCTGCGCACATTGCAACAGGTTGCGCGTGGCGCAGGTGTTGTTGCCGTAGTACTTGAGCGGATTGGACACCGACTCCGGAACGATCGTGTTGGCGGCGAAGTGCATGATCGTATCGACCTGCCGTTCGCGCAGCACGCGGCTGACCAGCTCGCGATCGCCGGTATCGCCCACCACCAGGTCGCCGTGTAACACCGCGGAGCGAAAGCCCGTCGACAGGTTGTCCAGGACGACGACTGCTTCATTGCGCTCGCCGAGCTGACGAACCACGTGACTACCGATATACCCGGCGCCGCCGGTGACGAGAATGGTCATGGAGGAGATCGACTCGTGAGCTGTGGGACAATGGGATTCTAGCGCACCCACCGTGCGCCGAGTTCCGCCGCCCGAGAGATTTTGCCGACGCCCATGCCACGACCCGATCCCCATCCGTACGATCGTCTGACGCCCGATGTGATCATTGCCGCGGTGGAATCCCTCGGCCGCGATTCCGACCGCCGCATCCTCGCCTTGAACAGCTATGAGAATCGCGTGTACCAGGTCGGCATGGAGCAGGGCCCGCCGCTGATCGTGAAGTTCTATCGACCCGGGCGCTGGAGCGACGCGGCGATTCATGAAGAACACGGTTTTGCGCTCGAGCTCGCCGCCGCCGAAATTCCGGTTGTGCCGCCGCTGGTGCGCGATGCGCGCACGCTGTTCGAATATGAAGGTTTTCGCTTCGCATTGTTCGAACGTCGCGGCGGCCGCTGGCCGGAGCTCGGCTCGGCCACCGAACGCGAATGGATGGGCCGCTTCCTCGGCCGCATTCATATGGTCGGCGCGCAGAAACGCTTTCGTCATCGCGAGCGCATCGAGATCGCCCGCCTCGGCGAACAATCCCGTCAGTACCTGCTCTCGGAAGGTTGGATTCCCGCGCATCTGGAAGCGGCGTATTCGTCGCTGAGTCGCGACTTGCTGGATGCGATCCGAGAAACATTCGCGGCGGCTCGTGGCACGCGCGAGCTGCGGTTACATGGCGATTGTCATCGCGGCAACGTGCTGTGGACGGATGAAGGTCCGCACTTCGTCGATCTCGACGATTGTGTGACCGGCCCCGCGATCCAGGACTTGTGGATGCTGTTGTCGGGCAACCGGCGCGACATGGCGGAACAGTTGTCGCAGCTGCTGGAAGGTTATACCCAGTTCGCCGACTTCGATGCGCGCGAGCTGGTGTTGATCGAGAGCCTGCGAACGTTGCGGATGATTCATTACTCCGCCTGGCTCGCGCGCCGCTGGACCGACCCGGCTTTTCCGGCCGCGTTTCCGTGGTTCGAAGAGCCGCGCTATTGGGAGAACCAGGTGCTGTCGCTGCGAGAGCAGCTCGGCGCGATCGCCGAAGGCCCGCTGGATCTGCGCTGAACCGCTGCTGAATCGGCTGCACCAAGGCTCGAATCGCGTCAATCGCAATTGCGACCGTATCGACTTTCTGCAGTTCTGACGCTGTGATAGCGTGCCGCGCCAGCACGCTGATTGTTGAAGCGCGTCGTTGCGATCACGGAAGCAGATAAGCAGTTTCCAGAGTACTGAAGAAATGCCGCAGGAATTTTTCCGTTTCAATCGCTCGTTCGGCGCCGCCGTGGTTGGCGTGCTGATGCTCGCTGGCTGCGGCGGAGGCGGCAGCGGCGGCAATCCCAATGGCGGCGGCAACCCGCCACCGCCGCCGTCCGGTTCCACTGTCACCGTGACCGGTCGTGTCACATTCGATCGCCTGCAGTTTTCAGCTGTGCCCGGCGGCGGCTTGAACGCCGCGACGCCAGTCGTATCGCCAGCGCGCGAAGTTGTCGTCGAAGGTGTTTCCGGCAACAACGTCGTTTCAACCACGACCGACAGCAACGGCAACTATTCGCTCAGCGTTCCTGCCAACAGCAACGCCTTCATTCGCGTGCGCGCGCAGATGTTGAAAACAGGCACCGCGCCGACCTGGAATTTCACCGTCAAGAACAACACCAACTCCGACGCGGTGTATGTGCTGCAAGGTGATACGTTTGCAACCGGCACCGCGAATGTCACTCGCGATCTGCATGCGGCTTCGGGTTGGACGGGGACGACGTACGATGACAGCAAGCGCGCTGCGGCGCCGTTTGCAATTCTCGATACCGTTTATAACACCAAGCAGCTCATTCTCAGCGCGGCACCGACGGCAGCGCTGCCTCCGCTGGATTTGTTTTGGAGCACGCTCAACGGCACTGCCACCGGCTCCGGTGGCTGGCCTTGCCCCGACACGGGCAACATCGGTACGTCGTTCTATTTCAGCGATCCCGACAACTCGCGCCAGGATGGTTGTTCTCCGACGGCGCCGCTGGCCACTGGTATTTATGTTCTTGGCGCCTACGCCAGCAACGGCCGCGATACCGACGAATTCGATGCGCACGTGATCGCGCACGAGTTCGGTCACTATTTTGAAGACCGCTTCAGCCGCTCCGATTCGATCGGCGGCATGCACGGCCTGGGTGAAAAGCTGGATCCGCGTCTTGCGTTCGGCGAAGGCTGGGGCAATGCGTTCGGCGCGATGGCGCTCAACGATCCGCTGTATCGCGACTCCAGCAGCGGCATCAGCAGCGACTTCAGCTTCAACCTGGAAACCGGCACCACCCAGAGCGAGGGCTGGTTCTCCGAGTCGTCGGTCGGCGAGATTCTATGGGACATCTTCGATAACAGCGCCGAATCGGGCGACACGGCGACTCTAGGTTTCCCGCCCATCTACGCCGTCATGACCAATGAAGAGGTGAATACCAACGCGTTCACCAGCATCTTCTCTTTCGTCTCGGCGCTCCGCGCCCGGAATCCTGGCCAGTCCGCCGCGATCGGCGCGTTGCTGACGCGCGAAGGAATCTCTGGCACCAATGAGTTCGGCGCCGGCGAAACCAACAGCGGCGGCGATAACGGCTTCGGCGGCGTGTATCGTGATATTGCGATCGGGCAGGCGCCGCAGACTGTGTGCAGCACTGTCAGTGCCAGCGGCAACGATGACGGCAACAAGCTCGGCAACCGGCAGTTCTTCCGCTTCGTGAAGACCGCCGATGGCACTGTGGCGATTCGCGCCGATGGCACGACGTCACCCTCGGTGCCCGGTTCGGGAATCGCGCAGGATCCGGACATCCGCGTTTATCAGCGCGGCACGTTGAAGTTATCTGGCGAGAGCAGCGACCCGCAGACGGAACTGATCGCGTCGACGCCACTGGCGGCCGGCACCTATGTGATCGAGGTTTATGCCTTCGAGGTGATCGATCCCGATGAAACCAAGCGGGTCAACACGCCGCGTTGTATGAATGTCAGCATCAGCGGTACGTGAGCGTTCATAATAGAGGCATGATCAGGATGAAGCGTTTATCACAGTTGCTGCTGTGTATATCGATGGCCAGTCAGCTGGCGGCCTGCGGCTCGGATACGGACCCGCAAGCGGCTGCTCCTGCGCCGCCGTCGCCCAAGCCCGTAGCCGCCGCGACTCCGCCGGCCGACGAGACCGCGACATTTGCAAAAGCGGTTGGGGACGGAAAACCCGGCGCGGCTGTGAGCATCCGATACGAGTTCGCCGGCAAGCCCTCGGTCGGTACGCCCACCGACCTGGACGTGGCGCTGATCCCCAGCGTCGGCGTCGATTCGATGAACGCGAAGCTGACGGGAATGGACGGCATTACCTTGTCAGGCAACCTGGATGTCAGCTTTAACGCCGTCGAGGCGGGCAAGCCCTACAGACATAAAGTGGCCGTGCTGCCGGACCACACCGGGGTGTTTTACATCACCGTGGCGGTGAACACCCAGATTGCCGGATCCAGCATCGGGCGGTCCTTTTCCATTCCGTTCGTGGTCGGCCAGCCGGTGACCCAGCAGAAGCCCACCCCGGCGAAAGACGAGAAGGGCGAGGCCATTGAGCCCATGAAGGCGCAGGAAACCGTCCGCAAGCAGTAACGGCGCCGCAAGCCCTGAATACGCCTGTTTAACGTAGGCCGCGGGCTACGGTAATAACCGTAGCCGCCGCCGCGGACGCCATCACTCGCTAAAAAGACCCGGTCCCACTACAATGCGCGGCCTTTTTGCCCGCCACCGGTTCCCCGCGCGTGTCCACTTCCCAGCTTCGTAACATCGCCATCATCGCCCACGTCGATCATGGCAAGACCACCCTGGTCGATAAGCTCCTGACCCAGTCGGGAACGCTCGACATGCGCAAGGCCATGCCTGAGCGCGTGATGGACTCCAACGCGCTCGAAAAAGAACGCGGCATCACCATTCTCGCCAAGAACACCGCGATCCGCTGGCGCGAGTGGCGCATCAACATCGTCGACACCCCGGGCCACGCCGACTTCGGCGGTGAGGTCGAGCGCGTGCTGTCGATGGTCGACTCGGTGCTGCTGCTGGTCGACGCGGTCGACGGCCCGATGCCGCAGACCCGCTTCGTGACCCAGAAGGCGTTCTCGCACGGCCTGCATCCCATCGTCGTGATCAACAAGATCGACCGCCCCGAGGCGCGTCCGAGCTGGGTGCTGGATCAAACGTTCGATCTGTTCGACAAGCTCGGCGCGTCCGAATCGCAGCTCGACTTCCCGGTCGTGTATGCGTCGGCGCTCAAGGGCATTGCCGGCAATGCGCCGGACCAGATGGGCACCGACATGACGGCGCTGTATGAAGCGATCATCAAGCATTGCCCGCCGCCGGATGTGAACGAGAGCGGTCCGCTGCAGCTGCAGGTCAGCCAGCTCGATTACTCCAGCTACGTCGGTGCCATCGGCATCGGCCGCATCAAGCGCGGCAAGATTCGCAAGAACAGCCCGGTCGCGGTCGTCGACAGCAAGGGCAACGTGCGCAACGAGCGCATCATGCAAGTGCTCGGCTTCCTCGGTCTCGATCGCATCGAAGTGGACGAGGCCAGTGCCGGTGACATCGTCGCGTTCGCCGGCATCGAGCATCCGCAGATTTCCGATACGGTCTGCGATCCGGCCAAGCCCGAAGCGCTGCCGGCGCTGGTGGTGGACGAGCCGACGATCAGCATGACGTTCGAAGTGAACACGTCGCCGTTCTGCGGTAAAGAAGGCAAGTTCGTCACCAGCCGCCAGATTCGCGAACGTTTGCTGCGCGAAGTGCGGCACAACGTGGCGCTGCGCGTGGAAGAGACCAGCGATCCGGATAAGTTCCAGGTCTATGGACGCGGCGAACTGCACCTCGGCGTGCTGCTCGAAAACATGCGTCGCGAAGGTTATGAACTGGCCGTGTCGCGGCCGCGCGTGGTCACAAAAGAAATCGACGGCCAGCTGTGCGAGCCGTGGGAAACGCTCGCGGTCGACCTCGATGAAAGCTCACAAGGCTCGGTCATGCAGGCGCTCGGCGAGCGCGGCGGCCAGCTCACCAACATGATGCCCGACGGTAAAGGCCGCGTGCGTCTGGACTACAAGATTCCTTCGCGCGGCCTGATCGGTTTCCAGACCGAGTTCCGCACCATGACATCGGGCCTGGGCCTGATGCATCACATCTTCGATCACTTCGGTCCGGTGCTGGACAAGGAAGTGGGCCAGCGCCAGAACGGCGTGCTGATCTCCAACGGCCAGGGCAAGGCGCTGGCGTATGCGCTGTTCAGCCTGCAGGAGCGCGGCAAGCTGATGATCGGCCATGGCGACGAAGTGTACGAAGGCCAGGTGATCGGCATTCACAGCCGCGACAACGACCTGGTCGTGAACCCGCTGAAGGCCAAGAAGCTCACCAACATGCGCGCCGCCGGCCGCGATGAAAACATCATCCTGGTGCCGCCGATCCGCTATTCGCTGGAGCAGGCGATGGAATTCATCGCCGATGACGAGCTGGTCGAAGTCACGCCGTCCAACATTCGCGTGCGTAAACGTTTGCTGAAGGAAAACGACCGCAAGCGCGCCGGCTACAAGTCGTCCTCGGACGATTCGGACGAGTAAGCCCTCTGCCGCCTGCGGCGGCAGATATGACAAACAATGCGGGTGCGAGGGTTGTCTCCAGGATCAGACATAACCCTCGCACCTGCATCAGGGTTTTCACCTCCCTTTCACATAAAACCGGGAGCTGCTTCACACGCGAATTAGCAGTCAAACCCGTAGGATCCGTCCGCATGGGGTGGTGAAACGACATGCATCGACTGCTAGAGCAGCAGATCAAGGAAGCGACGCGGCCAGACGGTGAGCTGGACCTCGGCAAGCTGCTGGCAGCAGTCAGCGGTTGTTATATCCGCACGGACGAGGAGCGCCGGGGCATCGTGCGCTCGATGCAGCTCATGTCGGATGAAGCCACCGCGCTCACCCGCGAGCTGCGCGAAAGCACCGCCAGTCAGCTGCAAGCGGTGCTCGACCACGTCAAAGACGTGATCATGACCGTCGACGATGCCGGCCACATCGCGTCCATCAATGCCACGGGCCAGCGCGTGTTCGGACACGCCGAAGCCGACGCCATCGGCCGCCCGCTGAGTTTCCTGTTGCCGCAGCTGGCATCGAAACAATCCATTCCCGCCGAGCTGGAACATCTCGCGGCTCGCCTCGATGACACCCAAGTCGATTTAGCTCCGCACGAAACATTCGGCTTGCGCAGCGACGGCGCGCAGTTCTCGGCCGAGATCGCTGTCAGCAAGACGCGCATGAATCGGCGCGACGTGTTCGTTGTTTGTTTGCGTGACACCAGCGATCGCAAGATGGCCGAAGCGGCCTTGCGAGACAGCGAAGCCCGCTACCGCACGCTGGTCGAGCACGCGCCGGAGATCATCGTCGTGGTCGATCTCGACGAGAATCGCCTGATCGATCTCAACGAAAACGCGGTGCGCTTTTTCAAGATGGAGCGCGAGACTCTGCTCAAGAGCAGCGTCGACGCGTTGTGTCCGCCGCATCAGCCGGATGGATCGTTGTCCTCACACGCGAATCGCGCGCAGTTCGATCGCACCATGGCGGGCGAGGCGCCGGTGCTCGAATGGTTGTTCCGGGACAGCTTCGGCAACGATATTCCCTGTGAAGTGCGCTGGGTGCGCCTGCAGTCGCACGGTCGCCGGCTGATTCGCGGCAGCATCACCGACATCACTGAGCGTAAGCGCTCTGAATTGCTGGCAGCGGGCGAGCGTCGTGTGTTCGAGCGCCTGGCCGCAAACGTCGATCTGAAAATCACGCTGCAAGCGATTACTGACGTAGTCGAACGTGTCGCGCTGGATTCCGTCTGTGCCATTCGCATGCTGGACGCGGCGGGCAAACATCTCACGTTGTGCTCGGGCCCGAGATTGCCGGCGGTGTATGCGCAAGCGATGGAAGGCATCGCGATCGCCGCTCGCAACGGCTCGTGCGCAGCTGCGGTGTATTTGCAGCGGCAGGTGATCGTTGCCGACATCGCCCGCGACGCCTTGTGGGAAAACACTCGCGAGTCCGTGCTTGCCGCTGGATTGCGCAGTTGCTGGTCCACGCTGATTCATTCTTCCGACGGTCGCATCCTCGGCACGCTGGCTTTGTATTTCCGCACGCCGCGCAGTCCGCTGCGACGTGACTTCGAGCTCATGGCGCGCATGACGCAGCTCGCCGGCATCGCAATCGAACGGCGCTTCGCCGAGAACGCGCTGCGCGAGAGCGAAGCCCGCTATCGCCGTTTGTTCGACAACGTCATGGAAGGCGTCTACAGCTCGACCAGCGACGGTCGTTTCTTGTCGGTGAATCCCGCGTTGGCACGAATGGTCGGTTATTCCACGCCGGCTGAGCTGCTCGCGCTGTCGCCGCACGCGATGTATCACGATCAAACCGAACGTGCGTCCATCATTGCCGCTCTGGAACGGGACGGCGAGGTGAGAAACGCCGAGTTCCAGATGCATCGCGTGGACGGCACGATCCTGACGGTGATCGAAAATGCCCGCGCCGTGCGCGACAACAGCGGTCAGCTGGTCGGCTACGAAGGCACGATTTCGGATATCAGCGAACGCAAGCGGGCCGAGACCGCGGTGTTCGAGGAAAAGGAAAAAGCGCAGGTCACGTTGCAGTCCATCGGCGATGCCGTGATCACGACGGACGCGAGCGGCTGCATCGAATATCTCAACCCGGTTGCCGAAACGCTGACCGGCTGGGAATCGCACGAAGCGAAGGGCAAACGCCTGCGCGATGTTTTCAACATTCTCAACGAGACCACCCGCGAGTCGTTGGAAGATCCGGTGACTCGCTCGTTGCGCGAAGGGCGGGTCATTGCGGTTGCCGATCAAACGGTGCTGGTGAATCGCCGCGGCCAGGAGATCGCGATCCAGGATTCGGCCGCGCCGATTCGCGACCGCTCCGGCAAGATCATCGGCGTCGTCATGGTATTCCATGACGTCAGCAAGGAACGTCGACTGCGCCGCGCGCTCGCTTATCAGGCCAGCCACGACGCGCTGACCGGATTGATCAATCGTCGCGAGTTCGAGAACCGGCTCAACGAAGCATTGCTCACAGCGCGTGCCGACGAAGGCACGACGCATTGTTTGCTGTATCTCGATCTCGATCAGTTCAAGCTGGTCAACGACACCTGCGGTCACCAGGCGGGCGATCGATTGCTGAAGCAGATCACCGGTTTGCTCCAGACGCGCATACGAACGAGCGACACCATCGCGCGCCTGGGCGGTGATGAATTCGGTTTGTTGCTTCAGGACTGCACCGCCGAGCGCGCGGCGAAGATTGCCGATAACTTGCGCCAGGCGATTCGCGAGTTCCGCTTCGAATGGGAAGACGGTGCGATGAATGTCGGTGTGAGCATCGGCATCGTCGAGATCAACAGCACCAGCGAAAGCATCGCGAGCGTGATGAGCGCGGCGGACGTGGCCTGCTACGCGGCCAAGGATTCCGGGCGCAATCGCGTCCATATGTATCAGTACAGCTCGGCCCCGGAGCGGCATCGAGAGATGCAGTGGGTGTCGCGCCTGACGCGGGCATGCGAAGAGAATCGGCTCGAGCTTTATTACCAGCCAATCGTGCCGATCGGGACCACGCGCGACACGCGAGGACATTACGAGCTGCTGCTACGGATGCGGAACGAGCATGGCGAGCTGGTCCAGCCGGCGGAGTTCATTCCGGCGGCGGAACGTTACAACGTCATGTCGATGATCGATCGCTGGGTCGTGAGCCAGGCGCTCGGAGCGCTCGCGCACTATCGAACTGACGGCGATCCGCGGCACGGCTACACACTGTCGATCAACTTGTCCGGCACTTCATTGAACGACGATCGTTTCCTGGAGTTCCTGATCAACGAGCTGCAGACGTATGACTTGAGCCCGGGCGCGGTGTGCTTCGAGATCACCGAGACTGCGGCGATTTCCAACTTGGCGAACGTCGTGCACTTCATGCGCGAATTCCGCGCGCGAGGTTGTTTGTTCTCGCTCGACGACTTCGGCAGCGGCCTGTCGTCGTTCATGTATTTGAAGAACCTGCCGGTCGATTATCTGAAGATCGACGGCTCGTTCATCCAGAACGTGACCACCGACCATGTCGATCGCAGCATGGTGGAGGCGATCACCCAGATCGGCCGCGCCATGGGATTGAAGACCGTCGCCGAGCGGGTCGAGAGCGCCGAAGTGCTGAGGTGCCTCGCGGATATCGGTGTCGAGTATGCGCAGGGTTTCTACATCGCCAAACCCGAATCCATCGAGGCACTCAGCCGGATCACGCGCACGCAGCCTCAATTGAGGCTGGTGCACTCAGCCTGATCAGGGCGCAGGCGCCGTGCCGAACTCATCGGCACCGAGATCTATCGTTCCTTCGATGCGCGCCTCGCCGTTGATGTCCACTTTGCCGCTCACGGGAATGTCGCCATTGGGCGGGAAATAAACATCCCAGATCGTCGACGTCCAGGTCGTGACATCGGCAGCGACCGCGCCCGCATCGATTGCCGGCGATGAGCTTTGGATGTGCAGATTTCCCGTGGTGGGGGCGACGTATTTCGGATCGGCGACCACCTTCGTGCCCGGCAGTCCGGACGACGACGAGCTGGTGCCCCACCAAAGGTTCTTGCCCCACACGTTGCCAGTGTGGCCGCTGCCGCTGTTCTCGTAACTTTCGCCGGCGCTGGCTTCGCCGAAGAAAATGTTGTTGGCGAAGCGGCTGTCCTTCACCTTGTACTGGAACAGGATCTCGGTGCCCCAGCCTTTGTTCTTGTAGAACGAGTTGTTGTAAACGTAAATGCGGCGCGCCTCGCCGGTATTGGACGCATAGCCGCCGAGCGAAACGCCGACCTCGCGATTGTTGTACACGAAGTTGTTCATCATGATGATGTCTTCGGACGCCTTGCCGGAGTGCTCGCTTGCGAACTCGAAGCCGAGGTCGTTGCCGGTGGAGACGTTGCGCTCGAACACCAGGTACTGTCCGCCGTCCACGTAGAAGCCGCCGGCCGAGCCTTCGCCGCCGTACCACGGATTGCTGGAGCTGGTGTTGTTCTTGGAGGTGTTGCCGCGAATGATGCCATTGCGCACCCGATCGTTCGCGCCGCAGCCGCTGCACTCACCTTCGTAGCCGATGAAGTCGAAGCCGATGTTGTTGTTGTCGTGCGCGTAGTTGTTCAACAGCGCGAAGCGATCGACGTTGCCGTTGATCACGACCGCCTCGCTGGCTTCGAGCACGTTGTTATAAACCTCGTTGCCGCTCAACAGCACATCGGTGAGGCCCGAAGAGCTGGTGCCGTAGACCGCGATGCCGTGAGCGCCAGCAGCGCACGGATCCTTGCAGGTGCTGGTGTTCTTGATGTCGTGGACTTTGTTGTTGACGATCTGCAGTTGCGAGCCGAATCCCTGCACCAGCAGGCCGACCGGCGTGTTCGACGTGCCGTTGTGAGTGAAGTTGCGAATCTCGAAGCCTTCCACGCGGATATACGTCGAGTTCGTGATTGTGATCAGGCCCTGTCGGCCGCTCGGCGCGAGCCCGGTGCCGTCGATGATGGCGCCGGCATCGGCTTTCAATGTGATGAATGCGTTGGCAAGGCCGTTCTTGCCCGAGATCGAAACCTTTTGAGTGTACGTGCCGGCGCGCACCTGCACGGTGTCGCCTGCGACGGCTTGATTGACGGCGTTTTGAATCGAATCGCCTGGGTTGACGACGATTGTTTGCTGAGCCTGTGCGCTCAGTGCAGCGAATCCGAGGAGCCACGGCAAAGCCAGCGAACGGGACGGTCGCTTCATGATGATCACCTCACGCTTGGGAGAAAGAGCGGCGGAGGGCATCACACACATCCTTGTGGGGCATGGGTCATGACGTACTCCGTATGACTTGGACCAACGGCGGCCATCCTACGGAAGTCGATTCGAAAGCACAAGAAAGTTTCAGGTACTTTCGAATTTACGAAATGGCTTTCGATATTGTTTGAAGCGAAAGTCGTGGCTTGGGTCGCAAGAGCCGGAGCGTGCTCGCGGCGTTGTTCGCCTAAGGTGGCGTCGTGTCGTAGCTGGTTGGGAAGAACGAATGATTCGAGTCGATGCTCTGGATTGGAAACAGATCGCAGCCGATCTGGATGCGCGTGGTCATGCGGTGATCGAACGTTTGCTCACGCCGGCGCAATGCCAGGCGCTCGCGGCGCTGTATGCATCGGAAAAGTTATTTCGCAGCCGTGTCGTGATGAGTCGGCACGGCTTCGGGCGCGGCGAATATCAATATTTCAATTATCCGTTGCCCGACGTGGTCGCGAAGCTGCGCAGCGACGCGTACCCGCATCTCGTGCCGATCGCCAATCGCTGGAACGAGCTCATGAACAGTGAGATTCGTTTTCCAGCCGGGCACGCGGAGTTCATCGAGCGTTGTCATGCGGCCGGGCAGAAGCGGCCGACGCCACTGCTGTTGCAGTACGCCGCGGACGACTACAACTGTTTGCATCAAGATCTGTACGGCGAGCAGGTGTTCCCGCTGCAGCTGACAGTGCTGCTGTCATCGCCGCAGGAAGATTTCACTGGCGGCGAATTCGTGCTGACAGAACAGCGGCCGCGCATGCAGTCACGTGCTGAAGTGGTGCCGCTGACGCAAGGAGATGCAGTCGTATTTGCCGTTCACCATCGACCGGTGCACGGCACGCGCGGTGTTTATCGCGTGAACATGAGGCACGGTGTGAGTCGGCTGCGATCTGGCCGACGTCACACGTTAGGAGTGATCTTTCACGATGCGACGTGAGGTTCGGGACGACGATTCACATCGCGCAGCGTGATTTTGGCGAGGTTCGATTCGACATCGTCACCGGCGTCTCGGGCAATGGCGACCAGCAAACGAACCGCGTCGGAAGGTTGTTCACCGCTCACCAGCGCGACTTTCAATTTGTGATGTTCGAACGTCGCGCGCAGACCCTCGGCAGCGATGCGTAACGGCGTGTTGTCCCCACCCGAGCGTTTCATGCCGGCGATCGTTTCATCGGCAGCCTGAGCGGCGCGCACCAGCCATTCCATGGTCTGAACGCTTTGCGGCCGCGCGAGCACCGGTGAACCGAAGAGCTTGGTGCCGATCGCGTCGAAGGCTTTGCGCTCGTTCGCCGACGGCTTGCCGCTGTTCGCTTCCTTCAGCCACTCGGCCAGCGCGCTGGCGTGCTTCTGGAAATTTCGCAGCGACTGGCGCAATTCAGCCTGCGCATCGCCGGACGCGAGCGCGTGCTCGCGACGATAACGATTGGCCAGGCCCGCGACGTGCTCGACGAATTCATCCGCATCCTTGATCTCGCGGGCGACCGTTTCGAGCCGCTTGCCGATCTTGATGGTGGCCTTCGGCGGCGCGTTGCGCTCGCGTGCGGAGGCGAGGGCGGGCTTGCGGACCTTGGACTTGGCGGATGATTTGGCGGGCATGGCGGCGCGGACCGGATGGCAAAGGCGCCTATTCTGCAGCCCCGGCCGCCGATGCTCAAAGTCCCAGTTCGCTCAACCCCGGATGGTCCGCCGGGCGCGGCTTGGAGCGGTCCCAGTGATACTTGCGGTCGGCGTCCTTGATCGGCACGTCGTTGATGCTGGCATAGCGGAAGCGCATCAGGCCGTGCTCATCGAACTCCCAGTTCTCGTTGCCGTACGAGCGGTACCAGTTGTTGGAATCGTCGTGCCACTCGTACGCAAAGCGCACGGCAATGCGGTTGTCGGCGAATGCCCAGAGCTCCTTGATCAGTCGATAGTCGAGCTCCTTCTGCCATTTGCGGGTCAGGAACTCGACGATCTGCGCCCGGCCGCGCAGGAATTCGGCCCGGTTGCGCCAGTAACTGTCCTGCGTGTAGGCCAGCGACACCCGAACCGGGTCGCGTGTGTTCCAGCCATCTTCCGCGGCGCGAACTTTCTGGATCGCAGTCTCGCGGGTGAACGGCGGCAAAGGCGGGCGATTCTCGGACATGACTCGCTCCTGTGTGGACCTCAGGCGCTGATCTTACAAAACGAGTTGATGAACTCCTGGTGCTTCGGCAGCTTCGCAACGATCTGGCTCACCTGGCTGCGCAATCCGGCGAGCACCTGGCTCAGCTCGTGATCCTTCATGGTGCGTGCGGACGGATGATAACTCTTCGGCACGATGCCCTGGCCCAGCAACACCTGGATCCAGGAGTCGACGCGGAACAGCTCGCCCTCGGCCTGGTACGCATGAGCGCCTTCCTTGAACAGCTCGATGCGCCGCGCGAGCGTTTCGGGAATGTCCATGTCCTTGCAGTAGCGCCAGAACGGCGTGTCGTCGCGATCGGTCGTGTGGTAGTGCAGGATGATGAAATCGCGCACCTTCTCCAGCTCCGCGCGCGACTCGTCGTTGAATTGATCGACGAACACCGGCTGCACGCCATCGAAAGGAAACATCTGCATCAGCCGCGTGACCGCGGTGATGATCATGTGAATGCTGGTCGATTCCAGCGGCTCGACGAAGCCGCTCGCCAGTCCCATCGCGACCACGTTCTTGTTCCAGGTCTTGCGTCGTCGTCCGGCGCGGAATTTGAGCGTGAGTGGCGGGCGCAGCGGCCGGCCGCTCACGGCTTGCAGCAAACGTTCCCGGGCGTCGTCTTCCGACATATAACGGCTGCAATAAACAAATCCGTTGCCCATGCGATGCTGCAACGGAATCTGCCAGCGCCAGCCGGCTTCGTGCGCGATCGCCATCGTGTACGGATGGGGCGGGGCGGTGGATTCGGTCTGCACGGCGATGGCGGCGTCGCACGGCAGCCAGTGCAGCCAGTCTTCGAAGCCGGTGTGCAATGTTTGTTCGATCAGCAGGCCGCGGAAGCCGGTGCAGTCGATGAACAGATCGCCGGGAATCACCTGGCCCGATTCGAGCGTCAGCGACTCGATGAAGCCGGTGGTCGAGTGCTGCTGCACCGAGCGAATCTTGCCTTCGACGCGCTTGACGCCGAAGCGCTCGGAGAACGTGCGCAGGAATCTTGCGTACGCAGTCGCGTCGACCTGGTACGCGTAATTCATATCCGGTGTCGCGGCGAATTTTCCTTCCCTGGCGGCGAGCCACTCGACGCAATATTCGCCGAGCTCCGCATTCATGCCGCGGCGAAGGCCGTGCAGCCAGAAGTGATGGAACTCGCACAGCCAGGTCGGCTTGCCGTGGCGTCCGAACGGATGGATGTAACGATCGCCGATCTGGCCCCAGTTCTCGAACCAGATGCCCAGCTTGAACGTGGCTGAGACCGCCCGCATGAATTCCTGCTCATCGATGCCGAGCAGCTGATTGAAGATGCGGATCGGCGGCACGGTCGATTCGCCGACGCCGATGGTGCCGATCTCTTCCGACTCGACCAATGTGATATCGAGCAGCGGTCCCAGCTGCTTCGACAGCGCCGCGGCCGCGATCCAACCGGCTGTGCCGCCGCCGGCAATGACGACTCTACGCACCTGACTGGTGCTCATGTGGGCGCTGCTATTCATAGTCGCTCCGCGACTTCAACGATTCAAATTGTTGATGAGCATGGCTCGAAGCCGGCGCGCCATGAGTTCGTCCATCGGACCCAGTGCGCCGCGCGCCTGCTCGGGAAGGTGTTCGCCGGCGCGCTCCGCCGGGCCGAACACGTAATACTCGAACACATTCTTCCAAGCGCGCTTCTCGCGCTCAGGCCGGTCGCGCAGCGTCCACATCGCGTGATACAGCGCGTTCATCGGCGAAGGAATGAACTTTGGCGACGTGCTCCACCAATAGTTGATCAGCGTGTTGAACGGGCTGCGCGCTTCGACATGATGCCACCACATGCTCGGCATGAAGATCGCGTCGCCCGGTTCGAGCTCGGCAGTCTGTCGCGCCTCCAGTGCTTCGCGAAAGCGCGGATAGCGCTCGAAGTCGGGGTTCGCGAAATCGACCAGGCTGATCGCCTGGCCGCCGGGCGTCGGATCGAGCGGCCCTGGGTACAAATTAAAAATCTGTTCCGGCGGAAACAGCGTGAAGCGTCGCTTGCCGACTGCGCAGCAGGCGATGTTGTTCGGCGCATCGTAATGGCACGAAGCGATGGTGCGACTGCCGATCCAGATGCTCGCCAGCGGATCGAGGCCGTGCGCCGCGAACGGCAGGTCGTTGTCTTTACGAAAGCCCGGCAGGCACGCGTCGATGGTCGTCGACGCGATGTAATCGGTCGGCGGCTGCGCATCGTCGAGATGTTTCTCGATGTTCGCGAGCACCTGGTCGAGCGGCGCGCGGGCGCTGACGAAATTCAGCTGCGTGAAATCTTCGTTGTAGAACAACCGGCCGGCGATGCTGGGATCGCCGTGCGACGTGCCGACGGTCTTGCCGTTGTAGAACGACCGCAGATAGCTCATCGCTTCGTGCGGGGAGCGCAGGCCTGCTTGCACCAGCGGCCAATGCGTCACCAGGCCTTTGAGCACAACCGGCGCGTCGCCGGACATCAGTTCCTCCAGCGGCAGGTCCTCGGGCCGACAGCCCTCGATCACACGCGCTTGCGGTTGCGTCGCCATGAGCTGAGTTTAAGCGTGCCCCGCTTGCCGGCGGCGGCGATGTTTCATGTCGATCAGCTTCTTGACGTTGTTGTGCGAAGCCAGCACCAGGAACGCGCCCTGCAGGAAGTTGGCGCTGTTCAATTTGAACAATGCATCGCCATCGAGCTTTGCCAGGCGCTCCTCGCTGATGGTGTACAGGCCGCGGAGGTTGTATTGCTCCTCGGCATTGAATTTGATTTCGACGTTCACCGGCTCGATCAGCTCGAAAGTATTGAAGGCGTCGAACATCGCCTTGCTGACGGCAAGCCCGTGGTGAATGCCTTGCAGCGTCGCACCGATGCGCTCCAGGTAGCGCGTGTTGCCGCCTTGAGGCAGAAACACCGGCTCACCTTCAGTGGTGCTGACGCGCGGATTGTCCATGTCGATGTGAATTACCGGCTCGCGGCGCGTTTCGCCGCCGACGTCCTGCGTCTGAAAGCCGATGAGAAACGGCCCGCGCGCGACGATGCCGGGAATGTAAGCAGCGGTCCAGCCGCTCTGGTCCAGAAACAAATTCTCGTCCTGCTGAAAGCCGAGCAGGGCGACCGATTGAAACTCGCCGGTCTCGCGATCCTTGCGGAAGAAGATCGGATATTCGCGCTGCACGTCGCCGTATTCGGTGGGGAAGGTGAGCACCGTGCCGACGTTGTCGCCGAACTCGCTGCCGTGGCGAGTGATCACCCGCAAGTCCTTGTGGGCGACGTTATTGAGCATTTCGTGCCTAGGCATGCATCCCCTCAACCGCGGGCCTGAAGTCAGTGGGCCGCTGCGAAGTGCAGCGGCCCACTTTTCCCGTGCGGGCACTCTAGCTCGATTTTATTAGAACTTATAGCGGGCGCCGAAGGCGTAGCGCGCGCCCTGATCTTCCACGTACCACGGCTGATTCTCCGAGCGGCCGTGCCAGCGCACGTCCTCTTCGGTGAGGTTGATGCCCTCCAGCGACAACGACAGGTGCTCGTTGACGTCGTAGCCGACGCTCAGATCGATCTGATCGTAAGCCTCGACGTACTCCGGATTGCGGAAGTTGCCGCGGTTGGTGTTCTGCAGGAACTCGTCGCGCCAGTTGTAGGCCAGACGCACCGAGAACCCGAAGTTTTCATACATCAGGATCAGGTTGGCCGAGTCGCTCAGGCCGAGCAGGGCGAACTGGTTGATGTTCGGATCGCCGGCATTGTTGAACGACACGTCACCGCGCACGATGGTGTAGTTCGCCTGGATGCCGAAGCCCGTCTGCCCGAAGAAGTGCTGGCCGCCCATTTCCCAGCCGTGAATCGCCGCATCCTTGTTGTTCACCGGCCGCGTGACGTTGAACATATAGGCCGGATCCGCCGCAGTCGGATAGATATCGTACTGAGTGGCGAATGCGAGGTGCTGCGCTTCCGAACCGTTGAAGTTCGCGGCGCCGCCGGTCCACGTCGTGCCGTTCGCATCCACGAACGAGCCCGGGTGTTCCATCATCGCCATCATCACGAACAGGTTCGTATCGTCGGTGCTGGCGCCGCGATTGCGCAGTTCCGTGAGGGCTGCCTGCGCGCGCGGACCGGACGTCTGGTCGGTGATGCCGAACAGGCTTTCCGACGTCACTTGCTGGCCGATGAAGTTCTTCACGTTCTTGTGGAAGAAGCCGACCGACACATAGCTCGCGTCGTCGAAATAATATTCCAGCGACAGATCGATGTTGTCGGACTCCAGCGGATCGAGCGCGGTGTTCGAAGCGTTCGCGGTCGGGCTGAAGCCGTTGCCGGTCGAACCTTGCGAGCCGCCGATGTTCACAGCTGCGCGCAGCTGATCGTACTGGGCGCGTGCGATCGTCTTGCTGTACGAAGCGCGAGCCTTCAAGTTGTGCAGGACCTCGATGTCGAAGTCGAGGTTCGGCAGCACGTGGTCGTAGTCCGCCTTGTTCTTCAAGGTCGACATCGTCAGACCCTGCCACTGCGAGAAGTCGTTGTTGTCCTGCCAGATCAAACCGCGCGGAATGAGCTGGTTGGAGATGGCTTCCACATCGGTCTTCTCATAGCGCACACCGACCAGCAGGTTGCTCGCCCGATCCGCCAGGTCGAAGTGCATGCCGTACTGGACGTACGCAGCCTTGGTGTCTTCCTCGATCTTGTGATCCTGATCGAACGCCGGGTTGTAGGTGAGCGTGCCATTCGCCTGGCTCGCATCGCGCCACACGCCATACCGCTGCACGGCCCAGCGGGCAAGTGCATTCGCGTTGCCTTTCCAACCCGAGCGCGGCACACCGGCCGTATTGAAGTCGCTGAACTGTCCGACCAGGCTGAAGGGTTGCAGCAGTTCCGGCGGCATTTCGCCCGGACGTGCCACGCCCCAGTCGCCCAACGTCATCTGGGCGTTCGAAGCGCGCTGGTGCGAATCCATCGCGCGCGTCTCGACACCGAACTGGATGCGCTTGTCGTCGTCGAACTTGAACGTGCTGTCCAGGCGCGCCTGCGTGATGTTGCTGGTCTGTTCCTGATAATTGATGCGCAGGTACTGGCTGCCCAGATCCGAGGGACGGAACGCGAAGTTCGGATCGCCGCCGACGCCGCCAGCGGGGATGCCCGTGGTCGGAGCCGTGAAGATCGTGCGAGTCGCCAGCGGCAAACCGTGGTTGAAATAGAACGTTTGCAACATGCGATTGGTGCAGAGGTTGTCGTTCGGCGCAGCTGCGCAGGTGCTCGGCACACGCGCCGCGAAGCTGAACGCTGTTTCGCCGCCGCCGGTGACCGGATCGTCCGGCAAGCTTTCGGCCTTCGAATCGTGCACGTCGAAGCCGACCGTCCAACGATCGGTGGGCTGCCATTCGGCGTTGAAGCCGATCGACTTCAGCTCGTTCTTCTGTTCGCGATGCTGCTGCTCGAAACCGAAGTCCTTCGCGGTGCCTTCGTCTTCCGCCAGCACCACGGGGGTCGCGACTGCCTGGCCCGCGTCGAACACGGCGAGGCTGTAGCGGTTCGCGTTCATCCACAGTGTCTGGTCGCCGCGATCTTCCATCAGATCCTGTTCCGCGTACGTGTAGTCGGCGGTCAGGGTCAATGTATCGATCGGCGCGAACTGCACTGTCAGCTGCGCATTGGTGCGCTCACGTTCGCGATCCGAGAAGTGATAGCGAATGTCGTTCGGAATCGCATACAGCGAGCCCACTGCCGGCGCGTTGATGATGGTCGCGTTGTCCGCGAACTTGGTCGTCTGGTTGCTCGGATCCCATCTGCGGATGTTCCAGTCGTTGACGGTGGAGCTGGAGGAGCCGCTGTCGCGCTTCTGATAGCTCGCGGACAGGCCGACGCCCCAGGTCTTGTTGTCGTCGACGTAACTGAAAATGCCCGACACTTCCGGCGTGATGTCGTCGCCGGTGCGATTGGTGGTGTCGTTCAACGCCTTGATGCCGACGTTGATCACCGGCTCGTTGCTGTCGAAGGGGCGGGCGGTCTTGACGTTCAATGTCGCGCCGATGCCGCCGGTGGCGATGTCCGCCTTGCCGGTTTTGTACACCTCGATCGATTTGATGCTTTCGCTCGCGAGGTTGGCAAAGTTGAATGCGCGCGACTGGCCGGCCACGCCGCCGTCGCCGCTGTTGCCGCCGGCGAACGCATCCGCCGCGGGCATGGTGCGGCCGTTCAGCGTCACCATGTTGTATTGAGCACCGAAGCCGCGTGCCGTCACCAATGCGCCTTCGCCGTTGCGGCGGTCGATCGAAATACCGGTGACGCGCTGTAACGATTCGGCGAGGTTGGTGTCCGGGAACTTGCCGATATCTTCGGCACTGATCGCGTCGACGACACCGATGGCCTCACGCTTGGTGTCCATCGCGGATTCCAAGCTGGCCCTGATGCCGGTGACCACCACTTCTTCCAGGTCGCCCTGCGCAGCAGTACTGGCGCTGGCTTGAGCAGCGGCGGCAGCAGCTTCCTGCGCGCCTGCGCCTTTGAACGGCGCAACAGATGCCAATGCCGCGGCAATGGCTACCGCGAGCCGGTTATGCTTCATCATCACTTGATCCCCCTGATTGCGAGACGTTATCGAATCACTTCGAACCTGCACTCCAAAATCCTTCACCCCACCGGGGAATGCGCGATAACGCTAACACCCCCACGTGCACTCATCCGTCGTCGGCTCTCCCTCCTCAGCAGTTGCTGTGAGGCGCGTCAGCAAGGTGGGCACTGGCTGAATGCCTACCGCTGTCGTGCCAGACGCGTTCGCATCGAACTCACTTTCATACGCGTGCATGTCGTACAGCTACAACGATGCGCACTTTGAACGCAGAGCTAGTATAGCGGCGGTCCTGACATCGCTGTCAATTCGGGAACGACAAATGCCCCGCGGGCACGGTAACTCACGCTGCATCCCCGGTGATACCGCTATCATTTGCGCCATAAGATGAGCCAGTCCGTGGCTGTTTGCAAGCGCTTCCAGGGACCGCCGCAGGCGCTGCATACAATGTGCTATTTCGCAGACAATTGAAGCTGTTGCGTGCGGTGCGCGAGTGAATGTTTCTATGCCCGGGCGGTGCGCCCGCGTAAGCCCGCTGAGCGTGTCGCTGGATGCAACGTCGAGCTGCGCAGGAATGCATTCAAATTCACGCAGTCGGGCGATGGCCTACCAGCTGCAGGCGCTCACTGTTCAGAATGCAAAACTGAGCGGCGCGTTGCATGATTGCCTCGGAAAAGTGGAGGACAATCCCGCCCTCGACTCGCACTACTTTTGGAAATGCTCATGACTGAAGCTGTCGACACTCCGCAGGCCGCCCCGGCGATGCCGATGTTCTACAAGAATCCCGTGCCGCTCGAGCCGGCTCGTCACGCGACGGCAGGTTTGCGCGAGCGCACTGACTTTCGATTCGCGGCCGATACCAACGCCATCCCGTTGACTGCGGCTGAGATCGTGCACGCCGCTCGCACTTATCCGATCGTGTTCTCGGCAGCCGCGCCGACCGTGCCTTTCGCCGTCGTCGGTTTGCGCGATCACGAGAATCTGTTCGTCGACGCCTCTGGCAACTGGCGCGAGGACGCGTATATCCCGGCTTACGTGCGTCGCTATCCGTTCATCTTCTCGGAAGTGCCGAACTCCGATCGCCTGGTGTTGTGCGTCGACGAAGCGGCGGAGCATTTCGAAAATGCGTCGTCGTCGCGTCCGTTCTTCGCTGCCGATGGCAAGCCGGTCGATGCGCTTCAGCGCGCTTTCAAGTTCAACGAAACCTTCCAGATGCACTATGCCGAGACGCGCCGCTTCGGCGAATGGCTCGACAAGAACAACATGCTGGAAGACCGCATGGCCAAGGCCGATCTCGGCGGCGGCCAGACGTTCACGCTGCGCGGCTTCCGGTTGCTGAATCCGGAGCGCCTGCAGACCATGGAAGATGCGCTGGTGCTGGAACTGCACAAGAAGAACTGGCTGCCGCTGCTGCATTTCCATCTGCAGTCGCTGAACAACTGGGGCATCTTGAGTGCGCTGACTCGCGCCCGCGAGCCGAAGCAGAACTGATTCCGCGACCGCTCTCTCGCCGGTGGGTTGACCTGCCGGCGAGCTCGTCTGTCACGGACGCGACTCGCGCCGCATCCGCTCGAGGCCAGGTCAGCCTGCATCAAGAAAGCTGAAAGCTCGCCGAGGCTCGATCCGCGCCTGGTGTGACGTTCTCTGCGCGCAAGGCGCCGTTCACATGCCGCAAGTAGCTCTTGGGCGAAGCTGCCGACGCGAAGCTGACAGCTTTTGGATCTGCGAGCCCGGGTTGCTTGACGAAGCTGCTGCGTCGAGCGAACTCGGCACTGCCATCGTCGCGTGCCACGGTCACAGTCGAGTCGCCGCCGACGATCAGCTTGCTGGCCGGCGATTCGATCGGCACCAGCGCCACTTTGTTTGCATCCACCTGGCTGGGCACTTGACGGAACTGCGTCGATGCAACCGGACCGACACCGACAACGATTCGCTCGCCATCGACGCGCACGAACTGATCTTTGCGGTCGAGCGGTGACAGCCGATCGGGCAGGGCGCCGTTGCCGACGGGCACACCGAAGTCGGGTGTGCCATCGGCGCGGTAGTACAGCCGCTGAATGCGAGTGTGACGATTCGGATCGAACAGCGGATCGCCGACGATCTTCTCGTAATCGCGGCCGTGATAGACCAGCAAGTCGCGACCCTGCTCATCAACCGTGAAGCTGTTGTGGCCGGGGCCATACACGCTGGTCGCGGCCGAGCTGACAAACACCGGCTGTTGTGACTTCGTCCAGACTTCGGGATTCATGATGTCGGCGTCATCGGGCGCGGTGAGCAGGCCGAGGCAGTAACGTGCGTCGGTGGCGCTGGCGGAGTAGGTCATGAACAACCGGCCGTTGCGCGCGAGCAAGGCGGGGCCTTCGTTGACCTTGAAGCCTCGAATTTCCCACTCCAGCGTCGGCTGCGTCAGTCGCGCCGGCGCACGCGCGAGCGTCGTCGGTGTAGCGAGCGGAGCGAGATAAACATTCGTGTTGTTGCCGATGGTCGGCTCATGCTGAGCCCAGCTGATGTAACGCACGCCGCGATGCTCGAACACGGTCGAGTCGAGCGTGAACGTGTCCCACGGTGTTGCCAGCTTGCCGAGCAGTTCCCATTTGGATGTGAGCGGATCCGCGCCCGCACATCGCATCACGTAGGTTCGAATGCGAAATTTGTCGTCACCGTCGCCGGCCGCGAAATACATATGCCAGCGGCCGTCGATGAGATGCAGCTCGGGCGCCCAGATGTAGCCGGCCATGCGGCCGCTCGCCGGTCGCCGCCAGACCACGGCTTCCTCGGCGGTGCCCAGCCCGGCCAATGTCGGCGCTCGACGGATGATCAGCCGGTCGTATTCCGGCACCGAGGCCGTCATGTAGTAGCTGCCGTCGTGGCGAAAGATCTGCGCGTCGGCCCGTTGACGCACGAGCGGATTTTCAGTGACTGGCGCGGATGTGGCCGAGCGAGCAAACGTCGGGCATGCGGCCAGGGCAGCGGCTCCGCCGAGGAACAGGCGGCGCGAGAAATGAATCATTGGGTCGGAAACTCCGGCGGACAACTACTCAGACAATTGTGCCCAAGGTCGCGCCGCCCGTCACCAGGGCTTCTACGCTCCCGGCTGCCAGCCGCTTTTTGCGAGCAGCGCCTTTGGATCTTCCATTTGCAGAATCTCGCGCAGCGCTTGTTGTTTATCCGCCGCGTGCTGATAGTAAGTTTTGGCGATTCGATAACCGACCCAGTAGCCCAGGTCGCCGGATTTTTCGCGCGTGCCGTTGTAGAGCCACGCAGAAACATCGGTTTTGTCCAGGTCGGCGAGAAAGGCCGTTTCGATTTCGCGCTCACGACCTCGGGTCATCGCTGCGTGGGCGGCATTCGAGACGCTGCCCGCAATGATCTCCGCCGTGAGCTCGGCGATGCCTTCGATCAGCGATCCTTCCAGGACCGTCGGATGTTCCTTGTCGACGAGCGGCTGGTATTGCTGGACGTGTGCGTATTCGTGAGCGATCACGTATACGAATCGGTCTTCGGGATTGGGATTCAGATATTCGGCCCCGCACAGCGCTTCGAGCCCGATCTGAATGCCGGTGATCGGACTGCCCACGCCCGCGGGTTTGCCGCGTCCGACCGCGATCGTGATGGGAGGAAGTTTTGCCTGCGGATACAGTTGCACCAAGGTGCGCAAGGCGACCGTGACTCGCTCCCGGACCCGCGGCAGGACTTCCATGCAGCGCCTGGCGTGCGAGTAGACCTGCGGGTCTTTGGCCAGCGTGTCGGCGATGCGCACGCCGGTGATGTTTCGTAACTTCGCGAACTGATGCAGGCCTTCCGAGCCGCCATCGAGATAGTCACGTTGCAGCTGTTCGGCGGAAGGGTGCCCGTTGGCGGCGTCGTAGATCGCGAAGAAGCGGCCGACATCTTCGGTGTGGATGCTGGGCGTCGTCACCTCTCGGGAGCTGGCGCTCTGTACGACGCAGAGGAGGGCAGCAGCTACGATCGCGGAACGGTTCATGTCCATGGCCCTCACGATAGACGCACGCCCCCGGGAGCCGCAAGGAAATGACCTGCAATCTCACGGGCGTATACTCGCGCGTCGACGAGTCGGACGAGCGTTCATTCAATGTATCAACTGCCCTCGATGTCACCTGCGCTGCTGACCAAGGCGTTGCTTCGCGCCGCTGAGCAATTGGGTCTGTCCACCGCTCTTGCAGAGCTGCTGCAGACAGCAGCCGAGGACACGGCGCAACTGCAATCGGGAGCGCGAGTGTTGGATCCGAACAAGAACGAGTGGGCGAGAGCGCGTGAAATCGTGAGCTTGTTTCGTACGCTGATTGAGTTGCTCAGCACGCCCGAGCGAGCGAAGGCCTGGCTCGGCACCCCGAACGACGCGCTCGGCGCGGCGCCGATCGATTTGCTTCGCTCAGCCGACGCCGAGCGCGTGCATCGATATCTGAGCGCCGTGCGCAAGCACGAATTGCGAATGCCACCCGCGTGGCGCCGCGAGCATCGAGACGAACTGCAATGAATGATTGATCGAAGCGCTCAACGGCGCCCGAGTTGCACCGTGCGCACCAGCACCGGTTGAGTATTCGGCCCGGGTTTGGCTTCGGTGTAGACGCTCATCTGCAACTCGCCCTGCAGATCGTCGAGCTCATCGATCGCCTGGTCGAGAAACCACGCGACGTATTCTTCCAGCGAGCGAGTCGCGAGGGCTTTGTTCGACACCTGCTGCGGGCCGCCGGGGCCTAACGGCTCGAAGGAGTGCTTGCGCTGATCGCGAAAGCGCAAGTCATACCAGTAGTTTTGCCAGTAGGGCTGAGTCGCGGGCATGCGAGCGTTGTATCAAGCGCGCTCGCATGCCGCAAATACAGTCGATGTCTCAATCGGTGCCGTCGTCTTTCGGCGCTTCCGATGTCTTGCTGGGCTCCGGCTCCTTGGTCGCGCCGACTTCGCTGGCGCGGTTCTGGGCGTAGTCGTCCAGCTGTTTCTTCTGGTCGTCGTTTTCCGGCTTGTCGCCCTTGCCGTAGGTGTTGAGGTTGAACTTGTCCGTGGACAGCACTTCGTTGTACAGCGTGATCAGCACCGACGTGCGCTTGTCTTTGTCCACCTCGCCATAGCCTTCGTGCTTGCGGCCAGCGTAGCGGTTCAGCACGTCCAGCGCGTGCGCCTGCTCGGTGCTGTTCTTGCTGGTGTAGTTCTCCTGGCCGACGATTTGATTCACTCCCGCCGTGAACTCCTTGTCGTGGCCGTAGCGGTTCATGAAGTTCTTTTGCGCGCCTTCGTCCATGCGGAAGAAGCCTTGCGAGCCGATGACCTTCAGCCGCTGATTGCCATCCTCGCCGGGGTTGGCGACGATCTTGTCGACTTCGCCAGTCGCAAAGGACTTGTCCTTGGTGCCATACACGGCGAGCAGCTGTTGCTGCTGTTTCTCGTCCAGGCTGCGGAACGCCGCACTGCTGCCGAGCTTCGCGAGATTGTCGCGGTTCATGCCGGGCACGTCATAGGCAGTGATGAGCGAAGCCTTGGTGTTCTCGCTCAGGTTCGGGAATCCGGGCACGGTGCCGATCCAGGTGTCGACCGCATTTTTCTTGTTGAGATCGACGCCTTTGCCGCCGTCGCCGGCCACTGCCTTGTTATAAGCACCTTGCGAGGCGGTGTTGTTGGTCACGCCGTTCGCCGGCTTGTCCAGCTGCGCCGGATCGATGCGCACCTTGATCTTCTCGCCGTCGTAAATCAGGTTCGGATTGCGGCCGTGGCCGCTGCCGTCGAGGCGGCGAAAGCCATTGTCGTCGCAGACCGTGTCGAGCTGTTTGCGGATGTCCTGTTGCGAGACCTTGGTGCTGGCGGCTTCCCAGGTTTCGCTCTGGGTCTTCATCCGGTCCAGCACCGCCTGTTCCTGGGCAATTTCCCACAGGCAGTCGTGCATGGGTGCGCCGGGATCGTTCGGCAGCGGCTCGCGAGTCCCCCACGACGTCACTTGAATTTCGGCCATCGTCCCCTCCTGGAGTGCGCCACGCATTCGCGCTCGAAACCGAGTTTAGCGAGGGGGAAAGCCGGTGAACGTCACCGGCGGCAGGAGAGGGTGAAAATCGCCGGCGACCCGGGCGTTCCCGGACCGGCCGCCGCAGTCAAGCGAGCCTCATTGGAACAGCCGCAAATCGATCGCCTCGCCGATTGCCCGATATCCGGCCGGATTGGGATGAATGAAGTCGCAGTTGTACTCGGCCTTGATGATCTGGGCGCCGGTGGGCGAGACGCCGCCGCCGCTCATCAGCGCATCGAAGTCGACGATGCCATCGAACTTCGCCTGGTGACGAATCCACTCGTTCACTTCCAGGCGGTAGCGTTCCTGCTGCTCGTTGAAGCCCTGGCCCGCGCCTTCGGGCCGGCCTCGCGGAATCATGGTGCCGCCGATGATCTTCAGGCCGCGCGCGTGCACGCGATCGATGATTTGCCGGGTGCCATCGATCACCGCGGCCGAAGTGTCGCCGCGAGAGATATCGTTCGTGCCCATGAAGAAGATCACGTGCGTTGCGCCGGCGCGATCCAAAACATCTCGATCCAGGCGCTCCAGTGCGGGCGGACCGCTGACGCCTGCGGCCAGCACGCGATTGCCTGAAATGCCGGCGTTGACGATCGATTTCCGAGCGCTGGCGGGCAACGCTGCCAGCCGCTGCGCGAGCACGTCGAGCCAGCGTTGATACAAATCGGGAAGCACCTTGCCGTTGCTGTCGTTGGTGCTGCAGGCGCCATCCGTAATCGAATCGCCGAATGCAACGATCGCGCTGCTGGCCGCCGTCGAAGTCACATCGACCGCAGAGACCCAATACACAGGAAACGATGCGACGTTGGGTGCCACCGGTGGCACCGGCTCGAAGCCGGCGCCCGAATCGGAGCTCGCCTGGTGTCCCGATGTGAAATAAGTGGTCGTCAATCCGAGCGCATGGGTGCTGACTTCGCTTGCGGATTGAACATCCAGGCTCACTGCCAACCGCTGAAATGCGCGCACCGGAAATTTCAGCGGATCGCTGTAAACACCGGCGCCAGGCTGCAGAGTCACGTTGGCCTGGTGCTTGAATGTGAGCTGCTTGTTCGATCCAGGCACCAAGGCGGCGCCTCGTCCCAGCACGCCGATGTACGCAGCCGCGAAAGTCACCGGCGTCTTGGCGATCGTATTCTCCAGCTTGATTCGCAGCGCTGTGCCATCGATCGTGCGGCCGACGATGACTCTCACGGTCGAGTTGTCGAGCGGTGGCGGCGGTTCGGCGAGCCGGCCTTGCGAGGCCGACCACGCCGCCAGGAATTTCCCTGCTCCAGTCGCGTCGTGCGGCGGCGTACTGGTGCAGGCGGCCAGGAACACGAACAGGCCGTAAATCGCCAATGCAGCGCGGCCGCGCAGGTGCTTCAGTGGAGTCATTGTTTATCGTTGGTCGTGACGGGTCATCCCCGGCGACGATGATAGCCCACCGGCGGCTCGTCAGGTTTGCGCCAGCAGCGCAGGTGTACAATCGCCGCCTCACGTGGCCGCGCCCGATCCATGACCGCCCGATCCGTTCTCGTCACCTGCCACCGCTGGGTCGGCCTCAGCTTCGGCGTCCTGCTGTTCCTGCAAGGCCTGACCGGCGCATCGATTGCATTCCGCGACGAGATCAATCGCGTGCTGTATCACGACGCGCTGGTCATCGAGCCGCTGCAAACATATCTGCCGGTGCAGACGCTGATCGAAACGGTCCGTCGTGCTCACCCGCAGTTATACGTGGAGCGCATCGAATATCCCGAGCATAGCGATGAGAGCCTGATATTCCGGATGCAGGCGGACGGCGG
>CAMLEO010000031.1 GCA_946478975.1 uncultured Steroidobacter sp.
GAGGTCGCTGCCGCCCATCGATACATTGGTGTAGCCGCCGAAGTTTTGCGTCGGCTTCGCGGTGATCAAATTGATGGAGCCGCCGGTGGCATTGCGTCCATACAGCGTGCCTTGCGGGCCGCGCAGTGCCTCGACGCGCTCCAGGTCGAACAACGATGCAAACTGCGCCGACGCCTGCGCAACCACTGCCCCATCGACGTGCAGCGCCACTGACGGATCGATGCCGGCGAACGAGCTGTTCAAGCCGACGCCGCGAATGAACAGCTTGGCGAAGCTGAAGTCATTGCCGAAAGTCACGCCCGGCACTCGCGTCTGCAGATCTTCGATACCGGTGATGTTCCCGCGGAGCAGATCTTCGCCCGTCACCGCTGTGACCGCGACGCTCACATCCTGGAGCGACTGCTCGCGCTTCTGCGCCGTAACGATGACCTCTTCCAACTCTGCGGCCGCGACGGTCAGCGGCGTTCCAATGCACAAAGCCACAGCAACGAATCGGCAACGTTTGAATGACAACACCGCAGCCCCCTGCCTGTCTGTCGGTCGATCGGATAGTTGTTGTATCGGCGCCTCGTTTCGTCAGTCAAAGTATGGAACGGCCCTTTCGCCGCAAACCAATGCCGTTCATGCCGCAAGCGATACGAAATGCTGATAGGCCCACTGATACCTAGGCCGAGCGCCTCACCGCACCTCGGGGCGGCGGCGCGAGCATCGGCCCTTGCAACAACCAGATCGCGAACGCCCCCAACGCCGCACCGAGCGCCATGATCGTGGCCACGCTCGGGCGGCTGGTGCCGAGCGCCATCAGCCAGCCACCCATCGCCGGCCCGAGCATGCCGCCGAAGCGGCCCAATCCAATCGCAAGCCCTGTGCCCGTCGCACGTACGTGAGTCGGAAACACGCGCACAAACGTTGCGTACAGCCCGACGGCAGAAGCGAACAGGAAAAATCCCAGCACGAAGGCCACGGTCTTGAGCGCGACGAGATCGGGCTGCGTGCGCCCGAACACTGCGAGCGCCAATGCGGTGGCGAGCATCGCGCCGCTCGCAAGTGCCTTCAATCCAACATTGCGAGCCAGGTATCCAAGCAATGCGCCGCCAATGATGCCGCCCAGGTTGGTGAACACCGATACTTCGGCGCCAACGCTGGGTGAGAAGCCGAGCGCAGCGACAATCGAAGGAATCCAGCCCAGCGCGTAATAGCACGTGAGCATGAACAGGAAATAGGCGCCGCAGATCAGCGCCGTGCGCGTCAGCAAAGTTTCATCGAACGCCTTCCACAAACTCACCTGCTCATGCCTGGCGCGCACCGGCAGCTCTTCGATCTGCGGCCGCCGCATGCGTGCAAGAATGACGTTGATGCGATTCACCGCGTTCGCCGGCCGTTTCGTGACCAGAAACTCGATCGACTCCGGCAAGCGCCACCACACCGCCAGCAGAATCACCGCCGAAGCCACGCCCCCGAAAACAAACACTGCCCGCCAGTCGTAGTGAGCGAGCAGCCACGCCGACGCCATGCCACCGAGCATGCCGCCGAGCGGATAGCCGATCGCCATCAGCCCGACGCAGAAGTCACGTCGCTCATCGTTGGCATATTCCGCGACCATTGCATTGATCGACGCCAGCATGCCGCCGATACCCAGTCCGGTCAGCAGGCGCCACATGACCAGCGCCATGATGCTGTCCGCCGTCGCAGATAACAGCATTCCCACCGTCATCAGGACCAAGCACAGCAGAATCATCGGGCGACGGCCCAGCGTGTCCGCCAATGGCGCGATGGCCAACGAACCGACCGTCATTCCCGCCAGCCCGCTGGAGATCACGATGCCGAGCTCATCGGGCCGCAGCCCCCATTGCTTGGTGATTCCCGGCCCCGCGAATGTGATCGCCAGAATGTCGAACCCATCGAGCGCGTTGAGCGCGATACAAATCACGACCGCGACCATCTGAAACGGGGTCATCGGCTCGCTGCGCAGTTGCATGCTGGGATCGACGTGAGTCATTGCATCAACCTTCCGTGTCCACATGCAACAGGAAACGCGCCTGTCGATGGGCGATTCGCCACACCCCGTCCGAGCACAGGCGCAGCGTGTCTTCGAACTCGCCGACCACTTGTCGCGACTGCGCGCGTCTTCCGAACGGACCCGCGGCACTGTCCGGCACCGCCGTCCATAACAAAACGTTGCTGATTGCGAGCGCTTCATCGGGCCCGCGCAGATCGACGACGCTGCCGGCGACGAGATGACGCGTCATGTGTCCGGGCGGCCGGGATCGATAGGATTCGACCAACGCTTCAACGCCTCGCAGCGGCTCCTTGCCCGGCCGGACGACCACGGCGTCGCGAGTAAACATCGCTGCAAAACCTTCGAGATCGTTGGCATCGAGCTTCATCGCCGCGCGTCTCACCACATCTCTGCAGGCCGCTTCGGCAATGTGCCTTTCCACTTGCGCCAGCGGCCGCTGCCCTGTCTTGCCGTTCACCCACTCCACCAAGGCCGATTTCACGGCCTCCGGTTGTTCCAAAGTGCTCATGTGACCGCAATCCTCGATGATGCGCAGACGAGCGCCGCGAATGATCGCGGCCATCTGCAGGTGTTGCGACAAAGGACTCCAGCTGTCCTGACGCCCGCACAACACGAGCGTTGGGCAATCGATGGCAAGCAGCTGCGGGCTCGCATCCGGACGCGCCAGCAGCGCTCGAATCTGTGCCGCGAAAATCTCCGGCGTCTTGCGTTCGATCATTTCAATGATGGCGGCGAACACCGGCGTGTCGATGCGCGCTGGATGAACCAAGCCGCGCGCCCACTCCCGCCCCATCGCAGCCATGCCCGACTGCCGAGCGTTGTTCAGCAATGCAAGACGTGACGCTTGCTCGGCATCGCCCTGCTCTCCCGCCGCACGAGGCAAATAACCCGTATCTAACAGTGCAAGTCGCTGCACCCGGTGTGGTGCGAGCCGCAGCACTTCGAGTGCGACTCGTCCGCCCATGGAGTGACCCGCTAGAGCAAAATTCTCGGCGGGCGCATCTCGCAGGATCGCTGCGGCCATCTCCGTCAGCGAGTCGAGCGAACCATGGTCGGGGACCCAGACATTCGCATGTTTGGCCAGCGCGCGGCGCTGGTCGTTCCAAACGAACTCGTCGCACAACAGGCCGGGAATCAACACCACCGTGGCGGCCGTCATGACACCACCACCACACGCGCATCGCGAACAGACGAATACAAGATCTCGACCTCGGCTCGACGGGACTGCAGCACGGCTCGCTGATTGATCGAGCCTTTATCGGTGATCTCGCCCGCCGCGATCGACGGCGGTTGTTCGAGGATCAGCGCTCGAACGATGCGTTGTGAGCTACCGCCGGCCCGGGCCGCAAGTTGCTGGAGCAGCCCGCGCAACCACGCCTGCACTTGCTCATCAGACAGCTGACGCGCGCTGGTGCTCAGAAACACCAGCATGCCCAGCTCATCGCGATCGTGTCCGGTCAGCACCACGTCATGCAGATGCGGCGCGCCGGCTGCAAGCGCAGCGGCGCGCATCGCGCCGACATTCACCCAGGTGCCGCTGGAAAGTTTGAAGTCCTCGGCGATGCGTCCGTTGAAGCGCAGCCCCTGTTCGGGAGCATCCGGTTGCAGAAACGTCGCCGCGTCACCGCTGCAGAAATAACCTTCGCTATCGAAGGCCTCGCGCGTGAGCTCCGGCTGACGCCAGTAGCCCGGCGTGATGCTTGGGCCGGCATAGCGAATCTCCAGCTTGTCACCCACCGGCGCCAGCTTCACTTCGACGCCGGGCGCGGGCAGGCCGATCACGCCCGCCTGCCAATCCGGAAGATGCGCCGAGATCGCGAACGGTGCGGTTTCGGTCATTCCCAAACCCATGGTCATCGGCACTTTGTGCCCGGTCACTTGCACCGACATCTCTTCAACGGCGTCCTGCACCGGCCGCGGAAGCGCGGCACCGGCGGGAAATATCAGTCGCAATCGACGGAAAAAACGTTCGCGCAGTGAGGCGTCACGGCGCATCTCGTCGACCAGCATTTCCAACCCGCGCGGCACCGTGTAGTACACCGTCGACTCGATCTCCCGCAGGTTTGCGACGGTTTGTGACATGCCGCTTTCAGTGGGTTTGCCGGCATCGATATACATCGTGCCGCCGTTCGACAGCACGGTTCCCATGTTGGCGTTGCCGCCGGCGGTGTGATGCCACGGCAGCCAGTCGACCAACACCGGCGGCTGGTCGCGAAGGAATGGATAACACTGCGTGTGCATCTGCTGATTGCTCGTCAGCATACGATGCGTATTGATCACGGCCTTCGGCAGTCGCGTCGATCCCGACGTAAACAGAAACTTCGCGATCGTGTCCGCGCTCACGGCGCGATGTGCTCGCTCAACCTCGGCGCTGGCCTCGCCGATGAGACTCTCGAATGGAGTGTGTGCGCGCGAAGTGAAGCGCCCTTTCAGCGCAGCGACTTCCGTTCCTTCCGGAACAGCCTGCGCCACCGCCCGCTCGAACGCAGTCGCATCTTCCGCATACACGAGGCCTGGTGTCAGCAGCGTGACCGCATGCTTCACTCGTGTGACTTCAGGATCGATGAGCGAATACGCCGGAGAAATTGGCGCCACCGGCACGCCGATGTGCATCGCCGCCCAGGCCAGCAACGCATGTTCGATACTGTTGCCGGAAAGAATCATTAGCGGGCGTTCAGCGCTCAGCCCTCGCTCCAGCAGAGCACCGGCGATTCGTTGTATTTTCTGATAGGCCGCCGAGTAGGTGAGCTTGCGCCACTCGCCTTGGGCGTCGCGTTGAGCGAGCACGATGGTGTCCGGGCGCGTGCTCGCCCAGCGCGACAGATATTCGGTGTACCGGACGGGATATTCGCGCAGCGGATCAAGCGAACGTAACAACCAGCAACCGTCGGTGCGCTGCTCGGCCACCCCTGCGTACGGTCCCAGAGTCAGCGCCGTGATGCCCAAGTGCTTCGCCCGATCGTGTCGTTGATCCGTGCCGGGATTATCGGGACGCCGCCCCAGCCGCCGCCAATGCCGATCGACCGCCGAGCGATAAGGTTTGCTGATAGGGCCTCAGTTCACGAGCGAGGCGTTGACGATGCGGGCCTGCGTGAACTCCTCCACGCCGGCCATGCCCTGCTCGCGCCCGATGCCCGACTGCTTGCAGCCGCCGAAGGGAACGTCGAACGGCAGGTCCATGTGTTTGTTCACCCACACCGTGCCGCTTTCGATCCGCCGGGCCAGCGCGATGCCTCGTTCCGGATTCGACGTCCACACCGTCGCGCCCAATCCATACGGACTGGCGTTCGCACGTGCCACCACTTCGTCCGCCGAATCGTAGGTCAGCACCGGCAGCAGCGGACCAAACTGTTCTTGCGCGACCAGCGGAGCATCATCCGACAACCCGCTCACAATCGTGGGCGCGACGAAATATCCCGTGGCCTGCGGCAGCTTGCCTGAAACGACACTTGCAGCGCCGGCGCGCGATTGTTCCAACAGCTGCAGCACCCGGTCGTACTGCATGCGATTTTGAATCGGGCCGATCTGCGTGCCGGGCGCCATGCCGTCACCGACGACGGCAGTGCGTGCGAGATCGCCGAGCGCTTCAAGCAACGCTTCCTTCATCGCGCGAGGAACATAGATGCGCTTGGCCGCAAGACACACCTGCCCTGCGTTGAGCATCGCTGCGTTGAAGATCTCGGGCGCGACGCGCGCGATATCTGCATCGTCGAGCACGATCGCGGGATCGTTGCCGCCCAGTTCGAGCGTGATGCGTTTCAGAGAGCCCGCCGCCGACGCCATCACTTTCTTGCCGGTTGCCGTCGAGCCGGTGAAGCTCACCTTTGCAATCCGTGGATGAGAAGTCAGTGCGGCACCGAGATCGTTCTGATCGACGAGCGTCGACAGCACACCGGGCGGCAGAATCTCCGCCGCCAGTTCGCCGAGCAACAACGTCGTCAATGGCGTGGTCGGCGCCGGCTTGCAGATCACCACGTTGCCACAGGCCAGCGCCGGCGCAATCTTCAGCATCAGCAGGATCATCGGAAAATTCCAGGGCGTGATCGCGGCGACCACGCCGAGCGGCGTGCGATGCTCGAAGATTCTTTCCGACGCGCTGTCTCGCAGGGAACGCTCAGTCAGCTCGATGGTCGCGAAGTAACGCAGCGCCATGATGGAACCGCCGATCTCGAACTGCGCCTGTGCGAGCGGCTTGCCCTGCTCCTGCGTGAGCAGCTTGCTGAAATCGTCGAAGCGTCCGTCCATCGCATCGGCGAGTTGCAGAAGACTGTCGCGTCGCTCCTCGAACGGCAGCCTGGACCAGGCAGGAAACGCTGCGTCCGCCGCATCGACCGCACGTTGCAACAGTTCGAGATCCGCACGCGGGCAGGATGTGAACGCCCGCGCCGTTGCCGGATTGATGACTTCGGTGACGTGCGGCCCGCTGATCAGGTCGCCATTGACGAGCATGCGGTAGTTCATGTCTATCTCACAGAGCCGATGCGCAGCACCGGTTTCAATGTTCTGCCGGTCGCAGAGTCCGCGGCGGCGAGATTGATGTCTTCGAAGCGATAGAACTGGATCAATCGATCGAACGGGAAGCGCCCCTGCCGCCACAGCTCAATGAGCTGCGGGATGAAGACCTTGGGCACGCTGTCGCCTTCAATCACGCCGCCGATGGTCTGGCCGAAAAAGATGCTGTCGATCTTCAGCGTCAGCTCACTGCCGGGCGGATACACACCCACCAGCGCGCATCGACCGAGCGGCAGCAAACATTCGGCTGCCTGCTGCGCGACCTTCACGACTGCCGTCGTGTCCACTGCGAATTGCACGCCACCGGCAATCGCGCGGATGTTTGCAACGACATCTCTCGTGCTACCGGCGTCGATGACGTGAGTTGCGCCGAGCTCTTTGGCCAGTTCGAGACGATGCGGATGCACGTCGACGGCGATGATGGTCGTACAACCGACGACGCGAGCCGCCATCACTGCCGCCAATCCCACCGCACCGACACCAAACACTGCGATCGAGCTGCCGACGGGAGGACGCAATGTATTGATCACCGTTCCCGCGCCCGTATTGATGCCGCAGCCAAGCGGCCCGAGCAGCTCCAGCGGTACATCTTTCGTCACTTTGACGGCGTTGCGTTCGCTCGCCAGCGCATGAGTTGCAAACGACGATTGACCGAAAAAACCACCGCTGATGGCTGTGCCTCCACGCGAATGCGTGGCGCTGCCGTCGAGCCTGCGGCCCGCAAAGTTGAGCGGCATCGACAACGCGCAGTACATCGGCATGCCCCGCAGGCAATTCGAACATTTGCCGCACGAGGTCATGCACAGCACGACGTGGTCGCCGGGTTTCAGCTCGCTTACGCCCGGCCCGACCCGCTCCACCACACCCGCGCCTTCGTGGCCGAGCACGGCGGGCAGCGGCACCGGCAGATACTGTTCGCGGACGCTCGCGTCGGTGTGACACAAACCCGTAGCCACGATCCGCACCAGTACTTCATCAGCGCGGGGCTCATCGAGATCGACTTCTCGCAATTCCCACGGCGCACCACAACACTCCGTCACAGCGGCATTGATTCGCATCGTCGACAGTTCTCCCTGAGCTAAAACTTGGTGCCGAGGCGCAGATACCACTCGCGCGGACGGTTGTATGTCCCGAAGATCGCGCCGGCGGCGACGTTCTCGTTACCGGTGGTGAGCACACGCTTGTCGGTGAGATTCGTGCCGCCCAACGTGACCGACCAGGTCTCGTGTTGCGAGGTGTAGCCGATGCTGGCGTTGACGATGTCGCTGGCATCCCGCCGCAGCAGATAAGTGCGCTGCGCGTTGTTCCAGCTCTCCGATTGATACGTGTAATCGGCCACGAACATCAGTGACCCCGACGCCAGCGGCGCCTCCAGGCGTGGACTCACATTGATCTTCCATTCGGGCGTCTTCGGCAGCTCGGCACCGACGATCGTGCCGGCCTGCAAGGCATTCGGTCCGCTGACGACCTGCACGCCCGGAAGCACCGATGTGTATTGCGAATCCAGGTAACCGACCGACGCATCGACGGTGAGCAGATCGGTGAGCAGCGTCGAGGTTTCCAGCTCGAAACCACGAATGCGAGCGTCGCCGGCGTTACGCAGCGTCGGCGATGTGCCTTGCTGGAAGTTGAGCTGGATACCGTCGTACTGCGTCTGGAACACGGCGGCGTTCAACTGAAAGCGCCGCATGAACTGCGATTTGAGGCCGACTTCATACGTCGACGCCTCTTCCTCATCGAACCCCTGCGCATCCGGCTGCGGATTCGTATAACGCGTGGTCCAGCCGCCGGTCTTGTAACCTTCCGACCAGCTGGCGTAGATCATGACATCCTGCGTCGGATGCAGCTGCACGCCGACCTTGGGCGAGAAATTGCTGAAGTCCTTGTGATTCACGCCCGGGGGATAGACGCGAATCGGATTGGTCGGATCCGGATAACCCAGCCCCTGCTGGCAGGTGATGACCGGCACCAGCGGAAACGGCGCATTCGGAGTGATGTTGCCACTGCCGTCCGTGCAGCCAAACAGGCGGTAGTTGAAACCGTTCAGGTCCATCTGGCCGCCTTCGAATTGTTTCTTCTCCTTGGTGTAACGGCCGCCCAGCGTCACGCCCACCAGGTCGGACGCTGCCCAGTCCAGCTGCACGAACGTCGCATAGTTCTCGGTGGCGAACCAATTGGGGCCGTCGACCTGCAACAGGCCTTCATCGAACGTCACATAATCGTGCAGCGTGCCGCCTTCGTTGAAGTAATAGGCGCCGAGCACATACTTCAGGCGGTCTCCCAGCGTGGCGCCGATGAGCTGCAGCTCCTCGCTGAACTGATGCTGTTGCAGCGGGAAACTCAGTTGTCCGACGTTGAGCGGCGACCCGTCGGCGTCCATGCCCGCGACCCAGGAAACATCGCGATACGCTGTGATCGACTTGATCGTGCCAGCGTCGCCCACGTCGAGTTCGGCGGTCGCGGCCACGCCCCAATTCTTCAGATCGGAGAAGCTGTTACCCGTGGCGTACGAACGATCGATGTTGTTGGTGATGAACCGACCGTCGTAGGGCAGCAGGTCGTTGTTCGGATTGCCGTCGACATTCACCGAGCCGAAGCCCGGAAGTACCAGCTCGGGGTGATATTGAGTGCCTCGCTGTGCGCACAGACCTGTCGCACCGCGCGCCGCGATCTGAGCCGGCGTCGATGAGATACAGAAATTATACAAACCGGCAAACGTGAAGCCCGTCTGCCCGGTGGGATCGAAGGCGGTGCCGGGCAGATTCGTCGTACCGCCGAAGTTTCCCGATGCGGTCTGCAACGTCGTGATGAGGGTGTTGGGCAACCCGCTGCTGCTCGAGTCCAGGTAATCGCCGCTCAACGTCAAACGGAACGCGCCATCATTGTCGAAGCGCAGCTTGGCGCGGGCGACGCGATCATCATCGCCGCCCTCGGTCTTCGAGTCGTCATAACCCGCCGCCGCGAAAGCGGTGTATGGCACGGAGTTCTGGGCTCGCGAATCCGGGAAAGGCACGCGCTTCACATAACCATCGCGTGACTTCACGCTGAAGCTCACAGTGGCCGCCAAGGACGGCGTGATCGGCAGGTCCACCGAGCTCCGCGCGCGCAGGTAGTCATAACTGCCGCCAGTGACATCGCCGGTGAACCTGAACTCGTGACCGGGATTGCGAGTGACGATCGAAACCGCGCCGCCAATGGTGTTGCGTCCAAACAGCGTGCCCTGCGGACCCTTGAGCACTTCGACCCGCTCCACGTCGAGCAAGTCCTGGTTCGCGCCGACGGTGCGTGCGAGGTAGACACCATCGATGTAAATGCCGACACCCGGATCGAGGTTGAAGGCGAAGTCATCGGCGCCAATGCCTCGGATGTACGCGGACAGCACCGCGGTGGACGCTGAAAATGGCGTACCTGCGTCGAGCGTGACATTCGGCACGATGTTGGCAATCTGGCTGACGCTGCCCACCGCTCGTTGTTCGAGCGCGCTGGCCGTCAGTGCCGAGATCGCAATTGGTACGTCTTGAGCGTTTTCTGCGCGCTTCTGCGCTGTAACCACAACTTCCTCGAGCCCGCGCACCTCGTCGGCGGGTTCGGAAGTATTCTCCTGAGCGATCGCTGGATGTGCCAGAACACTCAACGTGCACACGGTCAGCTTGCCAAGCTTGCGCATCGTTCCCCCTGCCAGTTTCGTCATGTGATGGGTCTGATTCATAGTCGACCCGATATATCAATCTGGAGCGGAACATACGACAGGGGGTCTTCGGCGTCGCGCACTGAGGCGCAGACCCAATTCGTACGATTGCGCAGAAAATGTCTCTTGCGCGCAAACAAGTTGACACGGCGTGCCGATTTGCCTTGTTATCGCGGCACGGGACGCAACGCCCACGAAGGCGCGCCCGCTACTTAGGGGGCCTCCGTATGGATAAAGTGCAGTTCTTCTCTACGGAAGATGTGACGCCGGAGCAACGGCTGGATTACTGGAACGAAGTGGTTGCCGGCACCTTTCTGGGCTGCTCGGTCGACATTCGCGACGAGGAAACATTCGCCGCACAGTTCTGGCGCTGCCGGCTCGGCGACGTCGGCATCGTCCGGGCGCGTGCCAGCTGCTCCAAAGTCTCCCGCTGGAAAGGCTGCCTGCCCGACAGCTCGGTGATGGATCGAGTCACGCTGCACGTGTTGAACGTCGGCCATCTCGAAGCGACTCAAGGCAACGCCGCCGCGTCGCTCGCGCCCGGCGATCTCGCACTCTGTAACGCTGCCGATTTTTATACGCTGGATATTTCCGATCGCAACGATGCGTTGATGGTGGATGTGCCGCTGCATCGGTTCACCGAGCCTTCGTTGATTCGTGAGCTGCAGGGCCGGCGCCTGTCCGGCAATCATCCGAGCGTGGCGTTGTTGCGTCGGTTCCTGGTTTCGATTTGGGACGAATACGGACGCACCGGCGCATTGCCCTCCGATGTTCCCAAACTGAATCGCGTGATCGTCGACCTGGTCGGCATGGCGCTGACGCGCGAAGCGGTGGTGCAACCTTCGGCGGCCCAGTCCGAGCGCGACCGCATTCTCGCGTTCGTCGAACGGCACTTGACCGATTGTGAGTTGAATACAGCGGCGATCGCGACGGCGACCGGCCATCCGATCCGCACGGTGCAGGATATTTTCTCGCGCATGGGCACGACGCCGACCGAGCACATCGTGCGTCTTCGTCTGGAACGTGCACGCACGCTGCTGAAAGACAATCCTTCGCTCTCGATCACCGATATCGCGCTGCAAGTGGGCTTCAACAGCTCCAACTATTTCAGCCGTGTGTTCCGTCAACGTTTCGGACAGAATCCGCGCTCCATGCGCTGATCAGGGATGCCGCCATGAGCTCTCTCGAATCCTTGCATCCTGAACTGGTGGGCCTGGTCGAAGCGCTGCAAGCTGCGCCGCCGATCACGCTCCTGCCGCCGACAGTGCTGCGTCAGTTGATCCGCGAGCAATGGTTCGACGCCAATGCGCCGATGGAGATCGAAACTCGCAACATTGCCATTCCCGCCGACGGGCGCACGATTCCGGCTCGCTTGTATATTCCAGGCGACGCGACCGCGATCTCTCCAGGCGTGATCTTCTTCCACGGCGGCGGCTTCGTGTTTGGAGATCTCGACAGCCACGACGGCGCCTGTCGTCGCCTGTGTCGCTGGTCGGGCGTGCGCATCCTCGCGGTCGATTATCGACTCGCGCCGGAACATCGCATGCCGGCGGCGCATGACGATGCGGAGGCCGCTGTGCGCTGGACGTTCAGCCACGCCGCGCAGTTGGGTTTCGATCGAGAACACATCGGCCTGTGCGGCGATTCGGCGGGCGGGTTGCTTGCAGCGTCCACGTCGTTCGTGCTGCGCTCGGATCCGATCTGTCGCATCAAGTCACAAACGCTGATCTACCCGGTGCTGATGATGAGCGGCAGCACGCCCTCGCGGCAGAAGTTTGCCGCCGGCCCCATCCTCGACGCGAAGCTGATCGACTACTTTGGCGCGTCCTATCTAGGCTCAGGCAACAGCGACGACGTGCGCCTCAACTTGCTCAGTGCGGACCTCACTGGCATGCCGCCGACGACGCTCGTGATTGCGGGGTTGGATCCGCTGCAGGATGAAGCTCGATCATTCGCTCGCGAGCTGAGCAAACATGGCGTGCCCACCTCCGTGACGGAGCTTGCGAACCTCCCGCACGGATTTATCACGCTCTCTCACGTGTCGCCCGCGGTGGGCGACGTCGTCGCCCGGATCGGCACTAGCTTGGGCGCGACGTTATAACTTCAATTGACCTTCGGCGACTCGCTGCAACCATTCGCAGGTACGCAGGAAGCCGCCGAAGCAGAAGAAGTGCACGCCGTCGAACAGCCCGGGGTTGGCGACGCGCGCGCCGGCCAGGTCCCGCATCACATGGTCGGGGCCGTGCTCGCCGATCAACTTCATCATTGAAGTCGGACGGGCGCCGAGGGCACGTATGGATGGCCCGACGCCGCAACGAACAGCGTATCTGAACAACGTCGCGATGCTCGCGGGGCCGGACAATCCGCCGACCAGGCGCACGCCCGCCACTTCCGATCGCAACTGACTCGCCCATTCCAGAAACGGCGGCGCTTCGAAAAAGAACTGCGTGAGCAGGGTTGTTTCCAAGCCCAGCGAGATCGCCAGCTGCGCCTTCTCGCGCTCGGCGCGACGAATCTCAGCCAGCGGCACTTTGGGATGACCTTCCGGATGACCGGCGAGCGAGACGCGCTTCAGACCGTGCTCGCCCAGTTTTCCGGTGCGCAAAACTTCGGCAACGGTGGCATACGGCCCGATGGGATGGGGATAGTCGCCCGCGATCAACAGCACTTCATGGACGCCGGCGCCATGCACGGCGTCCGCAAGGAAGTTGTCGAGCGTGCGTGCGTCGTCCAGCAATCGCACCGGGATGTGCGGGATCGGATCGAATCCCGACTTGCTCACGGCGCGGCACGCGTCGAGCGTTTGGGCCCAGGTCTGTTTCGGCAGGTGACTGACGTAGACCTTCTTGCCCGACGGCAGCAGGGCCCTGCTCGCTTCGAGCTCGCGCACGTCCTGCACGTTCATCTCGATGGAACATTCGCGCGCCAGCTGCGTGATGACTTCTTGATCGGGCGGCGAAGCCGTCATTCTTTCCACCTGCTGTTGCGTCATCAGTGTGGCCTCGGCGTCAGCGAAATATAACAGTGCGATTGCCGTTCAACAGGATCCTGTGCTCGACATGCCACTTCACCGCACGCGCCAGCACCGCACACTCGACATCGCGGCCCACGGCCGCACAATCGTCGACGCTCATCGCGTGATCCACCCGCGCCACGTCCTGCTCGATGATCGGGCCTTCGTCGAGATCCTGCGTCACGTAATGTGCCGTGGCTCCGATGAGCTTGACGCCGCGTTCGTGCGCTTGCTGATACGGCCGCGCGCCCTGGAAGCTCGGCAGGAACGAGTGATGGATGTTGATCGCCCGCCCCGCCAGCCGCTCGCACAGCTGCGGCGAGAGGATCTGCATGTAGCGCGCGAGCACGACCAGATCGCACTGGGCGTCGTTGCAGATCTCCAGCAGCTGCTGCTCCTGCCGCTGCTTGTTATCAGCGGTCACCGGCAGGTAATGAAACGGAATGTCATTGGCGGCGGCGAGCCGATAGAAGTCACGATGGTTGGAGACGATTGCGGGAATTTCAACCGGCAGCGCGCCGATCCGGTAGCGATACAACAGATCGTTGAGGCAATGGCCGAACTTGGAGACCATCAGCACGACCCGCTGTTTCACGGCCAGGTCGTAGATCGCCCACTGCATGCCGAACTTCTCGCCGGTCGGCGTGAACGCCTCCTGCAAGGCGCCGAGGCTGGTCGGGCGGGCGCTGTCGAAGCTCACCCGCATGAAAAAGCGCTGCGCCTGGTCGCCGAACTGCGCGCTCTCGACGATGTTGCATTGATGTTCGAGCAGGAAGCTGCCGACCGAGGCGACGATGCCCATGCGGTCCGGACAGGAAAGCCTGAGAATGAAGCGCTGCATGCGGACTCGACTGCCGAGGTGATCCCCCACGGCAACCTATCCTCCGCGCCTGTATCACAGCAGGCAATCGCATATGGTGTATTGTCTGTATTCGTTAAACGGATACAGCCATGGGTGAACTCGACCTCAACCTGCTTTATGTGCTGGTGGCGCTGGACGATCGTCGCAGCGTCAGCGGGGCGGCTTTACAGTTGCAGCGGAGCCAGCCTGCCGTCAGCGCCGCGCTGAGCAAGCTGCGTGCGTTCTTCGACGATCCTTTGTTCGTGCGCACCGGCAACGTGATGCAGCCGACGCCTCGGGGCAGCGCCGTCGTCGAGTCCGCACGCTCGGTGCTCGGGCGCATTGGCACGGACATCGTGGCTGCTCCCGCGTTCGATCCCGCAACCTCGGCGCGATCCATCACGCTGGCGCTGTCGGACGTCGGCGAGATCGTGTTCCTGCCGACGTTGCTGAAACATTTGCGTCAGCTCGCGCCGCTGGCTTCCGTGAATGCGGTGAGCCTGCCGGCGGCTGAAGTCGCGAACGGCCTGGAGGCCGGCACCGTCGACCTGGCGATGGGGTACTTCCCCGATCTGAAAAAGAACAATTTCTTTCAGCAGGTGCTGTTCACCGATGGCTTCATCAGCCTGCTGCGGGCGGATCATCCGGTGTCCGCCCGGAAGCTGTCGTTGAAACAGTTTCTGCAGCTCGAACATGCCGTGGTTCGTGCGGAGAGCCGTACCGAGGAAGTGATCGAGCGCTATCTCGCACGCAAACGCATCCAACGCCGCGTGGTTCTGACGACCCCGCACTTCTCCAGCGCACCGATGATCGTCGCCCAATCCGATCTCATCGTCACCGTGCCGGAGCCGTTGGGCCGCTACTTCTCCAACGCCTCTTCGCAAGTGCGCGTCGTCGCCCTGCCCTTCGAATCGCCGCGCATCGACTTGAAACAATTCTGGCATCGCAAGTTTCATCACGACCCGCGCAACCGCTGGCTGCGCACGCTCACGTGCAAGCTGTTTCAGACACCGCGAGGGCAGAGTCAATGATTTCCCGTCGTCAACTCGTCGAGCGCGTTCGTCGCGAGCTCGAACAACGAAGCTATCCGCGCCTGCAGATGTTGTTGCTGGTCGCGCTCACGGGCGGCGCCGGGTTTCTGGCCTCGGTCGCGTTGCTGCATTCGGGCTGGGAAACACTCAGCTGGCGCTATGGATTGTCGGTCGTCATCGCCTACGTCGTTTTTCTGCTGTTGTTGTGGCTGTGGCTGCGAACCGATGCGGCGGACTATGACGACCGGGATGGAACCTGGATGAACGTTACCGATGCTCTCAGTCCGCAAGCCGATTCCGAACCGCTGGTCGAGCTCCCTGAACTGCCCGACCTGCCGGACGTCGCCGATGGAGATGAGTTCGCCATCCCGCTCGGGGTGCTGCTGTTCGTGATCACCGTGGTGGTGACCGTGCTGGCGGCGTCTGTATCAGTTGTTTATTCCGCGCCGGTGCTGTTTGCCGAACTGCTCGTCGACGGCGTGCTGGCCGCCACTTTGTATCGACGCCTGCGCCACCTCGAACCGCGTCACTGGCTGCAATCCGCCGTGCGCCGGACGATTGTTCCGTTCGCGATCACTGCCCTGCTGATGATGGCCGCCGGCTGGGGATTGTCGACTCATGCTCCGACAGCTCGCACGTTGGGTGAGGTGCTTGCCTCGCACTAGCAGTTCACGTGCAAGCTGTTTCAGATGCAGTGGGCGTAGTCAATAACGGCCTTTACCCGCTTGAGTGTTGCACGTTGCACCGGCACCTTTCGTGCTTCGCCAATCCAGCGCATCACGGAGGATGGATCAGATGCAACGACGCGATCTTTCGAAAGTACTGTTCGGCACGGCCGCCGGCTCGATGATGATGAGCGGAGTCGCACGGGCGCAGGCATGTACACCGCCCTGCTTTCCGCAATCTGCCGCCGAGGTGAAGGCGAATGTCACGCCCGTAAATTACGAATATATGCCTGGCGATGTCCGGCGCTACGGCACCACGCTCGATACGGCGACCTTGACTAAATGGGCTTCGGTGGGCGGGGATCTCATCTTCCCCGTGGCGCAGACCGCGGTCATCACCGCTCCCATTCAACTCATCAGCGACAGCACCCTCACCTTCGTGAAGGGCGCGACCATTGAAACATCGACGCCGGACATCTCGCTATTCACCGCGACTGCGAAGACGCGGATCAAGATCAACGGCGCCTGCTTCAAACAGCTCGTCGCGGGAGGCGCAGCCTACGTGGGCGGGGTGGCGCTGATCAACTGCTCATACTGCGAAGTTTCGGATTGCGAGTTCGACGGCATGCAATGGGCCGGGGTCTATCTCGACTCCTCCACGCAATGTGACATCCTCGACAATCACTTCCATGGCTTCCTGAGCTCTTCCGCCGGCGACAAGGCCGACATCTGCGTCTATCGCAATTCGTCCTATAACATGGTCCGGGGCAATCGTTGCTATGCCGGCCTCAACGCCCACCATGGCATATTCGTGCAGGACCCGGGTGGCGTCGGCAACTTTCTGCCCCAGCACAACAAAATCGTCGGCAACTGGGTCGGCGATCACTCCGGCTACGGCATCGTCGTGTACATCGGCGGCGCCCAGGATAGTTACAACGAGATCCGTGGCAACACGGTCCAGAACATCACCGGAACGTATGTCAACGGCCAGAGCGGCACCGGCATCTACTGCGTCGGCAATGGCATCGGCGGCTTGAAGGTGGTCGACAACCTGGTGCGCAACTGTTGTTCGGCAACCCTGGGCGCAACGAACGGCCCCGGCGGCATCACGATCGCCGACACCACGGAGGGTTCGCCTCGCGCCGTTTGCACCGGCAACACCGTGGAAGGCATGACGCAAGGGTCCGGCATACTCATCGTCGCAGTGATGGGCGGCGCCGTGGTCTCGGGCAACAGCGTCCGCATGCCGAGTGCAAACAACGGCTCCGGCCCAGGCGGTGCCTCGCTGATCGGCGAAGGCATTCGCAATCTCAGCTCGTCAGACGTCGACATCACCGGCAACACCGTACTTCAGAACGGAGCCGGCGACGCACTCTTCTCCTTCGCCGCGGACCGCTCCATCGGCCGCATCAATGTCACCGGCAACGTGCTCCGCGCGCTGATTGGCGACGCAATTCGCTTCGATCGCAATTCCAGTTACGTGCAGACGGACTGCGTCGTCAGCGGCAACCAATTGCGCACGGATGCTGCCGAGCCGGCGCTGGCGGTGGCCGGAACGGATCGGCTCGCGGTGACTGGCAATAACGCCGCTGCCAACACAGCACCCGTGATGACTTTCTCACAATGCACGGGGACTCGCGTCGCCAACAACAGCTGCAACACCAACGGCACGGTGGGCGTAACGATGAGCGGCACATGCGCCGGCTCGAACTACGACAAGTCGAATCGCATTCCAGGAATGGTGCAGAACACCGCCACCGGCTTCCGCGTCGAACAGTTGCTCACAACCGTTCCGTCCTCAGGAAATTACGTCGCAGGCGATACCGTGTGGTACTCAACACCAGCGGCCGGCGCCGCTCCCGGTGCAATCTGCACGAGCGGAGGATCGCCTGGAGCATGGAAATCGATGGCCGCGCTGTCGGCTTGATTGCGACCCGCTAACATCACCTGCAAGCCGCCGGCGGCGACTCCATGAGCGTGCGCGCTCCGGCGGCGACCTCGTATAACTTCACGTCGCACTTGCCGTCGGCGTAAGTCATATCGGCTTCGTACGAAGCGCCCGCCGCGGGAACGAACTCCCACTCGGCGCCGCAGTAGGCTGCGTTGCTTACATCCAGGATCACGGAAGTGTGGAAAGGACGATTCGCGGCGATGGTCGTGGCGAATTCTTTTTGCAGTTTGTCGCTGGGGCTCGGCGAGCCTTTCATGCCGCCCATCCATTTTCTGTCCGCGCACTTGCCATCAATGTGCGCGAAGACACTCGCTTCGGGGCCCGGGCTCATGAGCCGGTATTTGATAGAGGCACGAGGACCGTCGGCGGGAACGACGTAAGCACGAGAAGCGCAGCCGGCCGTGGCCAGCGCGAGCGATAGGACAACGAGGCGCAGCATGGGACCACCTTGGTTTTTGCCGCGCGACGATAGCAAGGGCCTCACTGGCGCCTCATGGACCGGCGTCACACTTGTCTCTTTTGCGTGATCAACCAATCGATCCGGGGCTGCATTCATCGCTGCTGAATTCCCTGGCAGCAAAACCAGGAAAATATGGGAGTGCGCCGGTTCGGGAGCTCCAAGTACGATCCGGGCTACGAAGCACAGGAACACTCTCGCTTCTTAGCTCGCACCAGGAGGATTGAGCACTCATGCAACGTCGCGACCTCACCAAGTTATTCGCGCTTTCCGCCACCGCCGTTGGCGCCACCAGCATCTCGCAGCCGGCCTCGGCGCAAACATGCACTGCGCCCTGCTATCCACCGATACCAGATGAAAACGGCATCACACCGATCCTGACGGAGTACGAGCCGGGCGATGTCCGGCGTTACGGCGCCGATCCTTCCGGCGCGCAGGATTCAACGGATGCTTTCAACAACGCACTGCTGGCTCTCGGCACCTGTTACGCCGTCGATGGCCTCTATCGCATCGACCGAACCGTCACTGTCGACAGCTATCAGAGTCTGCGGCTTGCGCACGACGCGCGCCTGGTGCGCATGGGCAATCGAAGCAACGAACTGACGCCGGTCGTACATATCAAGGGCGTGCATTCGCTCGTCGACGGCGGCGTCATCGAATCGCAAAACGATTCGCCCGACGGCGTCGTCTGCTGTGGGGCATTGACGATGACCAGCCCCTGGCAGTCACTGTATTGGGTCTTCAAGAACTGTCGCGTCTTCACGCGCGATTACAAGTTGCCCGGAGCCAATCCCACGCCAGGCGATTCGCTCGCCGTCGGCGTCTACATCAAGTCCTCCCAACCCATGCTCGGCTCGGCGTACACGAATTATTTCGGGACTGTGCAAAACATCAACGTGGAGAACGCAACCACCGCCTATCTGCTCTCGGATCTCGCGAACGGCCATTCGTTTGTCAACTGCACCGCCCGCGGCATTCACTGGTACGGGTACCGCCTGCATGCCGCGTACGGCAACTCCTTCTCGGGCGGATTCCTGGAGATCGCCCATCGCAACGGTATCGTCGGCATCTGGCTCGCGCACAAGCTGGTGCCTGGCTCGTCGACCAGCGTGTTCACGACCCGCAATCACTTCCAGGGGATCACCATGGAGTTTGCCGGGTCCGAAGACGTCGGCGTGCACATCGGCAATCCGGAATCCACCAACAACTTCATCCAGTTTGCATGGAATGGAATCGGCACGGCAGTCAACGATGTGACCAATGCCAACACCATCATCACCGATGGCGGCAGCGCGAGGTTCAATAGCGTGCGCGTCAACGCTCCGACGCCGACCGGTACCGGCACGCAAATCAGCTTCGGCAATACGGTGGCGACCGATGTGGGCGTCACCGGCGATGCCGAGGCGCTGCCGGCCCGGCCGCTGGGATATCTGGTGGTCGATTACGGCGGCGAGAAAATCAAGGTTCCCTACTACCGGGCCTGATCCCGCCGAGAAAACCAGGGCCCTCGATGAATCGAGGGCCCTTCGATACTCACGTCAGTATTGATACTTGAAGCCCGCGAAGTACTGCCGGCCCGGGGCCGAGTACTGCGCGACCAGCGGATCGTCCTGGTACACCCAACGCTCTTCGGGCTGGTTGGTGAGGTTCAAGCCTTCCAGCGACAGCGTGAAGTGTTCGCTCAAGTTGTAGGTGAACGAGGCGTCGACGTTCTTGGTGGATTTGCTGCCGATGAAATCGTTCATCAGCGGCGTGTTACAAATACCAGGCGCGCACGAGCCCGCCGCGATCGGATAAGTCGTCACATAGCCCTGACGATAAGCCAGCGAGACGCGGGCGCTCCACTGATCCGGCTGATCGTAATAGAGCGTGAAGTTCGACGACTTGGGCGACGCGTTGAGGAACGGGCCGGTGCGCGTCACCTGCGGCCGCGAGCCCGGCTCGCCTGGATCGAGGATGTAGCTCAGCTGCGAGGTCAGCTTGGTGAAGTTGGCCTGGACGCCGAAATTCTTCAGGAACGACGGCAGGAAGGTCAGGTCCTGCTGATAGCTCAGCTCGTAACCTTTGATCTCGCCGCCCGGCGCATTCTGAAATTGCTTGATGCTGTACAGGCCCGGCCCACCGGCATTGCCGCTGGTCAGCCACAACTGCTGCTCCGGCGTCTGCGTCTGCAGGAACGCCGCGTAGGCGTCCGGCGAGAGCAGGTCCTGGATGGTGCCCGCGCTCGACACCGTCTGCGGATAGTTGGAAACATCCTTGTAGAAGTACGCGGCCGAAACCAGGCCGCCCGGAGCAAAGTACCACTCGACGCTCAGATCGTAGTTGGTGGCGCGGAACGGACTCACTTTCGGGTTGCCGATGGTGAGCGTACCCACCGTGCCCGGCACCGCCGGCGTGGTCAGATCCGTAATGCTCGGCGCGAGATTGTTCAACAACGGTCGGGCCATGACTTTCGCCGCAGCGGCACGAATATAAACATCCGGCGTGATCCGGTACGCAACGTTCATCGCCGGCAGCGTGTCGTTGTACTCGTTCTGGCCTTTCAACGGCCGCGGACCGGTCGCTGCAACGTTGGTCGTCAAACCGGCGGATTCGACCTCGGTCTGCGCATAACGCACGCCGACGTTGCCGAACAGCTGGCGATTGAACACGTCGACGTTCCAGTTCACCTGCACGAAATAGCTGTTGTCGGTTTCATCGACGCTGAACTGGTTGCCGGGGGTGTTGAAGTACGAGATGCGCCAGTCGCCCCACTTGTTCACGCAGTTGCAGTCGAAGCCGATGGTGCGGCGGAACGCATCGATGTTCGGCGCAAAGAACTGGCGAGGCGTGCCGGCCGGCACATCCAGGCCGGTGCCGAAGTTATAAACGCGGCCGAGACTCGCCGCGCTCACACCCAGCTCCTGCAACGTCGGATTGAGCGTCTCGGCGTTGCCACCGGCACGACGCGCTTCGTTGGTCGAGAAGTCATAATCGCGACGCGTCCAGCCAAACTCGACGCCAATCGCATCGATGGGCTGCCACACGAAGTTCAGATGTCCGCCCGCGTATTCGTTGTCCGTCTCGCGCTCGAAGTGGCGCAGCACCGAGAATCCTTTCACCAGCTGCCAGCTGTTGGGATCCGCGACGTCGAAACCGTAGGAGATCATCGGCATCTTGCCGCGCGCGGTCTCGTCATACACATACGTGCCCTGCGAATCGGCGCGGTTGAATTCCACCAGGAACGCCGTGTTGTCGTTGAACGACTTCGACTGGCCGTACAGCACATCGAGGGTCAGCGTCGAGGTGATTTCCTGCTGGACGTTGATGGTCGCCTGCTGAAACTTGGTGGTGGAATAGGAAACATCCGCCGCCGAGCGCAGATCCAGATTGCGCAGCGCCAGGTAATCGGCAGTGCCGCGATCGTTGACGTGCGCACCGATGACTTCAGTCGACGGGCGACCGATCAGCGCATCTCGGAAGAACAAGCCGTTGGACCCCGCGACAGCCGCGGCTCCGCCATAGCCCGGCGACGCGGGATTGTTGTAATAGTCGTAGGGATCGAGATTGTTTGGATTGGTGCTGAAGCTGGTCGTGCCCAAGCCCGAGAACACGCCGCCGGCACGCGCTTCGGTGCCACCGCAATCCACACCTGCGATGTACTGACTGTCCGCGCGAGGCGTGCAGAATGGATATAACGCGCGTCGGGCAGCAACCGAAGTGGCCGCAGAGGCCGTGTCGTAACCGACGATGGTGCCGTTGCGATTCAAACCGATGTCGACGATCTGCGTGATCTCGCTGTTCTGCTTGAACTTGGAGAACAGGCCGTCGACGTTCACCAGCGTCTTGCTGGTCGGACGCCACTGGATGGAAGCAGTAATGCCGAGCCGCTCCTGTTCGAGCGACTGCTGCTCCAGATTCTGCAGCGCCGGCACCAGCACATAGGAATTGTCGAGCCGGCCCGGCGTGCTGTACGGCGCACCCGGATACAACGCGGCGTAAGCGGCGGGGTCGGAGCCCGTCATCGCGGCGATCGCGGACGGATTGGTCACACCGGGCCCCAGGCTTGCGCCGACGGGAGCGGCAAAGCCGGCGCGTGCCGGAGTTTCATTGCCGTTGAACAGCGAGCTGTACAAATAATCGCCGCGGCCTGGCTGACGACGATAGCGATCGATCTGATCCTCGCGATCGCTGTAGGCGAACGAAACCGCCGCGCCGAGCCGGTCGTCGAACCATTTCTGCGACATCAAACCTGCGAGACGCGGATTGTGAGTACCGCCGTTCTCGTAATACGCATCCTGTGCCGAGACGGCGAAGCGGCTGGACTCGTAATCGAATGGACGTGCGGTGATGAGATCGACGGTGGCGCCGAGCGATCCCTCATCGGTGTTCGCCGACGCGGTCTTTCTCACCTGCAGCGAGCTGAACAGGTCGGATGCAAATGTATTGAAGTCGAAACCGCGGCTGCGATTGGGCGCGCCGCCCGAGTCGCTCGCGGCGCCGGTGGCAAGTGTTTCCAAACCGTTGAGATGCACGCGGGTGAAATCGCTGCCCAGGCCGCGAACCGTGATCGTGCGGCCTTCGCCGTTGTCACGATCGACCGAGATGCCGGGCAAGCGCTGCAGCGACTCCGCCAGGTTGGCGTCGGGAAAGTCGGCGATGTCTTCGGCGTTGATGGCGTCCATCATCATGCCGGCATCGCGTTTCAAGCTCAGCGCGCTTTGCAAGGCCGCGCGATAGCCCGTGACCACCACCTCTTCCAGCCCGCCGCCCTCCTTGGATTCAGGCGGTGTGCTCGCCTCCTGCGCCCGGACATCGACCGCTCCCAAGCTCAGGACGGTGCCGAGATATACCGCAGGGGCCAGCCCCCGCATGCGACTGCGATGAAACATCGATCTTGTCCCCCTATGCACGTTTTGCAGGCGGATCGGCGCATGCCTCGCGCCGTCCATTCTTTGTTCAAGCACCGCACGATCCAGGTTGCGGCGTTGGTGGCTATTGGTCAGGCCACTTGAGGGCTAGAGTAGTCCTCTTGTTTTACCACTGTCAATTTCTGTCAGAACGATTGTCTGTCATCGACTTGCCTGACTCGCTGCTAGATGGCACCCTGGCCAGGCCAATTCAGATGGGGAACGGCTGCGCCGGGCGCCTGGCAGACGTTTGGACAGCCATCGACAAATCCAGCAATTAAACGGAGGATTTATGACTCGAACTCCCCGCCTCAAACGCCTTCTGCAGGCTGTCGCGGCTGCGACTGTAGCATTAATTGCTCTACCACAGGCGAGCTTTGGTCAGGCCACCTCGACCTTGGTGTATTACGATCATCACCACCGGCTTCGTTATGCCGCTGATCCGGCAGGCAATCGCATCATCGACTTCTCGTCTGCGGGCTATCGCGGCGGCGGCGTTTCGCTGCCCCACGTGCCGGTTCGGGTCACCGTTGCGCCCAGCGGCGGCGATGACACAGCAACGATCCAGTCGGCCCTCGATGCCGTCGCAGCGCTGCCGCTCGACAAAAGAGGCTTTCGCGGCGCCGTTCTGCTCTCCCCTGGTTATTTCAACGTGTCAGCGACGCTGATCCTCAATGCCAGCGGCGTAGTTCTGCGTGGCAGTGGCTCGGGCACCGACGGTTCCATTGTCAACATGACGGGAGCGCCGTTTACGCTGCTGAATGTGGCGGGAACGGGCGACTACGTGCGAGGCACACCGGCGGCGATCGTCGACAGTTACATCCCCTCGGGCGCGCGCAGTTTCAGAGTCAACGATTCCTCGGGCTTCAAACCCGGCGACAACATTCTCGTGAGCCGCCCGGTGACCGCAGCCTGGGTTGCGTTCATGAACATGGACAAGCTGGTGCGCAACGGCGAGCCGCAAACCTGGCTCGCGCCGGGCACCGAAATCCTCACCGACCGGCGGATCGCGGCGATCTGGGGCGATCGCATCGTTCTCGACGCGCCGCTGACCGACTCGTTCGATGCGCAATATCTCAATCCGCCGGGCGCCACCGTCGCGACCTACACGTTCGACGGCCGCATCTCACACGTCGGGGTCGAGCATTTCTCGGTGATTGCTCCAGCGCAGGTGACCACGCCGTATTACCAGGGCGCGCTGATGGACAACGTCGTGAACAGCTGGATGCGTGACCTGACGATCCAGGACACGCAAAATACGATTCAGCTGACCAACCAGACCAAACAAGTGACGCTGGATGCGATCAAAGTCGTGCACACCTATCGCCAGCCTTCCAGCGCAGCGCCGGCAGACTTCGCACTGAGCGGAACACAACTGCTCGCCAACAACTGTTCCGTGACTGGCGGAGGCAACACCTGGCCGTTCGTCACTCATGCGCGAGTCACCGGTCCGATCGTGATCTTGAAAGCCTTCGCTGACGATCGCGGCTTTGGTCCGCATCAACGCTGGGCCACGGGAATGCTGTGCGACCTTTGTGACTTTCCCAATTCATACACGGGCGACAAGACCGGCATTGGCTATTCGAACCGCGGCTACTTCGGCAGCGGCCACGGTTGGGACGCCGGCTTCGCAGTCGCATGGAACGCGACCAGCACCTATTTCCTGGTGCAAGAACCGCCGGGCTCGCACAACTGGTGTATCGGCTGCGTGGGAACGGTTCTGTCCGACGACGCGCCCGGCGGCGACGGCACCATCCTGCCGAACGGCATCTACGATTCGCTCGGCGCGCACGTCACGCCGGGCAGCCTTTACCTGGCGCAGTTGAAACAGCGGCTCGGCCTCCGAGCGCTGCATAACATAGGTTACGCCGACGTCGACGGCACTCCGCTGCCATCGAACTGATCGAGCTCAGATCGAGCTGGAGCGGACACGCCCGTCCGCTCCAGCTCAGCATCGCGCTATGCTGTGCCCGAGCCAATCAGGAGCACACCATGGCGCGAATCTTCATCACCGGCTCGTCGGAAGGTCTCGGATTGATGGCAGGCCAGCTGCTGGTCCAGCAGCAGCATCAAGTCGTGCTCCATGCTCGCAACCCGGCGCGTGCCGAAGACGCGAGCCGTGCGCTGCCTGAAGCGGAAGCAGTCATCGTTGGCGATGTTTCCACGATCGCCGCCGCCCGCAGCGTCGCCGAGCAAGCAAACAAACTCGGCCAGTTCGATGCCGTCATTCACAACGTCGGCGTCGGCTATCGCGAGCCGCGGATCGAGACCGAAGACGGCCTGCCGCACGTGTTCGCAGTCAACGTCATCGCGCCTTATATTCTCACCGCGCTGATGAACCGGCCGAAGCGACTGGTCTACCTCAGCTCCGGCATGCATCACGGCGCGAGCGCGAAGCTCGATGACATCCTCTGGCAGAAGCGCCGGTGGAACGGCGCCGAAGCCTACGCCGAGAGCAAGCTCTACGATGTGATCCTGGCTTTCGCCATCGCGCGCCGCTGGTCGAATGTTTTATCGAACGCGCTGGAGCCCGGCTGGGTGCCGACGCGCATGGGCGGGCCCAGCGCGCCGGACGACATGGATGAAGCGCATCGAACGCAAGTCTGGCTTGCGACCAGCGACGACGCGGCGGCGGCCGTGTCAGGCAAATATTTCTTTCACATGCGCCGCCGCGCTGCCAATCCGCAAGCCGAGCAAGCGGAAATTCAGGACCGTTTCCTCGCCCGCTGCGAGCAGCTGTCTGGAATTCCCGTACCGCCGTGAGCTACCAAAGATACTTGGCCTGCACGTTGATCTCCTTGCCCTCCAGCGGCCGCGCCAGCAGCACGCCGCCGCTGCCGGCTGCGACACCGAAGATGCGCGAATTGCTTTCGGTCAGGCCGAGCTCGTTGGTGACATTCGTGCCGCGAACCGCGAACTGCCAGTTTTCGCCGACGTGAGCGGTGACGCCGAAGTCCCAGGTGTAGTACGAGCCGAGCTGCTGCAGTCCCGACTGATCCTGCGTGTGATCGCCGACGTGCGTGTATGTAACGTACGTCGTGACATCGCCAAAGCCCAACGGCAGCGTGTAACTCGGCGTCAGCACGTAACGCAGCTTGGGTTGACGCTGTAACTGCTTGCCTTGAATGCGCGCGCAGCCGTTGCCGGTGACGACGTTGGTGAACAGCACGCAGGCGTTGTAGTCGGTGTACTCGCCATCGAGATAATTGGCGACGAACTGGAACTTGAAGTTCTCGATCGGCGAGATCGAGCCGATGAAGTTGATGCCCTTCGACTCGGAACCGTAGAACGCCTTGTTGCCGGTCGGCGCGCCGTTCGCGGTGGTCTGCTCGTACTGCAGGCCGGTGAAGTCGCGGAAGTACGCACTCAGATCGGCGTAGACGATGTCGTTCTCGAACTTGAATCCGATTTCATAGTTGCGAACGACCTGGATCGGCGGCGTGTTGCCGGTGGTGTTGCCGCGAATGCCGTTGTCGAAATCCGCAAAATGTCCGCCGCGATTCATGCGTCCATAGGCGGACATCGAGTCGGTGAAACTGTAGTTCGCGCCCAAGGTCCACGAGGCGAAGTTCTCATCGTAGTCGGTCTTCGCGAACGTGCCGTTGCACACCGGCACCGCATTGTTATAAAGCGTCAGCGGATTGCCGTCGAGATTCACGTTCGACAGGTTGCAGACCCGGTTGGTGGCATCCTGGTTCTCGTAGCGCACCGATGCGTCCAGCAGCCAGCGGTCGATGCGCCAGGAGTCGGACAGATAAATCGCCTTGTTGAACGCGTGGCCCTTCTCCGTGATGTTGAAGGCGCCGTTGTCCAGGAAGCCCTGGCTGTCGGTCAACTGCCGCGTCACGCCGCCGGACGTATAGCTGACAGTGATGGGCCGTGCGTTCGGCGTGTTGGTCATCAACATCTGGTTGCCGAGCGCCCATTCGTCATCCATCGTGTAATAGGCCAGATACAAACCGACGGTGAGCGTGTTGCCCTCGAACAGCTCCTTGCTCACCCGCAGGTCGTTGTTGAAGTTCTCAAGTTCCTTGTGGATGAACCACCAGCCCTGGTGAATCACATCCTGGTTCGCCGGCACCGCCCCGCCGCCAACAAACGTCGCCGTTGCCGAGCCCGCAGGCAGCGCAAAGCCGCCGAGATTGGTCGGGATGGTATACAACTCATCGGACAACAACGCCGGATTGGTGCCCGAGAACAGCGCGTTGGTATCGACGTCGCCGGAGTTGAACAGGAACTTGTCGCTGATCGACCAGCCGTTGTCGAGCTCGTGATCGAAGTTGGCGCCGAGGAAGATCATCTTCGCGCCGCGGCCATCGGCAAGATCGGCAGTGGTGCCACCGTTGGGATAGCCGTCGAGCCGCACGTGCTGAATTGCTTTGCCGTTGTACGTGTCGGTGAGCGGATCGAAGCCCGGATAACCGCTGAAGTTGTCCCGGCCGCGCTGGATCAGCGGAATCGGCGTGATGAACTGATTCTTGTCGTCGAGATAACGTGCATACAACACCAGGTCGCCGGCGTCCGACGTGCGCTTCAACGTCGCCGTCAGCTGGCCGCCCTCATCCGCTGCAAACTGCGGATCGCGCACACCGTCGGACGTGCGCCAGAAGCCGCCGATGCTGCCGTACCAGTCGCCGCCGATGGGAAATCCATAGAAGCCATCGACGCGCCACAGATTCTCATCGCCATACGTGAGACCGAGGCTGCCAGAAGGCTGCTCGGTGCCGGTCTTGAGAAAGAAGTTCGCGGTGGCGCCGATCTGGCCGCCGGCAAACACCACCGACGGTCCTCCCTGCAGGATTTCCACCGTGCGCACCGTATCGTCGAGACGAAAGATGCTGGTCGTTTCGAAGAACGACAGCGTCGGCATGCCATACAACGGCGAGCCCATCAGCAGCGTGGTGAAATACGGCGAGTCGCCGCCGCCGGGAAAGCCGGCGATTTCGATGTTGGCGCCGGTCTGGCCGCCGGTGGACTCCGGCCACAGGCCCGGCGAAATCTTCAGCAGGTCGGCCGTGCTCTTGGGATTGGACTGCCGGATCTGTTCCTCGTTGGCCGTCACGATGTTGTAACTGGCTTCGAGCTTGGTGACACCGCCGCTGATCGCGCTGCCGGTGACGACCACTGTTTCCAGCCCGGTAGCTTCGGTATTGGCCGGCGCGGCTTCTTCGGCCTGCGCCAGCATTGGCGTGCAGGCCACACAGGCAATCCACGCCACTCGCGCCGACAATCCGTGGGTAGTGCGCACACTGGTGATCATGATTCCCCCCTTTCCTTTAAACATGAAAATGACAGCGTTGTTTGTTCGGTCTGTAGCACCAACCCCTAGGGATGAAAATAGGTTGTCAACGCAGCATTTGTGCCCAAGCAACGCGCCGAAAAATCGTAACCAGAGAATGTTTACACGCTTTGTTTGCGGTTAAGCTCCCGGAACCATGAGCGTCCGATCCATCGACTCTCGAACTCTCGATCCTGGGGTGCTGAACCACCGCGTCCTAACGCAGCAGGTCGAGCTAATGTGCCGTGTCTCGGTGGTGCCACTGCTGGGCAGTGCATTCATCGCGGCCATTGTCGCTTACTCTGCATTGGCGGATTCCGGTCCGCGGGCCGCAGCGGCCTGGTATGCAACCGCGCTGGCAATCATGGCGGTGCGGCTCAGCGTGCAACGAGCATTCCTGCGGCGGCCGCGTGGGCCTGAAGAACTGCGGCGCTGGTTGACCGCGATGTATGTTTTGATTGCCCTGTTCGGCGTGATCTGGTCGATCCCGGCGGGCTTCATGCTGCCCACCTCGGCGGACAACGAAGTCATCATGACAGTGATGTTCATCGGCGCCACCGCGACCGGCATCAGCTCGCTCTCGCCCGTGCCGCATGCATACACCTTGCTGCTGATTCCACTCACGCTGCCGTATGGGATTCAGCAGTTCATGATGGGCGGCGCCCGCGTGTGGATCGGCGCTGCGTTCGTGCTGTATCTGCCGGTGATGATCATCGGTGCGAACCGGCAGACGCGCGCGGTCGCAAGTCAGCTGCGGCTCGCGATTGAAAACGAAGCGCTCGCGAACGAGCTTGCGACGCGCAACGATGAGCTGCGCGAGCAGGTGACGCAGCATCGGCTGGCGGCGGAGCGGATTCGCAAGTTGAATCAGGACCTGGAGTCGCAGGCAACCACGCTGCGCACCGTCAACCAGGACCTCGAAGGATTTTCTTATTCGGTCTCGCACGACCTGCGTGCGCCGCTGCGCGCGATCGACGGTTTCTCCAAGCTGCTCAATGAGCGCATTCCGGCCGAAGGCGGCGAAGGCGCCGAAGAATCGCGTCACTACATCACTCGCATCCGCGCCAACATCGATCGCATGTCGACGTTGATCGACGATCTGCTGGCCTTCTCCCGTTGCGGCCGCCAGCCAGTGGGAATGAGCGAGTTGCGAATGGAAGAACTGGCGCGCAACGCTGCCAACGAAGTTCGAGCTTCGCGCAGCGGCTCGCCCGAAGTTATCATCGGCTCGTTGCCGCCGGCGCGCGGCGACCAGGGATTGATCCTGCAGGTCTGGACCAACCTGATCGACAATGCGGTGAAGTACAGCAGTAAAACAGCGCAGCCGCGCATCGTCGTGCAGGGCCGCGAAGAAACGGATCGCCTGGTCTATGAAGTGATCGACAACGGCGTCGGCTTCGACAGCCGTTACACCGATACTTTATTTGGAGTGTTCCAGCGCCTGCACGGCCATCGAGAATTTCCCGGCAGCGGCGTCGGGCTCGCGATCGTTCATCGCATCGTTGCCCGTCACGGCGGCGCGGTGTGGGCGCGTTCCGAATTGAATCAAGGCGCCACGTTCGCCTTCTCGCTGCCCAAAGTGACAGTGGCTGCGCCGGCGCGTGAGAGCGCTACGGCGGCCGTCGGTTGAAGCTCAGGTTACTTCGATCTCGACCGGAGCGCCTTCGACGGTGCGCCCCTCTTCGCACTGAACCTTGCCGACCGGCGTCAGCTTGATCGTGCCCTTGACCATCATCGTGGCCGCGCGGCTCTGGTCCATTTGATATTCGGTATGAAACTGCACCGCGCCTTCCGGCTCGACCACCCACTGCACATTTTGAGCGACTTCGGCCTCGGCTGCCGCCGGCGGCCGATACACCCAGCACTGCCCAGGTTTGAGATCTCCGCGGGACACGCGCTGCCAGGTGCCTTTGTTTTCTCGCGCCACGTGCAGCACGACCTTTTCACCCTGCTGCACCTTGGTCGCCGAGGCCGTCGCCTTCAACACGACCGCCTGCTGCCCGTCGAGCACGTACACGAACGGCCCGCGCTGTTCGCAGCCCGCCACGACCGCGAGTGCCGCGGGAATCAGAAGCATGGATACGAATCGCATGATGGTGAATTGGAACCTCAGGTGATTGGGCTCGATTGTCGTTGCTGGCGCGCGAGCACGCAAGGCGAGGCCAGCGTACGATGTGCACTTCGCCCTGAGGACCGCTCGTGAGCATTCGAAAACTGCAGGCCCGCATCCTTCAACGGACCCCATTGCACCAGGGATTTCTCGAGGTCTATCGCTATGTATTCGACGTCGAGCGCCAGCGCGGCGGCAATGTTCAGCTGACCTGGGAACTGATGGAGCGAGGCCACGCGGTGGCCGTGCTCGGCCACGATCCCAAGCGCGACGAAGTGGTGCTGGTTAACGAATTTCGCCCCGGCTCGCTGGTCGCCGGCGATGCGCCGTTTCGTGACAACCTGGTCGCCGGCGCCATCGACGAAGGAGAAAGCCCGATCGACGCTGCGATTCGTGAAATGGAGGAGGAAGCCGGCCTGACTTTGCACGAGCCGCAGCTGATTCACCCCGGCGCTTACGTGAGCTCAGGCGGCACCTCCGAAAAGATCACATTGGTGTACGGGCGCGTCGATACATCCAAAGGCGGCGGCATCTACGGCATGTCCACCGAAAGCGAAGAAACGCTCGCGGTGATTCTGCCGGCAGCAACCTTTATCGCTCGCGTGCGCAAGGGCGAGATCAACGATCTGAAGACGCTGGTCGCCGGGTATTGGTTTGCCGAGAGGCATGCCAGCGGCAACTTTGCAATCACAGGCGCTGAATAGTCGCACGATGAAAGAGCTCACCGTCGCAGTCGTGCAATCCATCGCCGTTCCGGGTGATCTCACTCGATCGGTGAGCGATCACGCACGGCTGGCAATTCAAGCCGCTCATCGAGGTGCGCGGTTGGCGTTGTTTCCTGAGCTGTCACTGACTGGATACAGCCTCACTCTCACGCGCGCCGATGCGCTCACACCGGACGACTGTCGACTACAGATGTTGCAACAGGTCGCCGATGCCAACGCCATCGTGATCGTCGCGGGTGCGCCGGTTGTTTCCGTCAATGGCTTGCACATCGGTGCACTGTGCTTCTCTCCTCGCCGCCCCGTTGTGACTTACACCAAGCGCTTTCTGCATGAAGGCGAGGAAAAGACATTTACACCCGGTGCCGGCGGCGATCCGATGTGCGTCCAAGGTCACAGCGTCGGCATCGCAATCTGCGCCGAGATCACTCATGCGGAACACGCGGCCGAAACCGCACAGCGTGACGCGAAGATTTACGCCGCAAGCTGCTTCATCACTCCGAATGGCTACGCGTATGACACGAACCTGCTCGCCGGCTATGCGCGCGAGCATCGCATGATGGTGCTGATGGCGAACTTCGGCCATGGCAACGACACCTGGCAGTCCGCCGGCCGCAGCGCCGTCTGGTCACATACAGGCGAGTTGCTGATCGCAGGTCCGCCGGAAGGCGAAGCGCTCCTGGTCGCAACCACTCGATTCGCGCCAGCCGATGAAGACGCGGGCGAATACAGCTCGCCGGCGTGTTATCTGCACGAGTTCCCGGATCCGTCTGCCTGAGTTCACATTGCCGGCATCGGACTCGCGCTACACTGCGCCCTTCCTGGCTCGATTTCAGGTCATCATGAGAATAGTTCGTTCATTGTCGGTGATGGGAGTCACGCTCTCGCTCACGCTGGGCCTGGGTGGCTGCGCGGAAATGACGCAGATCCTGCAATCCAGCGCCGAAACCGCAGGTCAGTCGAATCCGTCCGCGTTGACGCGCGCCATCAAGGAATCGCTGGAACTCGGCAGCACTCGCGCTTCCGACCTGCTGTCGCAAGCCGGCGGTTATCAGAACAGCCCCATCTATCGCATCCGGCTGCCTGAAGCGGTTCAGCCGATCGCGAGCCGCCTGCGTCAGTTCGGGCTTGGCGGCCAGGTCGATCGCATCGAGTTGCTGATGAATCAGGGCGCCGAGCGCGCCGCCGTCGAAGCCAAAGGCGTGTTCATCAACGCCGTGCGCAGCATGACGATCACCGACGCGATGGGCATCGTTCGTGGCAGCAACACCGCCGCAACCGATTACTTCCGCGGCCACACCGAGGCCGAGCTGCGGCAACGTTACTTGCCCATCATCCAGAACAGCCTGAAGCAGATCGGCTTCTACCAGCAGTATCAGCAGCTGCTCTCGGCTTACAAACAATTGCCGCTGGCCAACAAGCCGGACCTCGACCTGGAACAGCACGTGCTCACGCAAGCGCTCAACGGCCTGTTCACCCAAGTGGGCGAAGAGGAAAAAGCGATTCGCAAGGATCCACTCGGCCGCGGCAGCAGCGCGATCGCCGCGGTGTTCGGCCGCTAGTTCGTGTCGAAAGGGCCTCGGCCGCTTTCGACCCGAAAAATCACAGCCAGTAGCTGAACAAGTTCACGGTGAATTCTTTCATCCGTTGCCACACGGAGCGCTTTTCCCAGCGCTTCAGATCGACTGGCTTGGACGCGCGCTGATCTTTATTGAAGACTTCTTCCATGCGCTGACCGAAATCGCGGCTGATGACGATGGCATTGGCCTCGTCGTTGTGCACGAAGCTGCGCATGTCGAGATTGGCCGAGCCGACGATGGACAGCGCGCCATCGACGACGACCGTCTTGGCATGCAGCAGCGCATCCTGCAGCTCGTACAGGTGCACGCCCGCTTTCAGCAGCCGCGTGTACGTGGCCTGCGTGGCGTTGAGCACGATCCTCGAATCGGTGAAGGCCGGCACGATGAGTCTCACATCCACGCCTCGCTGTGCCGCTTTTTCCATCGCATCCAACATTTCCTCGTTGGGCGCGAAGTAGGCGTGCGTGATCCACAATCGTTTCTTGGCGTGCGTGAACGCCGCCAGATATGTTCCATACAAAGAACGATCGTCGGACTCGCTGTCGTTGGCGACGATGGTCACCAGCATGTCGCCGGCGGCTTTGGGCGGAGGGAAGTAATCCTGCTCGTCCTTCATTCGCACCCGCTCGCCAGCCTGCGACCACGAGTCGAAGAACAATGTCTGCAGCTGCTTGACCGCCGGGCCTTCGATGCGAATGTGAGTATCGCGCCAGCCGTCCTTCATGCCGCGCTTCGGGCCGGGCCGGCTGGTGGAAGCGCTGGAATACGTGCTGTCGATGTTGATGCCGCCGGTGAAACCCACCTTGCCGTCGACCACGATGATCTTGCGATGGTCGCGATTCTGGATGTCCCACACCCGCGGATTCTTCACGGGATTCATGGGCCGGAACTCGCGCACTTCGACGCCCTGCTGGCGCAGCCCGTCGAAGAACGATTTCGGCGTGTCCATGCTGCCGATGCTGTCGTAAAGCACGCGCACCTCGACGCCTTCCTTGCGCTTCTGCGCCAGCAGCTTCGCGAAGCGCTGGCCGATATCCTCGGCGCCGAAGATGAACGTCTCGATGTGAATACTGTGGTGCGCCTGTTGCAGCTCCGATTCGATCGACGCGTACGTTTGCGGCCCATCGATCAGCACGCGCACCTGGTTGCCGCTCATCAACGGCGACGAAGAGTAATGCCGCACCGACTCGATGAGCTCGCGAACTGCGGGGTCGTCTTTATATTCTTCGAGCGCCGAGCGAAGCAGCGGATCGCCCTCGTCCTCGGAGAGCGCACGCTGTTTTGCGACGATCGGCGGCTTTTGCTCGGGAGGCTCGACACGCGGATTTTGCGTGACGCATGCCGCACACAGTGCCAATGGCACGATGAGCAACCATCGAAACCGCCGCACGGCGGCCGCCCCTAATTGTCCACCCAGACTGCGAGCACACGATCTAGCAACGATTGTTTGTCGGGAAAGTTCCCGATCGACTCGCCGGCAGTGGGCGCTGCAATTCGTCCACGCCGTCGCGTCGAGCTACATTCAACGGGAACCCAGCATCACAGCGGTTCCCATGACGTCACTGTTTGCTCGAGTGCGTGTAACGTTCGGCGAGGCAACTCACCGACTGCCGCATTGCTTCGAGCAAAGCCGGTGGCGCGAGCAGCTCGGCATCGACGCCGAGCGAAAGAATGTCGCAGATCGCGTTGTCAGTGTGCTCCACCGGAATCTCCACGACGGTCCAGCCCGCTGCATCGGGCTTGCTGCGCGTTTGCTCGGCGGCTTGCACGACTTCTGGACTCAACTTGCCGAGCAGTTGAAATCCGCGATCGGAAAGCCGCAGCGTCGCCGTCCCACGATGCAAGCGTGTGGCCATCTCGCGGACGGCCATCGCCCAGTACTCTTGCAAGTCGAAGCCGGGCGGACGTTTGAATTCAACCTCGGTCATCTCCAGCGAACGAATCGAAGACACGCGATAAGTCGCGGGCGCACCTTTGCGTCCGAGTGCAACCAGATACCAGACACCCGCCTTCAGCACGATGCCGAGCGGCGCGAGATCTTTGACGCTCTCTGCGGTCCAGCTGTTGTAGCGAACGACGACGCGACGTTCGCGAAACACCGCACGCGCCAGCGCCGGCAACATCTCGGGCTTTTCGATCGGCTTGAACCAACCGGTGGTGTCGAGATGAAAGCGCGAGGCGACAGCATCGGCGCCACGGCGACGTTCGTCCGGCAACGCGGCGTCGATCTTTCTGCGCGCCCCGGACATCGCTTCGCCGAGCCCGAGATCTGCAGCCGCCGCGGGCAGTCCCAACAGAAACAACGCGCTCGCTTCTTCGGCGGTCAAACCGGTGAGCTGGGTTTTGTAACCATCCAGCAGTTGAAAGCCGCCGGTCGAGCCGCGATCGGCAAACACCGGCACGCCAGCCGCGCTGAGTTGATTCATGTCGCGGTAGATCGTCCGCACCGAGACTTCGAGCTCCTCCGCCAGCGCCGTGGCATTGATTCGCCCCTTCGCCTGCAGCAGCAACATGATGGACAGCAACCGACTCGCGCTCATCGTTTCCTCCGCAGCCAGCCATCCTGACACAGGTTGTCAGATATGCGTCGCTATAAGTCGAGGCGTCCGCAAATTTTGGGAGCTCACCATGACTGGGATCGATCGACGCGACGTGTTGGCCACCGATTTAGTAGCTGTGTTATTGCCGGAATTCGCTTCCGCCTCCGCGGCGGCAACGACCGCCGATGCCCTTGAACCCGCGTTCGCGCCGCACGCCAACGATTGGAAATGGCTGGTCGGCAGCTGGTCGGTGCGCCATCGGCGATTGAAAGATCGGCTCGCCGGCAGCACCGAGTGGCAGGAATTCACCGGCACGTGCGTGAACTGGCCGCTGATGGGCGGACGCGGCAACGTCGATGACAACGTGCTGAACCTGCCTTCGGGACGCTATCGAGGCGTCGGCGTGCGCGCGTTCGATATTGAAAGCAAACAATGGGCGATCTGGTGGATCGACTCGCGCCGGCCCGGCATCGACCCGCCGGTGAAAGGCGGCTTTGCCAATGGCGAGGGCACCTTCCTCGGCGAGGACACCTGGAAAGGCAAACCGGTGAAGGTGCGCTTCCGCTGGACGCAGATCACGCCGACCTCGGCGCATTGGGACCAGGCGTTCTCGGGCGATGGCGGCAGCACCTGGGAAACCAACTGGCACATGGATTTCACACGCACAGGTTAGGAGGACACATGACGAGCGCAACAGTTCTGGTCATCGGTGGCGCCGGCAAGACCGGCCGCCGCGTCAGCGAACGATTGCGGGCCCGAGGCATCGCCACTCGCGATGTTTCGCGCTCGACCACACCGGCATTCGATTGGACGGAGCCAAAGACCTGGGCCGCCGCGCTCGACGGTGTTTCCAAAGCGTATGTGACGTATCAACCGGATCTGTCGCTCGACGGCGCAAGCGAGGCGATCGCGAAACTCTCCGGGCTCGCGCGGGACAAAGGGCTCGAACACATCGTGCTGCTGTCCGGTCGAGGCGAGCCTGGCGCGCAACGCTCAGAGGCTGCGCTGCAAGCCTCCGGCGTTCCCTGGACCATCGTGCGCGCGAGCTGGTTCGCACAGAATTTTTCGGAAGGTTATTTGCTCGACGGTTTGCTTGCGGGCGAGCTCGCGCTGCCCGCCGGACCGGTGCCCGAACCTTTTATCGATGTGGATGACATCGCCGATATCGCGGCCGCGGCGCTAACTGATAGTCGTCATCGCAATCGCTTGTACGAAGTTACCGGCCCGCGCGCGCTGACATTTGAGCAGGCGGTGCAAGAGATTTCCGCCGTCTCCGGGCGGCCGATGCGTTACGTGCAAGTCACGCCGGCAGCGTTCGAAGAAGCCGTGCGGCCGTATGTGCCGAAAGAAATCGCCGACCTGCTGCTCGACCTGTTTACGGTCGTGCTCGATGGCCGCAATGTGAATGTGATGAACGGCGTGCAGGAAGCGCTCGGACGGCCGGCACGCGACTTCTCGGACTACGTGAGAACAACCGCCGCGACCGGCGTCTGGAACGGCGCCGGTTAGAACATCAACTCAAAACATCAACTGCCGCAGGATGGAATGTGGGGATACTCCAGTTCCATCCTGACCCGATCCTGTTTCGCGTCTCCAAACCGCTCGGCAATGTCACAAAGCGTGCGATCGAGTTGTTGCACGGATTTGAGCGAAGGTTCGAGCGGCACGCGCGGCATGCCCTGCTCCGCCGGCTGAGCGCCCTTGCGGCTCAATCGCG
>CAMLEO010000032.1 GCA_946478975.1 uncultured Steroidobacter sp.
GTTCGTCGTCGACCACGAGCATGAACATGCCCGTGAAATCGACCTGGGCGCCCTGCGCCGGGCAGGACGGCGGCACCTCGGCCGGCGCCGCCGCAGGCGCGACCACGGTCACCACGGTTCCCCGGCCCACGCGGGATTGCAGCCGCAGCGGCATCTTGCGTTGCTGCTGAATCCTTTCTATCCAAAGGATCCACGGGCGAGCTATGGAAAGCATGTGCTCACGCCGACACTCGCACTCACGAGCCTCGCGGGCGCGACGCCGGAACATTGGAACCTTCGCTATTGGGACGAGAACCTGCTGCAAGGTCCGCCGCCGCGAGAGCCACTGCCGCACGTCGTCGGCATCACTGTGCATCTCACGTTCGCCAAGCGCGCGTACGAGCTGGCGCGTTGGTATCGCGCTCAGGGCTCCATCGTCATTCTCGGTGGCCTGCATGTGCTGTCGTGTCCGGACGAAGCAGCGGAACATGCAGATGCGATTGCGATCGGAGATGGCGTGCAGTTGTGGCCGCAGATTCTGGAAGACATCGAGCGCGGTGAACTGAGCCCTCGGTACAGCGCAAACTATGCGCGTCAGTACCGCCTGGATCCGGCGCCTCGACGCAGCTTGTTACCACGCGATTCGTTTCTCACCACGACGAGCGTGATCGCCACGCGAGGCTGTCACAACCGCTGCGGCTTTTGTTACCTGGCAACCGACGGCCTGCACATGCCGTATCGCATGCGAGACGTGCAGCAGATCGCGGACGAGATTGCAGCGGACGGGCAGCCCTACACGGTATTCGTCGATAACAATCTCGGCTCGCGGCCGGATTACCTGCGACGACTATGCATCGCGTTGAGGCCCCTCGGCATCATCTGGAGCGCAGCGTTGACCATCGATGTCACTGATGATCCCGAACTGGTGCTTGAGATGGCATTGGCTGGCTGTACGGGCGTGTTCGTGGGTTTTGAGTCGCTCAATGCTGGCAATCTCACGGACGCGAACAAGCGCACACCGGCGCCGGAAGATTACGCCCGCCGCGTCGCGCTGCTGCATCGTTACGGGATTCAGGTGAACGGCAGCTTCGTGCTCGGGTTCGATCACGATCGTCCCGATGTCTTCGAGCGCACGGTGGAGTGGATCGAGGCGAACCGGCTCGAATGCGCGACGTTTCATATTTTGACGCCGTATCCGGGCACGCCGTTCTTTCGCCAGCTCGAAGCGGAAGGACGCATCCTGCATCGTGACTGGGACAAGTACGACACCGCGCACGTCGTGTTCCAGCCGAAGCACATGAGCTGCGAAGAGCTCGATCGCGGCTACGCGTGGTGTTACGACCGGCTGTTCTCACATGCATCGATCTGGCGCCGCCGCCCCGAGGACTCGCGGGCAGTGCTCGCATATCTTGCGATGAGCTATCTCTACAAACGCTCGAATCGCATCTGGCACCTGCTCATCAAACATCGTCTGACCGGCGCGGTGTGGCGGCCGCTGATCGAACATTCGCGGCGGCGCCATTTGAAGCGGCGGCGGCGCCTGGAGCTGGTAAGTACGGACGACCTGCTGCGTGCGAGCCAGTGCGTGAGTCCGGGCGTTTGATAGACTGCCGTCTCCTGCGCTCTTCAGGAGACTGCTGTGGTCGTGCGCGTCGTCAGGCTCGGAACTCCGCGAATCAAAGGTGAGGGCACTCGCATTGGAACCGTACGCCGGCCGCCCAGGGGCGTGCCCAAAGTCGAGTTTGCTTCGCAAAACTGGTACGACGTCTGGTTTCCAAATCTCGCACCGAGTCCGGAGACGATGAAGATGGGGCTGTCGGCGGAGGCGCCGAAGCAATGGACGGCCTTTACCAAGAAATATCGCCACGAAATGGCGACGCCCGAGAACAGCCGCACGATCGAGTTGCTGGCGGTGCTGTCACGGGACAGCAACTTCTCGGTGGGCTGTTATTGCGAAGACGAATCTCACTGCCATCGTTCCGTGCTGCGTGAGCTGCTGGCGGACGCGGGAGCCGTATTCGACGAGTAACGAGTCAGCCTTTGAGCGCGGCTTCCGTATCCAACTGCGCCTGGCGCACCAGTTCGACCGTCGCCTGCCTCGCCGCCACCGGATCGGCATTGGCGATCGCTTCAAACAACAAGCGATGCTGTGGCATGGGATCGCTGAAGTGACGTGACGAGCGGTATTTGAAGAAGGTCGTCCAGCGCACGGCTGCAGAGATACTTGCGGCCAGGCTCACGATCAGCTCGTTGTCGGTCGCCTCCAGAATGATGGCGTGAAATTGTTGATCGGCGCGTTGTCCTTGCTCGGACATGAGACCGTGCCGCCCCATTTCTTCCAGCGCGTGTCCCATGCGCGAGAGCTGTTGGGAGTTGCGTGTTGTAGCTGCCAGCTCGGCGGCTGCTGGCTCGACGATCATTCGCAGCTGAAACAGGCTCTGTACAAACTTTCGCGGCGGCACGCCTTCGAACATCCAGGCGAGCAGCAGCGGATCGAGCATGTGCCATTCGTTGCGGTCCCGCACGCGAGTGCCGGCCTTTTGCCGGCTTTCCACCAGGCCCTTGGCGGTGAGAATCCGCATCGATTCGCGGATCGCGCTTCGCGAGACGTGGAATTGCTCGGCCAGCTCCACCTCGCTGGGCAGAATGGTGCCGGGCTCGCGCTGACCTGTGACGATGGAAATGCCCAGGTCGCGCGCGATGGTCATGTGAACGGGAGGGCGGCGCTCCCGTTTGGCTGTTTTGTTGTTTGCGGTCAAGCCGCGGATGTTACCAGTCAATAGTCGACGTAGTAATCCTTCGGAAAGTCCTGGCCCGAGTAGGCCAGGCGCATGGTCCAGGGCTGAGGGGCCGCGGTCCAGTAGCTGTCGTTTGCCGGCAGGCCGAGTGCGATGAGACTTTCCGACGCGATATACATGCTGCCGGCGTTCGAATAGATATCGCCGAGCGTCGGCTGATGGCGGGTAAAGCCGATGGTCAGGAAGCTGTTCGCGTCGAAGTTGCTGGGGTCCGCAAACACGCGTCGTTGGGCCGCCATGGTTGCAGCGCGCGCCTGGCCTTCGGGAACTTTTGCCGGCAGCTTTTTCTTCCAGGCCAGGAAACCGATCGGCTGATGGGCAGCAGTGCGATATGTGAGCGAGCGGCCGATCGCAGCGTAAGCGCCGTCCGGCCCGATCATCCGTTCCAGTTCTTCCGCGTAGCGCTGTATGCGCTTGTACTGCAACGGCAGCAGTTCTTCGGCCTTCAGACTGTTGAAGCGGGCGTTGGTGGCGACCAGCACTTCCAGGATCTGCGTCAGCATCGGGTGAATGACGTAGCTGTTGTAAAGATCGAAATGAAAGCGCGTGCCGTCCGCGTACCAGCCATCGCCCACGTACCATTCGTTGAACTTGCGCACGGCCAGGTCGATGCGCACCGGATCCCACTGCGCACCGACGGACAGCAGGAACACTTCGTTCATCGCCGCGAACAGCAGCCAATTGGTATACGGCGGAGACACGCGCCGCAAGCCCTGAATCTCAGTGATGATGCGCTGTTTGGTCGTGGCATCGAGCGGTTTCCACAGCGCATCGGGCGCTCGCAGCAGGGCGCTGGTGAAATAGGCCGAGTCCACCAGCGGCTGACCTTCGCTAGACCACAACAAATAATCGGGGCTCTTCGGATCGACCGAATGCGCGTAGCTCTGCAGTGCCTGAGAACGCAGCGTCGCGCGCAAACGTCCCTCGGCACTCGAATCGTCGGGCAGCGCGAGCCAGGGTGCGATGCCGTCGATCAGCCGTGCGAAACCTTCCAGATAGCCGACCTTTGGATTGCGCCCGTCCCAGGTCGGGCTCAGCTCCGGCTGCCATTCGCTCTGCAGGCGGCCTTGTGACATTCGGCCCAGCAGCGGGCTGGCCATTTTTTCCAGCAGCTTGAGCGAAAAGGTGCGGTCATCCGCGCCGTTGGGCAAAGCTGCCGATGATGAGGTGAGCGACTTCGGAGAGGCGGGCAGAGGCGCTGCCGCGAGCGCCGCGCCAGTGCCCATCGCTGCCAGAAAGTTACGTCGCTTGACGCTCATCGATTCGCTCCCGGCACCGTGAAGTCGAGTTTTTCGCTGGCTGCGTAGCTGTCCCAGGCGGCGCGAGTGCGAAAGCCGCCCTGGCCTTTGTTCCAGGCCGAGCCCGAGTAATAAACAAACGGTCGGCCCGGCGTCACTTTCAACAGCACCAGGTGATTGTCCGCATCCTGGCGCACTTCAGCGATCATCGACGGATCGACGCGGATCGCGATGGCCATGCCGCCGTGCTCGCCATCTTCTGGGCCCCACCACGACAACACGCCTTTGGCGCGATCGACCGTCAATGCGCCGTCGGCGCCCGTGGTTTTCTTGCCGATGCCGATTCCGACCAGCAGCGGCTCGGGTTTGTCCGATGAGATCGTCGACACCAGGCGCGTGAACTGCGTGCCGAGCGGCAGCGTGAAACGACGCGTTTCCCAGACTTTGCGCTGGACATCGACCGGCCAGGGCGCGTACTCGACCTCGAAGTCGGCGACTTTGCCACCGGTTTGCAAGATGCGATGACGTACGAAATTGCGTGAGGTCCACAGCTTGTTGTCGTACCAGATGCCCAAGCCGCCGGCGCCGCGCGACGTGCCGACGTTATAAAAGTCCAAGCCTTCGCCGTGATACGCGTGCTGGTCGCCGGTGCGCAACTGCCGATCGGCGAACGGCCACGCGACGTTCTTGCCCCAGGAGTCGATGCCCGAACCCGACGGCGGTTCGGCAGCTTCGAGCGCATGGCCATAGATGCGATGCGCGGTACGATCGTTTTCCCACAGCAAATCGTCGTAGCGATACGATGCGAGCACGGCAGCCGCCGCGGGTTCACGGCTGGTCGGTGCGGGGAGTGGGCTGGCGATGGGCGGAAGCTTGGCCGCATCGCCCGAGTCCGCCGCGGTGCCGAGGAGAGGACTGGCGCAAATCATCAAGGCCAAACAGAGCGCCCGGCTTCGGATCTTCCGCATTGGCTGCAACCTCTAACTTGTATGATAACCTTGGAGCTTACGATGTCGCGGTCCGGAATGCGACCGCCCGCGACAGGAAGGAACGATGAGCAAATCCACCTCACTCGCCGATGCTCTGTTCTCGAAACTGGAAGCCCGCATCCTCTCCGGAGAGATGCCGCCGGGCTCGCGTTTTCCGTCGCAAAAGGAAATTGCGGAAGCGGAACAGGTCAGCCGCACGGTGGTGCGCGAAGCGGTCGCACGTCTGGAAGCACAGGGATTTGCAGTGTCCCGGCAAGGTTCGGGCGTGTACGTGCCGGACAATGTTCGATACCGCGCCTTCCAGGTGACGCGTGAAGAATTGAGTGAGTTGTCCGACGTGATCAAGCTGCTCGAGATGCGTCTGGCGATCGAAACCGAGATGGCCGCGCTCGCGGCTTCGCGACGCACGCTCGATGACATAACGGCCATGCGCGCTGCGCTCCGGAGGATGGAAGAGGTGAGCTCCGACCCCGTTGCCTCCGCGCAAGCCGACGCCGCGTTCCACATGACCATCGCCCGTGCGACCAAGAATGACTATTATGTCAGACTAATGGACTTCCTAGGGATCCGCCTGGTGCCGCCGCGCAACTTGTACCTGCGCGACCATCCGCCCCAGTCGCACCAGGCTTATGTCGGCAAGGTGCACGCGGAACATGAGGCAATTCTAGACTCAATCGTGCGCATGGACGCCACGCGCGCCCGCTCGGCGGCTCGTCGTCACATGCAGGAAAGCCTGAACCGGCACACGGCGCTGAGCAATGCGCTCGACGAAGGGGCGCCGACAAAAAAATAAGTCAGGCAATTGACGGCTCCGATTAAGCGACTAAACTTGTACTACAACTTACACAGCGGCCGGTGCCGCGAAGCGCGTGGGGGCAGTATGAGAAATGTTGCTGTATCGGCGGCCGTGTCGGCCGTGCTCTATTCTTTTGCTATCGGGGCGCACGCCCAGGCCAGTTCAGAGGCCGGTTCTGAGCCAAGCTCGGGGGCGCCAACGGCGGCACCTGCCGAGTCGCAGAACACATCGAACGCGAATGCCGTAGAGGAAGTGGTCGTCACCGGCTTCCGCGAAAGCCTGGCGCAGGGCATCGAGCTGAAGCGCGAAGCCATCGGTGTTCGCGACTCCATCGTCGCCGAGGACATCGGCAAATTCCCCGAGCAGAACGTTGCAGACTCGTTGCAACGTATTCCGGGCGTGTTCCTGAGCCGTGACGGCGCGAGCAACGAAGGCCAGCGCATCAGTATCCGCGGCCTGGGTTCGCAGTACTCGCTGACAACGATCAACGGTGCGCCGGTCCGCACCACCTCATCGCAGAACGTCGGCAGCTCGACGCGCGATTTCAACTTCGACGTGTTTCCTTCGGAGCTGTTCGGCCGCGTCGACGTTTACAAGACGCCGCAGGCGAGCCTGGAAGAGGGCGGCATCGGCGGCAACATCGATTTGCAGACGCCGCGTCCGTTCGACAGCAACGAGCGTGTCATTCGCTACGGCGGTGCATACAACTACAACAGCCAGTCGGAAGAGTGGACGCCGCGCGGCTCGCTGCTGGTCAGCGACACGTGGGGCAATTTCGGTGCGCTGCTCGGCGTGGCCTACGCGAAGAACATCAACGAACGCTCCGGCTTTCAGTCGACGGGTGGTTACAACACCAGCGCGCTCGGCCAGCGTCCGTATCTGGGACAGACCACGCCGAATACCTTCGGACCGTTCCAGTTCCAGCTGAACTTCAACGATCCGCGCACCAATCTCGGCAACCTGACGCGTCAGCAGGTCGAGAATGCTTTCCTGCCGCGTTTCTATCGCGTGTACACCTCGAACAACGAGCGTGAGCGCATGGGCACGGTGGCGTCGTTGCAGTTCAAGAACGATCGCCTGGAAGTGAGCCTCGACGGCATCTTCTCCAAGCTGCAGGACGCGCCCGACGAATACACATTCGGCGTAGCGGTGCGTAACTCTCGCACGGTGGCCGGCACGACTGCGGCGCCGGGTACGGCTGGAAACAACGGCCTGGTGCCGGTCGACGTGCACATCGATCAGTACAACAATCTGTACGGCACGTTTGCGAACGCGAGCTACCTCGGCGAGAGCTTCTATCGAAACGCGGAGACCGAGTTCAAATACGGCATCCTGCGCGGCGCCTACGACTTGACCGACACGTTGAAGCTGTCGGCGGCCGTCAATGCCAGCGACAGCAACGCCTGGTACTCGGAAAATCGAATCTTCTACAACATCTACGGTGTGACCTCGACGTTCGATCCCACCGGCAATGTGAGCTATCCGAGCATCACGTCGCCGGTCGATTACACCAATCCCAGCAACTACTCTGCAGCGGACCTGGGCTTTGCGTTGAATCGCGAAATCGATCGCCAGGGCACCGGCCGGCTGCAGCTGGATTGGGACGCGGGCCAGTGGGCCGGCATCGAATGGTCGGCGCTGGTGGGCGCGAGCCACGTGAACACGACCAAAATCGTGCAGCGCCAGGACGGCACCGCGCTCGCCAAGTCGCGCACCCTGCCGACCGGCGGTACGTTTTCGACCCTCAATGTGTTCTCTTATATGAATCCGTACATCCAGTACGGCAGCCTGGAGAACGGCGGCAACCCGGGCTATCCGTCGCAGTTCGCGACCTTCCCGCGGCAGTTCGTGATGGGCTTTCTCAACGCGAACGGCGTGAATGCAGCGGCGCCGGTGCGGCTGAACCAGGCGTTCGATGCTCAAGAGGCCGTGACTGCAGCTTACGTTGAAGTGAATGGCACAACCGATATCGCCGGCCACGAGCTGCGTGGAAACATCGGCATGCGCTACGCAGATACCGACGTGACCATCAACAACTATTACAGCATCGGCAACGGTCAGTTCGCGCCGCAGGAAATCGAGGGCGGATATCACAACTATCTGCCGTCGCTGAGCCTCGCATTCGATATCACGCAGGATCTCGTGCTGCGCGGTTCGGCGGGCAAGACGATCACGCGCGCGGCGCTGGTGAATATCGCCAGCGGCACGGTGGTGCCGAATATTTTCAACGCGGAGATCACCGTCGGCAATCCGAACCTGGAGCCGCAGGTCGCGACGCAGTTCGACATGGGCCTGGAGTGGTACTTCGCTCCCGGCGGCCTGCTGAGCGGCGGCGTGTTCAAGAAGAGCCTGGATGGTACGGCGACGCCGGTCGTCGACCTGGTGACGCTGGGATCGACCGGCCTGCCGGACAGCGCGTTCAACGCGCTCGCACTCGGCTATCCGAGCGGCGACATCCCGGACGACCTGCTGTTGCGCCGGACGCGTTACATCAACCAGGGCACGATCGATCTGAAGGGCATCGAGCTCGCCTATCAGCAGACGTTCAATTTCCTGCCGGCGCCGTTCGACGGCCTCGGCACGATCCTGAGCTACACCAACGTCGACACGCAAGGTTATAACTTCGTGACGACCGAAGGCCGGAGCATCTCGGTCGCGCTGGTGCCGGAGACCGCGTACAGCCTCACGGCCTACTATGAAAAAGGGCCGTTTGCGGTGCGCACGTCTTATAACTACCGCGGCAAGAGCGTCCCGAACGGCAGCCAGGTGAACAGCGGCAACGACCAGATTCCGTACAACTCGGAGCTGGGCTTCCTCGACGCTTCCATCAGCTATCGCTTCAGCGAGGCGCTGGAAGTGCGCTTCGATGCGCTGAACCTGACCAACGAAAACACTTACATCTATTATCAGGATCCGGACGGTCCGAGCGGCAACGGCAGCAGCCGTCGCGACAACTCTTACTACAACGGTAAGACGTTCTCGCTCGGCATCCGCGGCGGTTTCTGACCGTTGCGAATCGAAGGATTCGCAAAAGGGAATCCCGCGGGATTAGGAGAAGAGGATGACAGTGCGTTTGTTTGCAACAACCATCGCCCTGACCGCGCTGACTGCGGTTGTTCCGCAAGCAGCGCAGGCTCAAACCTCGAATGCACCGCTGGACACAGCGGTGCATCTCGCGGACTGGCAGCTCGCCCGGATGGGGCAGGTGGTGGCTTCGCGCAAGACCAACGAAACCGAGAATCCGCGCAGCTGGGAACAAGCTGTGTTCTGGGTCGGCATGACCGCGCTGGCGGATGCGGGTGCACCGTCTCGTATCCGCCAGGCGGTCATGAAAATGGGCCAGGCCAATGCATGGCAGCCTGGCTCCCGAACCTACTTCGCCGACGATCACACCATCACGCAGTCCTACCTGTGGGCTGCGGCGAACGGCAAGGGTGAGGCGGCTCGTGCGCCCACCCGCAAAGTTTTCGATACCGTCATCAACAAGCCGGCAGTCACGACCCTGGCGTTCTACGTGCCGCCGGAAGGTTACGGCGCGGCCGAATGTTTGAAACGCTGGTGCTGGTGCGACGCCTTGTTCATGGCGCCGCCGGCATTCGTCGAATTGTCCAAACAAACCGGCGACGATCGCTATCGCAGCTTCGCCATGAAGGAATGGTGGGCCACCACCGACTTCCTGTTCGATCCGGTCGAGCATCTCTATTATCGCGACAGCCGTTTCTTCGAACGCCGCGACGCCAAGGGTCGCAAAATGTTTTGGAGTCGCGGCAACGGCTGGGTCTTCGGCGGCATCGCGCGCACGTTGCCGTCTCTCGCCGAGGGCAGCCCCGATCGCAAACGCATGGGAGCATTGTTCGTTGAAATGGCAGCTCGTCTGCTAGTGTTGCAAAAGCCCGATGGTTACTGGCCGCCGTCGCTGCTCGCGCCGGAGGATTCGCCGCCCGAAACCAGCGGCACCGGCTTTTATACCTACGGCATGGCCTGGGGCATCAAAGCGGGGCTGCTGCCGCGTGATCAATACGAACCTGTGGTCCGCCGAGGTTGGGCGGCATTGACCAGAGCAATCCAGCCCGACGGCCGCTTGGGTTGGGTGCAGCAGGTGAGCGATCGGCCCGAGTCGGTGGCAGCGAGCGACACGCAATATTATGGTGTCGGCGCTTTCCTGTTGGCGGCGACCGCCGTGGCCGAACTGGACAAGTCCGCGCCCTGACGCGGCACACGGAGGATCGTCTGATGTTCGAAAAGACTTATTACGCCACTCATCCCGACATGATGAATGGCGCGTCCAACCAGGACCTGCGCGATCGTTACCTGGTGTCGAATGTATTTCGCACCGGCGAGATCGTGCTGAATTATTCCCACGGCGAGCGCTTCATCATCGGCGGCGCCGTGCCCACGGCTCAGCCGCTGTCGCTGCCTCGCCAGACCGAGCCGGAAAGTGCCAAGGGCCATCCGCTGCTCGAACGTCGCGAGCTGGGCGTCGTCAACATCGGCAAGGGCGAAGGCACGGTCACCGTCGACGGCAAGCCGATTCCGCTGGCCAAGTACGAAGCGCTGTACGTGCCGATGGGTTCGAACGACGTTGAATTCGCCGGCGAAGGCGCGCGTTTTTATCTGCTCAGCGTGCCCGCTCACGCGCCGTTTCCGCTGCGGAAGATCACATTGGCGGACACGAACCCGATGCAGCGGGGCAGCCCGGAAACGGGCAACCAGCGCACGATTCATCAGCTGGTGTTGCCCCACACCTGTCGCAGCGCCTCGCTGTGCCTCGGCCTCACCAAGCTCGCGCCGGGCAGCGTCTGGAACACCATGCCGCCGCACGTGCATGAGCGCCGCTCGGAGATCTATTTGTATTTCGACCTGGAAGGCACCAATCACGTGTTTCATTTCATGGGCCGGCCGGACGCGCTGCGCGACATCGTGATGAAGAACGAAGACATCGTGATCTCGCCGCCGTGGTCGGTGCACATGGGCGCCGGCACCAGCAATTACACTTTCATCTGGGCCATGGCCGGTGAAAACCTCGACTACAACGACATGAATGTCTACGACGTGTGCCAGCTGCGATGAGTCATCCATTCGATCTTTCCGGTCGCGTCGCGATCGTTACGGGCGCGAACACCGGCATCGGGCAGGCGATCGCAGTGGCATTGGCCGAAGCGGGCGCCGACATCGCGGCGGTGGGCCGTACGCCGGCTGAAGACACGGTCGCTCGCGTGCGGGCGCTGGGCCGTCGTGCCGTCATCGTTCCGGCGGACCTGTCGAGCATCGAGCCGATCGATCGCGTGATCGAACAGACGCTCAAAGAGCTCGGCGGCCTGCACATCCTCATCAACAACGCCGGCATCATCCGCCGCGCCGATGCGCTCGAATTCTCCGAAGAGGATTGGGACGCGGTGATCGATACGAACCTGAAGTCGACGTTCTTTCTATGCCAGCGCGCCGGGCGACACATGGTGGGCGAAGGCTACGGCAAGATCATCAACATCGCCTCCATGCTCACGTTCCAGGGCGGCATTCGCGTCGCCAGCTACACTGCGTCCAAGAGCGGCGTGGGCGGCATGACCAAGCTGCTCGCCAACGAGTGGGCCGGCAAGAACGTGAACGTGAACGCCATTGCGCCCGGCTACATTGCGACTAACAATACCGCCGCGCTGCAGGCCAACCCGGTCCGCAACCGCGCGATTCTGGATCGCATCCCCGCCGGACGCTGGGGCGATCCCGCCGATATCGGCGGTATCGCTGTTTTCCTGGCGTCGGACGCCGCGCGCTACGTGCATGGACACATCCTTGCTGTCGATGGTGGGTGGTTAGCTCGATGAGATTGAACTGCGCGACCCTGCTTGCTCTGTCTCCACTGGTCTTTTCTTCAATGGCGCTGGCGGCGGAGGCGCCGCAGGTCCAGCCGGTCCAGGTCGATCCGTCCCGGCCGGACTGGGAGAACCCCGCAGTGTTCGCGCGAGGCAAGCTGCCCGCGAGAGCGACGGGCTTCCCGTTCGAAAGTCGCGAGCGCGCGCTGGTCGGTCATCGCACGCAGTCGACGCGGTTCGTCTTGTTGAGCGGCGACTGGAAGTTCTCGTTCTCGCCCGATGCGGACCGTCTGCCGACCGGCTTCGAGCAGCCGGACTTCGATGTGTCCTCGTGGAAGTCGATCAAGGTGCCGGCCGACTGGCAGGCGCAGGGTTACGACCAGCCGCGTTATAACAACATCACCTATCCGTTCCCGGCGAATCGGCCGCTGATTCCGCATGCCACGAACCCGGTCGGTTCGTATCGTCGCGATCTCGAAGTGCCCGCGGGCTGGGCCGGCCAGGACGTAATTCTGCACATCGGTGCGGCGGGCTCGGCCTATCGCGTCTGGGTGAACGGCAAGGAAGTCGGCTACTCGGAAGATTCCAAGCTGCCCTCCGAGTTCGATATCACGCGCTTCGCGCACGCCGGACGTAACACGGTTGCCATTCAAGTCTTCCGCTGGTCGGACGGCTCGTACCTGGAGGACCAGGATTTCTGGCGCGTCTCCGGTATCGAGCGCGAAGTGTTTGCCATGGCGGTGCCGAAGACGCGCGTGCGCGATTTCTTTGCGCATGCTGGATACGATGTCGCCCAGCGTCGCGGCACGCTGAATGTCGATGTGGCGGTGACGCCGGGTGCGGCGACCAAGGCGACCATCATCGTGCTCGACGGCGATAAGGAAGTGCTGACGCGCTCCATGTCAGTGCCGGCAGGCGAGGCGGAGCGAACCGTCACGCTCAGCGGCATCATCCCCGACGTTCGTCCGTGGACCGCAGAAACACCGAACCTTTACATGCTGCTGGTCGAGCTGGCAGATGCGAAAGGCAAGATCGTGCAATCCACGCCGACTCGCATCGGCTTCCGCACGGTTGCGATCAAGGACGGGCTGGTCACGGTGAACGGCGCGCCGATCACCATCCGCGGCGCCAATCGTCACGAGCACGATCCGGAAACGTTCCATGTGATTTCCAAGGAGTCTATGGAACGTGACATTCGGTTGATGAAGCAGAACAACGTCAACGCGATCCGCACCTCGCACTATCCGAACGATCCGTACCTGTACGAGCTGGCCGATCGTTTCGGCCTGTATGTGCTCGATGAGACCAATCTCGAAAGCCACGCGTACATGGACTACGCGAACAAACATCCGGACGATCGCGCGAAGCTGCAGATCGGCTTCGATCCCGCCTGGCGCGACGCGCACGTCAGCCGCGCGGTCAACATGGTGGAGCGGGACAAGAATCATCCCTCGATCATTTTCTGGTCGCTGGGCAACGAGGCGGGCATCGGTCCGAACTTCGTCGCCGCCGCCGCAGCGGTGAAACAGCGCGATCCCGATCGTTTGCTGAGCTATCTCGGCTGGGGCACGTGGGACGGCATTCACGATCACCGCCCGAACTGGTACGCCGACATTTACGCGCCGATGTATGACCCGGTCGCCAAGATGATCGACTACGCGACCAACTGGAACTTCAAGCAGCCCATGATCCAGTGCGAGTACGCGCACATGATGGGCAACTCCGGCGGCAACCTGAAGGAATATTGGGACACGGTCTACGCCTACCCGAACAAGCTGCAGGGCGGCTTCATCTGGGATTGGGTCGATCAGTCCATGTATCGCTACACCAAGGACGGTCGTCGTTATTGGGGCGACGGCGGCGAGTACGGCCCGAACCCGGGCGGCGACATCGAATTCGGCGACGGCTTGTTGCAATCGGATCGCACGCCGAATCCGCACCTGTATGAGCTGCACAAGGTGTACGCGCCGGTTCAGTTCGACAGCTTCGATCGCGCCACCGGCCGGGTGACGGTGCGCAATCGCCAGGATTTCCTCGACCTGTCCGGGTTCACGTTCGAATGGCAGGTGGAAGAGAACGGCGTGCCGATCGCCAATGGATCGCTGCCGGGGCTGACGACTCGCGCTCGCAGTGCCGAGACCATTCAATTGCCGATCAGCAGCGTGCCACGACGCTCCGAGGCGGAATATTTCGTCACGGTGCGCGTCAAGGCCAAGGAAAACGCGATTCCGCTGGTGCCTGGCGGCCACCTGATCGGTTGGGAACAATTCCCCCTGGCCGGTGCGCCGACGGCGAAGGCGCCGCCGAGCAACGGCAAGGTCGCTGTGCGCCAGGAGATCGGCGCCATCGTGCTGTCGGCCGGCGGAGCGACGCTCACGGTGGATCGCAAGACGGGCCTGATCCGCAACTATCGCCTCGGCGACAAGGTGCTCGCTTCAGGCGGTGCGCCTCATTTCTGGCGCGCGGTTACAGATAATGACATTGGCATCGGCACCGAGAAGGAGCTCGCGGTTTGGAAGGCCATGAGCGAGAACCGGAAGGTCGATTCCGTCAAGGCGCGCAATCTCGACGAAGGTCCGGCCGAACTGACCGTTGAATATTCGCTGGGCGAGGGCGCGGCGCGATTTGCTACGACGTATACGATGGCGGGCAATGGCGCGGTGAATGTGGCCGGCGAGCTCACGCCGGTGAAACAGGATCTGCCGCCGCCGTTCCGCGTCGGCCTCGCGTTCGCCATGCCGACCGATATCACGACCGTCGAATGGTACGGACGCGGTCCTCACGAAAGTTACGTCGACCGCAAGACCAGCGCCGCGATCGGCCTGTGGCGGGGTGCGATCAGCGACCAGAATCACGATTACATCCGACCGCAGGAGACAGGAAACAAAGTGGATGTGCGCTGGATGGAGCTGTCGGGCGGCGGCCATGGGCTGCGCGTCGACGGCAGCGAGCGGCCGCTGATGATGAACGCGCTGGCGTTCCCGTACTCGGATCTGGACCGGCATCCGCCGGGCACGTGGAAGTCGACCGATGTCGTACCGAACACGCAGGTGACCCTGCTGGTGGATTCCGAGCAATGGGGCGTGGGTGGCGACACCCAATGGAGCGAATTCGGCAAGCCGCTCACCCAATATCGGACCAAGCTGGAACCGACCCGCGTCGTGTTCAGGCTCTCGCCGTTCACCGGCGAGGGCACGACCCCGGACAAGGCACGTCCGGCGCGCGCCACCGAATAACATTTCCGATTCGAGCGCGTCGGAGGGATCCTACGCGCTCGACCTTCCCTAAAGAAATATTCAGCTGGATATTTCTTTTCCCGCTGCTCCCGCGTGGCCTATCAGCAACGTGCGCGATTGGCCCCAGACGTACTCCAGTTGTACTCTCGACACGAAACTCGAGCGCTGAACGCAATCGGCGCCTGGGGGTACACAGTATTACCGGCCGGGCAGGGACAGCCAATTATCCCTACTGCGGCCCATGCTTATAACGTCGCGGAGGGAGCTTTCATGTCGATGCATACGTCTGTCAGGCGCGCGGTCCGGTGCGCGCTGTTTCTAGGCACGGCTGCCGTCGTTGGCAGCACATTTTCGTCCGCCGTCCTGGCTGCCGAAGAGGGTAAAGACAAAAAAGACGACATTACGGAAATCGTAGTCACCGGTTCGCGCATTGCGCGGCCCGAGATCGAGGCTTCGACGCCGGTGCAGATCATCAATGCCGACGCCATCACGGCGCAGGGCGCACCAAACATTGCCGATATCTTGCAGAAGCTGCCGTCGGTGGGCACGCCTGGCGTGTCGCGCACCAACAGCAACTTCCTCACCTCCAGCAACGGCGTTTCCACGATCAATCTGCGCAACATGGGTGACAAGCGCACGCTGGTGCTCATCAACGGTCGCCGCGTCGTCTCCGGCGTCGGCGGCACATCGACGGTGGACATCAACAACATTCCCACCGACCTGATCGACAACGTACAAGTGCTCACCGGCGGCGCGTCGGCCGCGTATGGATCGGAAGCCGTCGCGGGTGTCGTGAACTTCACGTTGAAAAAGGATTTCGAGGGCGTGGCGCTGCGCGCGCAGACCGGCCTCACCAGCGAGAACGATCGCAAGCAGAATCTCTGGTCGCTCACGTTCGGTCAAAACATCACCGAGCACGGCAATGTCACTTTCAACATTCAGTACGACAAGGACTATGGCCTGCGCTCGCGCGACCGCAAGATTTCTGCGAACGACAATCCCAATCGCAGCAGCTTCGCGCCGCAAGGTGTGTTCGATCCGAACAGCCTGAATACCGGCGAGGACGATTACACCGGCGCGCGGTGGACGTACGACGCGAACAACCAACTGAAGAAGGGCTTCGTGACCGCGGTCGATGGCTTCAACCGCAATCATGAGCGATACATTGCCGTGCCGCTGGAGCGCAAGCTCTATACATTGCTCGCGCACTACGACATCACCGAGCGCACCAAGGTGTTTTTCGAAGGCGGCTATTCGGACATGGATTCGCGTTCGAGCCTGGAGCCGCTGGCCACCAGCAATGCCGATGCGGTGTTGCCGGACGGCACTGTCTCCGAAGGCCTTTCGCTCGACAATCCATTCATTCCCGCCGCGATCCGTGCCGACATGATCGCCGCGAACGCCCCGACGCTCGGTGTCATCAAACGTATGAACGGGGTGTTCGATCGTTCGAACGTCAACACGCGCGACTTCCGTCGCTACGTGGTCGGCTTCGAAGGCGAAGTGTTCAACAACTGGAAGTGGGATGTGTTCTACAACCACAGCCAGACCAAGGAATACACCGCCTCGCAGACGGCGCTGCGCGATCGTTATTACTATGCGCTCGACGCGATCGCCGGCCCCGATGGCACGCCGATCTGTCGCGACGCTGCCGCGCGAGCCAACGGTTGCGCGCCGTTCAATCCGTTCGGATTCAACTCGGCGTCGCCGGAAGCAGCTGCGTATATCACCAACAACGGTCAACTCGACACGTATCACGCGCGCGTCGAGCAGAAACAAGTGGCGGCCAACATCACCGGTCCGGCGTTTGCGATGCCGGCCGGCGATCTGATGGTCGCGGCCGGCATCGAGCGTCGCTGGGAGGAGAGTGCCGAGAAATATTCGGCGGACACCCAGGCCGGCAACACCATGGGTAATGCGCTGAGCAATACGTTCGGCGATTACACGGTGAACGAAGCTTACGTCGAAGCCATCGTGCCGCTGCTCAAAGACCTGCCGGCGGTGAAGTCGCTGGACATCGAAGGTTCCGCTCGCGTCGGCGACTACTCCACCGTCGGCAATGTGTTCAGCTGGAAAGGCGGATTGACCTGGGCGCCGATCGACGACGTGCGTTTTCGGGCCGTCTATTCGAAGGCGACGCGCGCACCGAATATCGGCGAGTTGTTCGGCGGAGCGAATCAAACATTCCCCACCGGCCTCACCGATCCTTGCGACGGCACCACCTTGACGAGCACCGGGCCGGTGGCGGCCTACTGCCGTTCGATTCCAGGCGTCCTGGCGGCGATCAATGCGAGTCCGGACAAGGTGTTCCAATACAGCCAGGGCGACTTGCAGAGCATCCAGGGCAACGACAGCGGCAATCCGAACGTCGGCGAAGAAGAAGCGCAGACGTGGACGGTCGGTTTGGTGTTCACACCAACGTTTGCGCCAAATTTCACTGCATCGGTCGATTGGTTCCAGATTCAGATCGACGACGCGATCACGCTGCTGCCGCGTCAGTATGCAATCGATCAATGCGTGAACAGCGCTGGAGCATCGCCATTCTGCTCATATTTGACCCGCGAGGTGCCGACGACGGCGCGCCCGCGTACACCAGGAACGATCTATCAAATCGACGCCAACTACATCAACGCAGCATCTATCAAGACGACGGGTGTGGACGTCGCGGGTGCTTATTCATTCGAGTTTGGCGGCAGTCAGCGCCTGCGTTTCGCGCTCAATTACACGTATCTGGACGAGCTCAGCCTGGAGCCGGTCAAGGGCCAGCCGACCTTCGACAACGTCGGTCAGCTCAACGGCACCGGCCGCCTCGGCGCGGGCTTCGAACATCGCGCCAACGCGTTGATCAATTACAGCGTCGCGAATTTCTCGGCGCAGTGGCGCACCAACTATTTGAGCAGCATCGAAGACACGCGCGGGCAGGACGACCCAGCCCTCGTGCCTTTCAACCGGATCGATGCCTATTTCTATCACGACATGCAGCTGCGCCTGAACCTGGGCAGCGAGGAGCAGTACGGCGTTTATCTCGGTGTCGACAATGTGTTCGACAAGAAGCCGCCGGTGATCAATCAGCTGATGGCCTCGCACATCACGGGCACGGAGACGGCTGCGGATACCTACGATCCGATCGGTCGTTTCATTTACGGAGGTGTGCAGCTGAAATTCTGATTCGAGCGCACGCGCCTGCACGGTTGGGAGGAACCGTGCAGGCGCTCACCTGCGGTACCGAAGTACGATTGAGCATCATCGGGGCTTGGAATCTCATGTCCGCTCGCTGTAGAGTTCGCCCCGGGATGATGATTTCAAATGCAACTATCATTGCGCCTGCGAATATCCGGCGATATTAGACAAGAAATATTTGAGCTCTACAGAAAACTAACACCGGGAGAAATCAGCATGGACCGCTCGGCTGGCGTGGTCTCTACGCCGTCTTCGTCGATTTTTTTTCTCAGAATCGGTCACCGCGCGTTAATTTCGCTCATCGCTGCCAGTTGTACCGTGTTGTTTCTTTCCGCGGCTGCGCCAGCCCAGGCGCAGAACGTTTCCAAAGCCGCCAGCTCCATACAAACGCCCCAGCAGGCACGCAAGCTCGGCCTGGAATCGTTACATCGCGCCGTGCGCCAGGATCATGGCGTGCCGCTGCCGAGCCAGCTCAATGACTTCGTGAAGGACCGCAAAGCAGCCGTGCAGCTGGGCAAGGCTTTGTTTTGGGATATGCAACTCGGCAGCGACGGCCTGATGGCGTGCGCCAGCTGTCATTTCCATGCAGGCGCCGACACTCGCGCCAAGAACCAGATGAATCCGGATCGAACCACCGTCGTCGACGCTCGCGAAGATGATGTGATCGGTTACTATCTCACCAGCACGCTCGCCGATGTGACTTTCCAGACGCGCCAGCCGAACGAAGCCGTCACGCGTGAGGATTTTCCGCTCATCAAGTCGATCGAAACATACTTCCGCGCGCCGGACGGACGCGTCCTGCCCGGCAATAACAACAGCAACGACATTGTCACTTCGATGGGAACGTTCTTTACGTTCTTCGACGGCGTGCGGCCCGGTTCCGCCGCCGATGCCGGCACGCTGCTGACCGATCCGGTGTGGAACGTAGGCGGCCGCAACGTGCGTCGCACCGAGCCGCGCAATGCGCCGTCTGTCATCAACGCGGTATTCAACTTCACGAACTTCTGGGACGGCCGCGCCAATCCGCATTTCAACGGCGGCGATGCGTTCGGTGCGCAGAATCCGCTGGCCACCGTGCTGGTCGACGACGGGCAGGGGCTGATCGATGAAGTTGTGAACATCGACAACGCGAGCCTTGCTTCGCAGTCGCTGGTGCCCTCGGTGAGTTTCGTCGAGATGTCGTACGGCAGTCCGGGTCAGGGCAACTTTCGTCTGATACAGGAGATCGGCGTAAAGCTGCTGCGCAGCTCGCCGAACGGAGTGCGCCTCATGCCGCTCGGGCTGCAGAGGGTTCATCGCCTCGACTCGGTGCTCGGCGCGCTGGCGAATCCGTCCGGCCGCGGCCTCAACACGTCTTACGAAGCCTTGATCAAAAAGGCGTTTCGCGATCGTTACTGGAAATCCACGCAGCGGATTCCGTTCCCCACTCAAAGCGCCACCGACTTCTCGCAGATGGAAGCGAACTTCCCGCTGTTCTTTGGCCTGGCCATCCAGCTGTACGAATCGACGCTGGTGTCGGACCTCACGCCGTTCGACCTGTGGATGGAGACCGGCTTCTTCAATCCCGGTTTCGGCAGGAAGGAGCTGGCCGGTTTGAATTTGTTTGCTAACGAAGGCAAGTGCCTCGACTGTCACGCCGGCCCGGAGTTGACCAAGGCGTCGGTGCGACACGCGCAAGGCGGGCAGAGCGCGATCAAAGCAATGGCGATGGGCCAGGGCACGGCGCTGTATGACAGCGGCTTTTATAACATCGGCGTGACGCCGACCACCGATGATCTCGGCCGCGGCGGCAACGATCTGAACGGTTATCCGTTGTCGTATTCGCGCCAGGCGCTGTTCGACCGGCTGCAGCTGTTGCCGATGCCATTCCCGATCATTGGCAACGAGACGGTGCCGGCGAAGGATGAGGACCACGCCAGCGCCGTTTGTCAGGATCTCAACGGCAACGGCGTCTGCGAGCCGCAGGATCCCATCCTGCCGCAGTTCCAGCGCGTCGCCGTGGATGGCGCGTTCAAGACGCCGGGCTTGCGCAACGTCGAGCTCACCGGCCCGTATTTCCACAACGGCGGCATGGCGACGCTGCGGCAGGTGGTGCAGTTCTATAACCGCGGCGGCAACTTCTGTCGTCTCAACAGCAAAGATCTCGATAAGAGCATCGTGCCGCTGGGCCTGAGCGCCGAGCAGGAACAGCAGCTGGTCGCGTTCCTGGTGTCGCTCACCGACGTTCGAGTCAAACATCGCATGGCGCCGTTCGATCATCCGGAGCTGCGCGTGCCCGACGATGGCTTCGACACCACGGGCACGCGTCACATCGACGCGGTGGGTGCGTTGGGCTCATGGCAGCCGTTACGCACGTTCCTCGATCTCGATCCGAACGACGCCATCTTCACTCCGGCTGGAGAGTGCACGCCGGCGCAGTAAAGGAGAGCGCGCGAATGGAAGCCGAAGAGATTTTGCAGCAGGACTTTGCGCGGCGAGCCTCGCTCGCCGCGGCCGACGAGCTGGTCCTGCCGAAGCACAAGCGAGTGTTCGTTCAGTACGTCGATGGCGACAATGGTGCCACCGAGCTGCGCCTGTACTACGGCGACAAGGAAATCTCTTTCGACGAGCCGGAGCTGTTCGGCTTCGGCGAAGGCCTGGCGAAGCAGTCGCGATTCCGCGCCGGCGACGCTCTGAGCTGGGGCGAGAACTATCAATGGTCTCGCATTCAGCCGCTGCTGGAACAACTCATCGAGGAGGGCGTGCTGCGACATGCGACTGCCGACGATGGACCGGAGCAGCCGCTGACTCGCGATCTCGCCAGGCCTTCGCCGCTTCCCCCTGCGCCGTGCCCGGTGCCGCGCACCTGGCTCGAAGCTGAAACTCTCATTCCAGAGCTGACCGGCCGGTCGCTGGAGCTGGGTTACCTGGAGCTGGTGCTGCCGCTGTATCGCATTCCTCACGTCGTGATGGATGGCGAAGGGCGCCAGGTCGGCGAGGGTAATGTGTTTCCTAAATCGATGCGCGTGGAAGTGCCGACCGAGTGGCGCGCCTGTCCGCATGCAGGCAGCCGTTATCAGCACGACAAGCCGATGAACGTCACCGCGCTGAAATCGATGCGCGCGCATTGGAAACCAATGATGGTCGCGGTGCTGCGCGTTCGCGAAGCATATTTGCGGCGATTCCCACAGGCGCAGCAGCAATGGACCGTCGGTGATCTGCATTGTCTCTCGGCACTGGTGCTGTCGATCTCGACGTATCTCACAGTGCGCGAACAGGATCGTGTCGCCAATGGCGATTTGCATCCGGTGCTGTCTTGTATGTATCGGGTGACCGATGGCGTGCGCATGGTCATGCACCACATGCTGTTCTCGGAAGATGTCGAGGCCACCTTGCCGTTGCATGCACCGATGACTGCCACCGAGCTTTACGCTTACGCCGAGCGCAATGAGATATTTATTTCCGACCACGGTGTTTGTGCCGGCCCGCGTGCCATGATCGAGGAGTTCCTCGGTATTCTCATGGACGGCGATGAGGTCGAGGGTGCCGAGTCGGTCGAGATGCCCACCCAAGTTCAGTCGGCGCTGAACGAGATCGAAACAGTGTTCGATTACGTGCTGCACGGACTCCAGGCGTATTCGGTGGTGTTCTCCCGCTGGCCTGCAATGACCCGCGCTTATGAGCAACTCGTGCCGATCGTCGCAGGGTGGTCGGCTCCGCTCGAAGAGCGATTGGGAAAGAGTCTCACGTTCCTGCGCACATTGACGCGTCAGAACACCGAAGAGCGGCGGCTGAAACGCGAGCAGGTCTATGTGGAGATGTACGCACGCTCTGTGACCGGCTTGGGTGCATCGGCGCAGCAGGGAACGTTGCCCGAGCGGCTCGCCCCAGTTGCAGTCGGCAACGACGCTGAAGCAAGCGCTCGTTTGCGAACCTTCTTGCAACAACGGTTCGAAAACGTTGCGAGCGCGGCAGCGATTCAGGACATGGTCGATGTGCTCATGGATTACTTCCGTCGCGAGCAATCGATTATTCGCACGGCGTCCGCGATTCAGCAAAGCATCAATCGGCTGCTCGGGCGCAAGGCGCCGTCGCAGCCGCTGACCGGAGCGGATCTGGCGATTCACTACCGGCTGCTCGAATCGATTTATTCCCAGGAGCACCTGGCCAGCACCGGCGGGCATCTGCCGTACCTGGTCGATGAGCTCGAACAGCAATTGGGTCTGCGCGTCGTCGTGACTGGCGACGGCATTGAGATTTTATGAATGGCGAGATTTCATGAATTGGGCCGGCATGGGGCTGGCCGATCCACGTGCGATGGGCACGGATGCATTGTTAAGGAGAAAACACCATGAAGGTCAAAACTCAGGTGCGCGCCGGTGTACTGGCGATTGCGCCGCCCACGGGCGGCACTCGTTGCGGCGTGTAATCCGCTGCTAAACCTGGCCGGCGTGGGGCTGGCCGATCTACGTGCGATGGGCACGGATGCGATGACTGGAGATCACAACCATGAAAGTCAAGACTCATGTGCGTGCTGGCATTCTGGCTCCTCCGGGCGGCGGCGCCCGTTGCGGGACCTGATTTATTAGGTTGAAAACGTAGGGAGCATGGCTGCTCCCACCTTTCCGAGGGATCGGAGCCGTCGCCACTATTCGTCCGCCGGCAGCGGATCGTGGCGACGGAGCTTACGCAACCTGGCGACATCACGACAGTCATGGCCACGTCCTTTTCACGCACGTGCCGTTCGCTCGCGAATGACACTTCGCGATCTACATTCCTGGTCTGGGGACTGGTCACGACGCTGCTGATCGCCTGGCTGTGCTGGCTGATCTTTGCGCGCGTGACCGTTTATGAGCTGTCCGAATCGGCACGGCTCGAAGTGGCTCAGGCCGCACATCCCATCATGGCGCTGCTGCCCGCAAAGATTCTTACAACCTCCGTGAAGCTCGGCCGGCACGTGGAAGCGGGGGAGATCCTGGTCGAGTTCGACGCGCGCAGCGAACGCTTTCGACTCAAAGAGGAAGAGGCGCGGCTTGCCTCCATTCCCATGCAACTTCAAGCGCTGGAGCGACAGCTCGCGGATGAAGAGAGTGCCGCGACTCAAGCTCGAACTGTGACATCCAGCGCCGTCGACAACGCGCGGGCCCGTTATCAAGAGGCGCTCGCTGCGGCGAATTTTGCCGAAGAGAATTCGCGTCGCGTTTCACAGCTGAGTGCCTCAGGGCGCGTCGCGGAGATCGAGCTTTTGCGCGCTCGATCGGAAGCTTTGAAGGCGCGCTCGGCGGCGGATGCGCTTTCGTTCGAGATCAGTCGGCTCACGGCCGACGCGTCCGGCAAAGCGAACGAGCGAAGTGCCGAACTCGAAGCGCTGCGCAGGCAGATCGCCGAGCTCAAAGGGCAGAGCGAAATTGCGACGGCGACCATCGCGCGGCTGCGCCAGGACATCGAGAAACACATCATTCGGGCGCCGGTGACCGGCGTGATCGGCGAGGCGCCGTCGTTGGATGTCGGCGCGTTCGTCGATGAAGGTGGTGTGCTCGGCAGTGTGGTGCCCACTGGCAACCTGCGCGTCGTCGCAGACTTCGTGCCCGAACGAGTTGTAGGCCGCGTTGCGCCGGGACAAGTCGCACGCATGCGCCTCGATGGTTTTCCGTGGGCGCAGTTCGGCACGGTGGCGTTGAAAGTGGAGCGCGTAGCCACCGAGATCCGCGATGGTCGTATTCGTGTTGAGCTGTTGCCTGAGCCGGGACAAGACGCGGGCCTGCTGCGGCATGGTCTGCCGGGCTCGGTGGAAGTGGAGATCGAACGCACCTCACCTCTGGTGCTGGCGCTGCGAGCAGCAGGACAAAAACTATCCAAGCCCGCGGTGGCCGGTACCCGATCGTGAGTCTCTGGTCGACTCAGCAGCGCTGGCGGGTGCCCGAGGTCATCCAGACCTCGGCCATGGATTGCGGGCCGGCAGCGCTGAAATGTTTGCTGGAAGGATTTCACATCCACGCCAGCTACGGGCGATTGCGCGAAGCCTGTCAAACTTCCGTCGATGGTACTTCGATCGACATGATCGAAAGCGTCGCGCGTCAGCTCGGGCTAGACGCGGAACAGGTCATGCTGCCCCGGGACTACCTGTGGGTGCCCGAGGCGAAGGCGTTGCCGGCGATGGCGACGATTCGTCACGCCAACGGCATGACGCATTTCGTGATCATCTGGCGACGGCATGGCCGCTGGCTGCAGATCATGGATCCGGCGGTGGGGCGGCGCTGGACCACGGTCCGCCGCTTCACGGGCGAATTGTTTCCTCATCGTGCGCGCGTACCTGCTGCCGATTGGTATGAATGGGCGGTCACCGACGAGGTTGCGCAGATCATGGCCGGGCGCCTGCGCGAACTCGGTGCTTCTCCCGCAGCAGCCGGCCAGATGATCGAGCGAGCCAAGCAGCAAGGCCACTGGCATGCAATGGCCGCGTTGGATGCGGCAACTCGTTTGCTCGGTGCGCTCACCAGCGGCGGCGGCGTTCGTCGTGGCGAGCAGGCCATTCGCTTGTTGGAAACATTGGTGGCGCGCACTGCCGAGGAAGCGCCGGGCGCTTGCACAGCGATTCCTCAGCTCTATTGGTCAGTGATGCCCGCCGAAGGCAGCGACGGCGAGGAGCTCACGTTGCGGGGCGCGGTGCTGCTGCGGGTTCGTGGGCGATTGAATGTCGATCCAGATGCTGAACAGCCACTCGCCCCCGAACTGCGCGCCGCGCTGACCGAACGCGCCGTACATCCGATGCGCGAGTTGTGGAATGTGATACGAGCGGACGGCGTACTCACGCCCGCGACGTTGATCGCGGCGCTCGGCATTGCCGTCGGCGCCTTGGTGATCGAAGCGTTGCTGTTCCGTGGATTGTTTGAAGTCGCACGCGATCTCACCGTTGCTGCTCAGCGGGCGGCGGCGTTTGCGGCCTTGCTGTTTTTCACAGTGCTGCTGTGGGTGTTCGAGTTCCCGATCGTCGAGGAATCGTTGCGCCTCGGGCGTCGGCTCGAAGGACGCTTGCGGCTCGCGCTACTAAAGAAACTGCCGCTGCTCAACGATCGCTATTTCCAGAGCCGTCCAATCTCCGATGTCGCCGAGCGCGCGCATAGCATTTATCAGTCACGTCAGTTGCCGGACCTGGCCGTTCGCATGGCGAGGCTGGGTTGGGAGCTGATGTTCACGCTGGTTGGCATCGCCTTCATCGATCCACGCAGTCTGCCCGTGGCAGCGCTGATTGCAGTGCTGGCGGTCGGATTGTTACTAGCGGCGCAGCCGGTCCTGAGCGAGCGAGACCTGCGTGCACGCAGCCATGCGGGCGCCTTGCATGGCTTCTATCTGGATGCATTGCTCGGTATCGTGCCGATCCGCACGCACTCGGCCGAACGTTCCGTCCGGCGCGAGCACGAAGCATTGTTGACTGAATGGGCGCGGGCAGCGCGCGCCAGCCTTCGACCGACGCTGTTGGTCAAGGCGGCGCAATCGCTCATCTGTCTGTCGCTGGCTGGCTGGTTGCTGTTTCGGCACGTGCAGGGAGCAGGAATCACCGGCAATCTGCTGTTGCTGGTTTTTTGGGTGATGAAGTTGCCTGCACTGGCTGAAGGCCTGGCGACTCTGGTCGCGCAGTATCCGGCGCAAAGAAACATTGCCCTACGCCTGTTCGAGCCCATCAAAGCTCCGGAGCAAACGCAAGCCGCGGCGCCGTCGACTGCACGCAAGGCTGGGCCGCAGCGAGTGATGCGAGCTTCAGCTGTGGGCGTCGAGATGCAGAACGTCGATGTGGTCGCCGCCGGCCACATGATTCTGCAGAACGTCACATTGAATATTCGCCCCGGCGAGCACGTCGCCGTCGTCGGCCCTTCGGGCGCGGGCAAGTCCAGCTTGTTGGGGCTGCTGCTCGGCTGGCATCAAGCCGCTGCGGGCAATGTTCTCATCGACGGCGAAGCGCTCGGCAACGCGAGGTTGCTGCAACTTCGCAGCGAGACTGCGTGGCTCGATCCAGCAGTGCAGCTGTGGAATCGCACGCTGCTCGACAACTTGCGCTACAGCTCCAGCGCGGGATCGTACTCCGCACTCCCGCAGATTCTGGAAAGCGCCGATCTGATTCGTATGCTGATCAGCCAACCGGAAGGTTTGCAGAGCTTGCTGGCTGAAGGCGGCGCGTCCGTATCGGGAGGCGAAGGCCAGCGGCTGCGCCTGGCACGCGCGATGTGGCAGCGGGACGTGCGACTGGCGTTGCTCGACGAGCCGTTCCGAGGGCTCGATCGCGAACAGCGGCATCGTCATCTCGCCGAGGTCCGCCGCTTCTGGAATGACGCGACGTTGATCTGCGTGACGCACGATGTTTGGGAAACGCGAGCGTTCCAGCGTGTACTGGTCGTTGAAGTCGGGCACGTCATCGAGGACGGTCGGCCCGACGATCTGGTCGCCGACGCGAACTCACGATATCGCGCGCTGCTCGACGTCGAAGAATCGTTACGTCACGGCGTCTGGAACGCAGCGTTATGGCGGCGGGTGCGGCTGGAAGGCGGGCGATTGCAGGAAGCCAGCCGGGTGTTTCTAACCACTCGGAGCGCTGCCAATCATGACTGATCTCGCGGCGCTCGCGTGGCCATTGGATCGCATGCCCGAGGCGGTCGAATCGCTCGCGCGTCGCGCGGGCATGAAGCCGGCCCGTCCGGGAACAGCCGCGCCGCCGCCATTTCGCGGCACGCCCGAGCAGGAAGAGTTCGACCATTGGCTCGATCACGTCGGGGCGACGTTTGGTATCGAAGTGGAGCCGGTGCTCGCCAGCGGCGCGGAAATGGAAGATATGTTGCGGGGCGCCGGCCCGGCATTGCTTCGCTATCGGGAAACGGTAGAGCACGAATCGATCGAACCTGCCATTCTGCTGCTGCTACGAGCGAACGAGCGTTGGGCGCAATTGCTGAGTCCGGACCTGAGCGTTATCAAGCTGCCGCTCGAAACGGTTCGAGCCTGCCTGTGCGCCGATGCGGAGCGGCCGGTGATTGCCGATGTCGACGCGCTTTTGAATCAAACCGACATCGCCGGCCGCCAGCGCGCCAGGATCAGACAAATGCTGATCCAGGATCGCATGGCGGGGCAGCGGATCGCCGGCTGTTGGCTGTTGCGAACGCCGCCGACCGCGAGCTTCTCCAAGCAACTGTCGCAAGCGCAGCTGCCGAGCAGATTGTTTGCAATGCTGCTGATATTCGCGGCGTTGTTTGTAATGGAGATCGCTGGCTGGGCGCTGATCGGACGCGGCGCCTTGGGCGGACGGCTCGATTCGGGCTGGCTGCTGGCGTGGGCGCTGTTGCTGCTGGGGACTGTTCCGTTGCGACTGATCGGTGGCTGGCTGCAAGGAACATTGGCGATTTCCATGGGCGTGCTGTTGAAACAGCGGCTGCTCGCCGGCGCGTTGAAGATCAGCATGCACGAGGCGCGGCGTCGGGGTGCAGGGCAGTGGCTGAGCCGCGTGATCGAATCAGAAGCGTTGGAATCCTTGGCAATGAGCGGCGGCTTCTCGGTTTTGATCGCAATCGTGGAGCTGTGCCTTGCGGCCTGGGTGCTCACGTTGGGTGCGGGTGGAGCGTCGCAGCTGTTACTGCTGCTGGCATGGCTGATCGTCACGGCGATCGTTGCCAGGAAATATTACTTGCGATTGCGCAGCTGGACGCGAGCGCGGCTCGATCTGACTCACGACTTGATCGAGCGCATGGTCGGGCATCGGACGCGCATGGTCCAGCAGGCGCCCGAGAATCGGCATGACGACGAAGATCACGAGCTCGATCGCTATCTCAACGCCTCGAAAGATCTCGACGCCGGGTTCGTTCCGCTCGCGGCGGGTGTACCTCGCGGCTGGCTGGTCGTCGGACTGCTCGGCCTCGCACCGGCGTTTGTGAGTGGAACGGCGCAGGCGACGGGACTCGCGATCGCGCTCGGCGGCGTGCTGCTGGCGTATCGTGCATTGAGCTCCATCGCAGCGGGTACTGCTTCGTTGATGCGAGCTGTCGTGGCTGCGAAGGAGGTCGCACCTTTGTTTGCTGCCGCGAGTGAGCAGGGCAAGTCGGGAACGATTGGATTGGTGCCTTTCAACGCCGTGAGCTCGCCGCCGCCGGAAGAAAAAGGGGTGCTGGTCCACGCGCGAGATGTGGTGTTTCGCCAGCGCGTTCAGGCAGAACCTGTTCTAAACGGCTGTACGTTCACCATTCATCGCGGCGAGCGAATCCTGCTGGAAGGTCCGTCAGGCGGCGGCAAATCGACGCTGGCATCGCTGCTGGTCGGCTTGCGCGAGCCCGAGTCGGGGCTGCTGCTGCTCGATGGCCTGGACCGCGCCAGCTTGGGCGATATCTGGCGGCGCTTGAGCACGGCGTCGCCGCAGTTTCATGAGAATCACGTGCTGTCCGGTACGTTTGCATTCAATCTTTTGATGGGCCGTCGCTGGCCGCCGGAGCCGGAAGATCTCACGGCCGCAGAGCAGCTGTGTCGCGAGCTGGGCTTGGGCGAACTGCTGGAGCGCATGCCTTCGGGCTTGATGCAGATCGTCGGCGAAACCGGCTGGCAACTGTCGCATGGCGAACGCAGCCGTTTGTTTCTTGCACGTGCCTTGTTACAACGCGCCGAGCTGATCGTGCTCGACGAAAGTTTCGCGGCCCTGGATCCAGATACCTTGGATCGATGCTTGCGCTGTGCGCTGGAGCGAGCGCCGACGCTGATGGTGATCGCACATCCCTGAGTAAATTTATTCCGAGCTGCGAGCCTTGCGATCGTGCAGCGGCTCGAACGGCACGACGGGTTCGTTCGGATGCGCGTATTGATTCGAGCCTCCGGATTGATCCGATACGTGCGTCACGCCTTTGACCTTGGCCCATTCCTGCGCCGATTCTTTATCTCTTGCGACCACCAGCACGCGACGATGGCCCAGGTCGGCGAACTGTTTGCTGGCATTCTTGATGTGCCACTGCGAGCCGGCTTTCGGATGCTCGAGCATGATGCCGTCCACGTAGCGCTCGCCCTGGAATCCCCGCGAATCGCCGCGATCCCAGAAGCCGTTGCTGACGATGATGAAGTTCGGATTGATGGCGCGGCGGCGCTCGTCTAGGCGCCGCACCAGGTCGACGTTGCCGTCGGTCCAGATGTCCTTTTCCGACTGCGGCCAGCTTTCCCACTCGGCGAGCTTGTCCCAGGAGCGCGCGCCGGTGGCGTCGAGAAACACGCCGTCAAACTGGCCGTCGCGCATGATCTGCTCCACGTAGTCGACGACGTGCTGGATCCACGGCGATCCCGGGCGCATGTCGGTCATGTGCGTTTTGGGATAGCTGACGCGCTGGCCTTCGTTGGGAAACGGCCAGAGCGGCACGCGCAGCGGATCGTTCATATAGAGCTGATTGTCCAGCGCGCAGACGCGATGGTCGGGGCGGGCAGTGGCGCTGACATATAAAAGGACTTCGGCCCCTTGCTTGCGCGCGTCCTGAAACGCGGGATTGTTTCGATTGCAGCGCCCCGCGATCAGCATGCCGGTGGGTTGTGCATACAACGAAACATTGGTGGTGTCTTTGAAGGCGATGCCCAGGGGATTGGCGGCATCTGCCTCGCCTGCCAGCAGGGCCATCGCAACGCCAATGCCGAGCCAGCCCTTGATGTAGTGACAAACCATACGCATCGCTCGCTGCAACGTGTTTGGGGAAGGGACGATAAGCCCGGCGGCCGCCGCGCCGCTATGAAACCTTCGTAATGGAAAGTTAGCGCCACGAGGGAACCCTTGCCTCGTGTCGCACTTTACCTAAGGAGTCGAGACCAGTCCTAGCTCAACCCTGGCGGCGCTGGTGGTCGTAATCAAGGCACCCGAGGCGGGAGGCTTCCCGGGCAACCGGCTGGAACAGGAACATAGCTCACGCGGCCACACACCGCTCGTGAAAGCCTGGGGTGCAGTCGTCCTGTTGCAGGCCCTGGTCATCAGCACCGGGCTGGTCAGCTATCGCACGGCGCTGTTCGTCAACGATCTGATCTGGACCGCCGCCTCGATTTTCGCCGGCGTCAGCAGTTTTCGAGCCGCCAAAGAGTCGGCCGGAGCCGAACGCGCAGCATGGATGATTTTCACACTCGCCTGCGCGACCTGGGCCGGCGGCCAGATCGTTTGGGATGTCCTGGAGTTGTATCGCGGCGTCCGGCTGCCGTTTCCGAGTTACGCGGATTTCGGCTACCTGGCTTACGGCCCGCTCATGATCCTCGGCCTGTTCGTGCTGCGCGCCACGCAACAGGAGCGAGGGCTGACGTGGCTGCGAACCGCCAATCTCGGCCTGATCCTGTGCAGCCTCGCGCTGGTGCTCATCACCACGTTCATGCAGCCGTTCGCAAAAACGCCGCGGCCGCTCAATGTTTCTTTGATCGTGGTCGGCGAGAACGCATCGATCACCGTCGCGTTCATCATCGCCACTTATTTTCTCTGGTCGTATCGATGGGGCAACCGCCTGCTGGCGTATTCGCTGCTGACGTTATCGTTGGGCACGCAGATGATCTGCGGCCTGATGTACACGCGCGAGCTCATCGCCGACGAATACGGCGCGTTCAGCATTTTCAACATCGGCTGGACCGTGGCTTTCGGGCTGCATCAGCTGGCGGCGGAAGGGCAGGCCAGCGCGGCGGTGCGAATGTCCGATAACAGCCCGATGTTGAGACAGGGCCACGGCCTGGTCGAAGCCCTGGTGCCGTCGTTCCTTTTGATCTGCGTCGCCGTCACGGCGTCGGTGCTGGCGGAGGAAATTACCGCAAGAACGTTACATCTCGGAACGCTCGTGCTGGTTGCGTTCGCGGCAGTTCTGGCAACACGCGAGGCTTGGTTGTATTTGCGAGGGCAGCAGCTGCGCAGCGCGCTCGACAGCTCGGTGAGCGCGCTGGCACGTTCGCGCGAGCGGCTCGATGCAGTAAACGCACAGCGAAGCGAGCTCGAACGGCAGATCGAAGTAACGGCGCGTGCCGGCGGCGTGGGGCTGTGGGAATGGGATCTGGTATCGAATACGGTGCGCTACTCGCGTGAATGGAAACGTCAGCTCGGCTATGCGGAGGACGAGATCGGCGACGATTTCAGCGAGTGGCGCAAACGCGTGCACCCCGACGACGAACCGAGGGTCAGCGCTGCGCTGGATGAGTTTCTGGCGCATCCGGAAGGAGAATACATCAGCGAGCAACGCTTGCAGCACCGCGACGGCTCGTATCGCTGGATTCTGGCGCAAGGTTGTGTGGTGCTGGACTCGGCCGGTCGGCCGGCGCGCATGCTGGGCTCACACGTCGATATCACTGCCTTCAAACGGATGGAAGAATCGCTGCGCGAAAGCGAAGGCCGCTATCGAGGCCTGGTCGATGCGCTCGAATCGCGGGTGACGCAGCGAACTCGCGAGCTGATGGAGGCGTACCGGGAATCGCAGAACTTCGCCTACGCCGTCGCTCACGATCTGAAGGCGCCGCTGCGCGCGATCAGTGGCTTTTGCACTTTGCTGGAGCAAAGCGCGTCGGAGCGGCTCAACGAGCAGGAGCGCAATTACATTCATCGGGCGACTCAGGGCGCGCTGCGCATGGCGGCGCTGATCGATGCTTTGCTCCAATACTCACGCATCGAGCATCGCGAGCAGCGCCTCGGCGCCGTCGATTGCCGGGAGTTCGTCGAGGGCCTGCTCGCCGAGATGTCGTACGCAATCGAGCGGGCCGGCGCGGAAGTGGTCGTCAACTTGGGGCGCACGCCGGTGATGGCGGACAAGGAGGGACTACGGATTGCGCTCAGTAATCTCCTCGACAACGCGCTGAAGTTCTCGCGCACGAACAAACATCCGCGCATCGTCATCGACTCGTATGTTGAACCCGGCCGCTACATCATCAGGATTCGCGACAACGGCATCGGCTTCAATCCGGCCTATCGCGACAAGATTTTCGAGATCTTCAATCGCCTGCATGCCACGGGATATGAAGGGACCGGCATCGGCCTGGCGCTGGTCCGCAAGGCAGTGCAACGCATGAACGGCGAAGTCTGGGCCGATTCCGTGCCCGGCGAAGGCGCGACTTTCTACGTCTGTTTACTGCCGCGCGCCGCGTCCTGAGCAAGCCCTGTTACACTGCCGCCAGGCAAAGTCCCAGGCGGCATTCATGCATCCGATATATTTCGAGGAAGAGGAACTGATCCCGGTCGAGGTTCCGCATACCCAGCTTTCGCCCGAGGCGTTACGCGGCGTGGTCGAGTCGTTCGTGCTGCGGGAAGGGACGGAATACGGCGAGCGCGAGTTCACGTTGGAAGAAAAGCGCCTGCATGTCCTGCATCAGCTCGAACGCGGCGAAGCGCGGATCATGTTCGATCCGCAGTCGCAGTCGGTCGATATCGTCGTGAACCCCAAACTCGGAGTGCGTTCGTGATGGCGAGCTCGCGTGATTACGATCTGTTGGTGATCGGTGCCGGTTCCGGCGGCGTGCGTGCGGCCCGCGTGGCTGCGGGATACGGCGCCAAAGTCGCGATTGCCGAGGAATATCGGATCGGCGGAACCTGCGTCATTCGCGGCTGCGTGCCGAAAAAACTGCTGGTGTATGGCGCGCATTTCGCAGAAGACCTGGAAGACGCGCGTCGCTTCGGCTGGCATGTGGAAGGCAAGCGGTTCGACTGGCCGACGCTGCGGGATAATGTTTTGGCCGAAGTCACGCGGCTCAGCGGCCTGTACACGCAGACGCTGGAAAATCACAAGGTGACGATGTTGCCGGAGCGTGCGGTCGTCACCGGTCCGCACAGTGTGCGCGTCGGGCAACGTGAGATCACTGCAGGCGTGATTCTGATCGCGACAGGCGCACGTCCGCATGTGCCGGATTCTCCCGGCTGCGAGCACGGCATCACTTCCAACGAAGCATTTCATCTCGAACGCTTGCCCAAGCGGATGTTGATCGCCGGCGGCGGTTATATCGCCAACGAGTTCGCGGGCGTGTTCAACGAGCTCGGCGTCAAGGTCACGCTAGTCAATCGTTCCGATCGCATCCTGCGCGGCTACGATGCGCAGATCCGCGATCGGCTGCTGCAGATCTCGATGATCAAAGGCATCCAGTTCCTGTTCAATTCGCCGATCGAGAAGGTCGTGAAAGAGGCGAGCGGGGCGCTGACGGTTCACATGCCTGGCGGCCCGGTGGAATGCGATGCGCTGATGTTTGCTACCGGCCGCGTGCCGAACACGCAGAATCTCGGCCTGGAAAGCGCCGACGTGGAGATCGACGCGAAGGGCGCGATCCGCGTCGATGACGAAAGCCGTTCGAGCTGCCCGTCGATCTATGCCGTGGGCGATGTGACCAATCGCGTCCAGCTCACACCCGTTGCAATTCGCGAGGGGCAGGCGTTCGCCGATACGGTGTTTGGCAAGAAGCCGACCAAGGTGGATTACAACTGCATTGCGTCCGCGGTCTTCAGTCATCCGCCGCTGGCCGGCGTCGGGCTGACGGAAGGTGAAGCGCGCAACAAGCTGGGCTCGGTGAAGGTCTACACCGCCGATTTCCGGCCCATGAAGAACGTGCTTGCGGCTCGCAACGAGCGTGCGTTGTACAAAATCGTCGTCGATGCCGCGAGCGACAGGATCGTCGGCGCGCACATGATCGGGCCGGATGCGCCGGAAATTCTGCAGGTCCTCGCGGTCGCTGTGAAAGCCGGCCTGCGCAAGGCGCAGCTCGACGAAGTGGTCGCGATCCATCCGACCATGGCCGAAGAGCTGGTGCTGCTCAAATGATTTGAGGATCAGATCAGCCGAAGGTAAAAGAGAATACCTGCGCGCCGGCGTCCAGAAACTCGATTTCAATCTCGCGATCGACGATCGGGCCGGCCTGGCGGATCAGCTGATACATTCGCGGCTGTTCGAGCGTGCCGGCGCCTTGCGCATCCACGTCCACGCCATGCGATGTGCCGGGCGGCTGGCCATTGATGGTCACGCGATAACGCACGTTCGAACCGCGCGTGGCGGAACCCATCACGACGTGCACATCCCGCGCATGAAAGCGGAATGTGACTTTACCGCCGGCTTTGTTCGCTGCTGAATATTCGCGCGTCATGGTCCAGTCACCGGCGAGTGCCCAGGTGTTGAGTTTCAGCTGTTGGGGCGCTGAGTATGTTTGAGCTCGGTCACGCACTTTGCCGCCGATCGAGGCGAATCGTTCGCCGTTCGCGTAGCCGACGTAGGTCTCCGGCGTCGCCAGCGTTTTCCAGTCTGCGGCTACTTCTGCGCCCTGCGGATCGATCTTGACCAGCGAACGATCTAAGTTCGTCTGTCCCGCTTCGGTCAGCAACTGCTGGATGACCTGCTCGGAACGTTCGTAGTCGCCTTCGCCGAACTGATGATGGCGGATGTGTCCCTGCGCATCGATGAAATACAGCGCGGGCCAATAGTGATTGGCAAATGCGTTCCAGATCGCATAGTCGTTGTCGAGCGCGATGGGATACTCGACACGCTCGTCCTTCGCAGCCCGGCGCACGTTGTTCAGATCTTTCTCGAAGCTGAATTCCGGCGTGTGCACGCCGACCACGACCAAACCGTTGTCCTTGTACTTCTCGGCCCAGGCGCGCACATATGGCATCGTGCGTCGCCAGTTGATGCAGGTGTAAGTCCAGAAGTCGACCAGCACCACTTTGCCGCGCAGATCCTGCGTGCTGAGCGGTTGTGAATTGACCCAAGCGCTCGCGCCTCGCAGCGGCGGCATCGGCCCTTCCACAGATAATTTCGCGGCGAGGCCGATGGGAACGACCAGGCTCGCGAGCGCTGCCACAAACCAAAGATGACGCGTTTTCATGAGGCCCGGAACGCTCGCAGAAACCGGCGGGCCTGGCGATTACACCAAGGTATCGGGCGCTACGCTGGTATGCGCGTGCTCGATCCGTGCTCTATGGCGGCTCGACGGTGAATTGCATGCGCTTGAGCAGTTGGCCCTGCGGCGTTCTCACGTCGACGATCCAGCGTCCCTGGGCATTTGCCGGGAAGCTTTCCTTGCGGGAATAGGTGCGCCAGCCGCTGTCGTTGCCGCCCAGGATCTCGGAGGTGATGCGCTCGATCTCCCCGTCATGCCGCCATTCGAAATTGATGGATTGAGCGACGCCGCTGGGCGCTCGAATCGCGGCGAACGCGACAACACCTGCACTGAGCTCGGCGGTGGTCAGCGAGCGGATCGGCGGCCCGGGCGTTCGATCGCTGATGGATTGCGTGATCACCGCCTGCGTGACTGCAAGGCCGGCGGGTGGAACGTGCGCGCGCAGGAGCCAAACCAGCAAGGGCGCGAGGGTCGAGCAGGCGATCCAGATCACTTTGTGACGCTTCGAGCGCAGCGATCGCAACGACATCGGCGAGGTCAGCAGCAACCAGACGACGACTGCACCGAGCGATACGGGCAGCGCCTGCTCCAGCGACAGGTGCACGACCATCGGCACGACCACGACGGCGACGATCAAGCTGCAGTAGGCATGAAACAGCAAGCGCGTCGCCGCTCGTGCCGCGATCCAGCGCTCGTAGAGCGGATCCAGCGCGGTGAGAAGCGCAGCGCAGGCTGCGAGCGTGATGAATACGATCTGCCCGATGTCGCGCTGGAGCGCTCCAAACAAAAACGGCAGGGAGAAGAACAGCACTTCCTGCTGCAGCGACTGGGTCAGAAAGTTGGAAACGAACTTGCCGATGCCGGAGCGATGACGTTCCAGGTAGCGCCGGACCAGCGGCTCCACCAGCAGCCACACCCAGCCGGCCAACGCAGCGATGGCAATCGCACGAGCCAGGTTTGCGCCGCGCTTGACCATCACGAAGCCGATCGCGCCCGAGACGAAGCTGATGGTCGGGATCAGCCAGGGGACACGATCGAGCGCCTGCGCGATGCGCGTCAGGATTCTCGGCGACTCGCGATCGGCGGCCGGTGTGTCTGTCAACCTCGTCTGCGTCTCCATGGGAGCGAAGAGTCGCCCAGCTGGGACGGAAAGTGAAGCTGTACCCTTATACTCACGGCGTGGACGCCCCCAACCGACAACAAATCCAAAACCACGGCGCGCTGGCCGTTCTTGCCGTCAGCTTTGCTGGCTTCATCTGTCTCGGACTTCCCGACGGCACGATGGGTGTGGCCTGGCCTTCGGTGCGCGACGGTTTCGCCCGTGCGCAGACGGACTTTGGCTGGGTGCTGCTGATGCATGGCGCCTCGTACTTTCTCAGTGGCCTGCTCGGCGCGCGGCTCAATCGCCGCTTCAAGCCCCATGTGTTGTTGATCGCCGCGACGCTCATCTCCGCGGCCGGCATGCTGCTGGTCGCGTCGGTGCCGGCCTGGTGGATGTTTCTAATCTCCATTTCGCTGGTCGCGTCGGGCTCAGGCATTCTGAACACCACCATCAACACTTATGCATCTCAGCACTTCTCAGCGCGCCATGTGAACTGGCTGCACGCTTGTTACAGCCTCGGCGCGGCAGTGGGGCCGTTGGCGATGACGGCGGCGATGACGAGCCGGGCGGGCTGGCAGTGGGGTTATGTGTTGATCGCGATGGCGCCGATCGTGATGGCCGGTGTGTTCGTGCTCACTGCGAAGTTCTGGCAATTCACTCCTGCGGACACGAGGCAAGGCGCAGCCAGGTCAGCGACCCGCGTCAGCCCGCTGTTGATACGCCAGGCGTTCCTGTTCTTTTGTTACTCCGGCCTGGAGCTCACCTTGGGCCGCTGGTGTTACACCGTGCTCACC
>CAMLEO010000033.1 GCA_946478975.1 uncultured Steroidobacter sp.
CAGCGAACGCGCTGCTGCGTTCGGCGTGTAATTCAACTCACGCACCGTGCGCATCACCAGCTCGCGCGTGGCACTGCGAACGTTCGCGTTGCCATTCACGACTCGTGAGACCGTCATTGGCGAAACGCCGGCGCGTTCGGCCACTTCATGGATGGTGACGGCGACGCCCTTGCGACGAGTCGAGCCACCGGAGTTGCGAGCGCGGCGTGTAGCGGTTTGCATGAATGTCTGTAATTACGGATTCGGCCGCGACGGGCGGGTCACAAGATTGCCCTCATTATTGCTCCGGCCCGCGCGGGGTGGAAGCACGGCGACGCGCCGTGATACCGTTACCAAAAATCCTGTTCCAGATTTCGTCCGATGTTAGGGGGAGCGATGGCTTGCGGATCTTGGCTGCGAACGGCGCTGGGAGGCTTGGCTCTGCTGCTCGCCGCCACTGCCGCCGTCGCCGAAGACGGTTATGACTTGTGGCTGCGATACCGTCCGCTGCCGGCCGAGCAACGAGCCCTCTACGCGCCGGCCACCGCACAAATCGTGATGGCGACTCCTTCGCCGACATTGGTCGCTGCGAAAAACGAGCTGATGCGCGGGCTCTCGGGGTTGTTATCGAAGACCCCGCTGCTTACGGATAAAGTCACGAGTGCCGGCGCGCTGCTGGTCGGTACGCCGAAATCACAGACACAGCTCGCCGGGCTGGATCTCGGGTTGGACGAGCTCGCTGCGCAGGGCTACGTCATTCGAACGCAACGCGTGGACGGCCAGCCGGCGATTGTGATCGCGGCCAACGATGACGTCGGCGTGCTCTATGGCGTGTTTCATTTCCTGCGCCTGCTCCAGACCGAACAGCCGCTCGCCCGGCTGGACATCAGCGAATCTTCGCGCGTGCAACTGCGCATGCTGAATCACTGGGACAATCTCGACCGCAGCGTCGAGCGCGGGTACGCCGGCGCATCGCTGTGGGATTGGCACAAGCTGCCCGATTATCTCGACCCTCGGTACACCGACTACGCTCGCGCCAACGCGTCGCTCGGCATCAATGCGACGGTGCTGACCAACGTCAACGCGAACGCGCTGAGCCTGACGCCGATGTATCTCGAAAAAGCCGCGGCGCTCGCGAATGTGTTTCGTCCCTATGGGATCCGCGTGTTTCTAACGGCGCGCTTCAGCGCACCGATCGAAATCGGCGGACTGAAGAGCGCCGATCCGCTCGATCCGCAAGTGCAGCGCTGGTGGCAGGAGAAGACGGAGGAGATCTACAAGTACATTCCGGACTTCGGCGGCTTCCTGGTCAAAGCGAATTCCGAAGGCCAGCCCGGCCCGCAGGATTACGGCCGCACGCACGCCGACGGCGCGAACATGATGGCGGATGCGCTGAAGTCTCACGGCGGCATCGTCATCTGGCGTGCGTTTGTTTATTCCCACGAGCAACCGGACGATCGCGCCAAGCAGGCGTACGACGAGTTCGTGCCGCTCGACGGCAAGTTCCATGACAATGTGCTGGTGCAGGTGAAGAACGGTGCGATCGATTTCCAGCCGCGTGAGCCGTTTCATCCGCTGTTCGGCGCCATGCCGAACACGCCGCTGGCGATGGAGTTCCAGATCACCAAGGAATATCTCGGCTTTGCGACTCACCTGGTGTACCTGGGCAAGTTCTGGGAAGAGGTGTTGCGTGCGGATACTTATCGTCCGCGCAAAGGCTCGACGGTCGCGAAGATCCTCGACGGCTCGGCACACAACTATGCGCACACGGCGATCGCGGGCGTTGCGAACACCGGCACGGATCGCAACTGGAGCGGCTCGCAGTTCGATCAAGCGAACTGGTACGCGTTCGGCCGGCTGGCGTGGAACCCTGAGCTGTCGTCGAAGGACATTGCCGAAGAATGGGTGCGCATGACGTTCTCGAATGATCCGAAGTTCGTCGAGAGCACCGTCGGCATGATGATGAAGTCGCACGATGCGGTGGTCGACTACATGACGCCGCTCGGCTTGCATCACGTGATGGGCCGAGGTCATCACTACGGCCCCGGGCCGTGGGTCGAAGGTGGGCCGCGCGCCGACTGGACATCCGTTTACTATCATCGCGCCGACGCAAACGGCATCGGCTTCGATCGCACCAAGACCGGCAGCAATGCAGTTGCCCAATATGCGCCGCAAGTGGCCGCGCAGTTCAGCAGCTTGAGACACATTCCCGAGGAATATTTGCTGTGGTTCCACCATGTGCCCTGGGATTACCGCACTCAGTCCGGCCGCATTCTTTGGGACGAACTGGTGTATCGATACACGCACGGCGTCGACCTGGTTCGTGACATGGAACAGACCTGGCAAAGCCTGGCGCCTCATGTCGACGCCGAACGTCACGCGGAAGTCGCATCGTTCCTGCGCATCCAGGAAAAGGAAGCGAAGTGGTGGCGCGACGCCAGCATCGCCTACTTCCAGCAGTTCTCGAAACGTCCGCTGCCGGCCGGCTTCGCACCGCCCGAGCACTCGCTGGACTATTACAAATCCCTAGAATTTCCATACGCACCGGGGCATCACTGATGAAGCGTGTCGCTTGTATCGTCGCGGGTGTGCTTGCCGCGGGCGCGGTGAATGCCGCGTCACTGCTGCACGATCTGTTTCAAGATCACGTGGTCCTGCAACGGAACAGCCAGATCAACGTCTGGGGTCACGCGCAGCCGCACGAGACGCTCACCGTCTCGCTCGCCGGTTCGACCGCACGTGCCCAGGCGGACGACGCAGGCCGCTGGCAAGTTGCATTGCCGAGCATGCAGGCCGGCGGTCCGCATCAGCTCGCGGTAACTGCAAGCTCCGGCGCCACGCAAACCGTCGGCGATGTGATGATCGGCGATGTCTGGTTGTGCTCCGGCCAGTCGAACATGGGGCTGCAGGTGGAGCGTGCGCTGGACTCGTGGTCCGAGATCAGGAACTCGACCAACGATTCGATCCGTCTCCTGACCGTGCCGCAGGCGAGCAACGCACTGCCTCAGGAAACTTTCAGCGCCCCGGTGCAGTGGGCCAAGGCTGGACCGACCACCGTGCCGAATTTCTCTGCCGTTTGTTTCTACCTGGCGCGCGAACTGCAGAAGCAAGACAACGTTCCGATGGGCTTGATCAACTCCTCGTGGGGCGGATCCAAGATTCAGTCGTGGATGAGCATGGCCGCGTTGCGCGCGACGGGTTCGTACGATCGCAACCTGGATGTGTTGAAACTTTCGGCAACCGATCCGGCAGCGGCCGGTGTGCAGTGGGGCGAAATTTGGGAGTCATGGTGGCGCGAGCGCGCGAACGTTCGCCGCGGCACTGAGCCTTGGAGCGCGAAGCCCGCCGGCACTTGGAATGTCGCGCCAATCGATCGCGGCCCGTGGGAGCTGTGGGGCATCCCCGAGCTGGCAAATTACAACGGCGCGCTGTGGTATCGCACGACAGTCAATGTTTCCAAACAGCAAGCCGCGCAATCGGCGGTCCTGTCCATCGGCCGCCCCGACGAAACCGATCAAACCTGGATCAATGGTCGTCCCGCCGGTGCCACGGGGCCTGGACCTGATCGCACCTACCTGCTGCCAGCGAAATCGCTGCACGCCGGCGCGAACACAATCGTCGTGAGTGTGCTCGACACATATTCATTCGGCGGCTTGAGCGGACCGCCGAGCGGGCGATACATCAAGTTCGCCGACGGCACCTCGCTGCCATTGAACAACGAGTGGCGCTACCAGATGCCGGATCCAAAGATCGGCACGCCGCCTCGCGCACCTTGGGAAGCTGTGGCAGGCCTGAGCGTCATCAACAACTCCATGATCGCGCCGTTGGGCAAGTTCGGCCTGCGTGGAGTGGCCTGGTACCAGGGCGAATCCAACACCAACGAAGCCAATCAATATCGATCGCTGATGACGCGCATGATGGCGGACTGGCGCGACCAGTTCGGTGCCAACCTGCCGTTCCTGATCGTGCAGCTCGCGAACTACGGCCCCGCGACTTCGACGCCGGTTGAAAGCGAGTGGGCCGAGTTGCGTGAAGCACAGCGGCTTGCAGTGAAGGACGACGCGCGAGCGGGCCTGGCCGTGACTGTCGATATCGGCGATCGTTACGACATTCATCCTGCTAACAAACAAGAAGTCGGCCGCCGCCTGGCTCGCGCCGCGCGACACGTTCTTTGCAACGATCCGTCGCCGCCGTCCGGGCCGACGCCCACGAGCGCGCGCCGTGAAGGCACAAACGTCGCGGTGGAATTCGTCGATGTGACTGGCAAGCTGGTCGCATACAGCGGCATCGAGCCGAACGGTTTCGAGCTGTGCGGCTCGACCCCAAACAGCTGTGCGTTCGCGCACGCGCGCATCGATGGTAATCGCGTACTGCTGAGTGGCGAGAACGCGCCATTCGCAACGCGCGTTCGTTTTTGCTGGGCGGATAGTCCCGTCTGCACTTTGTATGATGAAGCACGACTGCCGGCCGGCCCCTTCCAGATCGAGGTGGATCGATGAGTGCGACTCGTTTGCTGCGTACACGGATCGTCGGCGTTCTGACAGCCGCGCTGCTGACAGCCGCACCCGCATTTGGCGACGAGCCGATTTATCAGGACCTGAGCAAGTCCTTCGAAGAGCGCGCGGCCGACCTGGTGTCGCGCATGACGTTGGAAGAAAAGGTTTCGCAGTTGGGCAACGACGCAGCTGCCATTCCGCGCTTGGGCGTTCCCAAGTACGAGTGGTGGAACGAAGCTCTGCACGGCGTCGCGCGAGCGGGCGCTGCCACCGTGTTCCCGCAAGCCATCGGCATGGCGGCGAGCTTCGACGATCAACTGATGTTCGAAATCGCCACTGCCATCAGCGATGAGGCGCGAGCGAAACATCACGAGTTCGCACGACGCGGCTTGCGCAATCGCTACCAGGGCCTCACGTTCTGGTCGCCGAACATCAACATATTTCGCGATCCCCGCTGGGGCCGCGGCCAGGAAACATACGGCGAAGATCCGTGGCTGACCTCGCGCATCGGCGTCGCGTTCGTCAAAGGTTTGCAGGGCGACGATCCGAAGTATCGCAAGGTGGACGCCACCGCCAAGCACTTCGCCGTTCACAGCGGACCGGAAGCGGATCGTCATCACTTCGACGTGCATCCGAGTGAGCGCGATTTGTACGAGACATATCTGCCGGCGTTCCAGGCGTTGGTAGAGGAAGGCAAGGTCGCATCGGTCATGGGCGCGTACAACCGCGTCTATGGCGAGTCTGCCTCGGCGAGCCAGCTGTTGTTGCAACAGACGCTGCGTACGTCGTGGGGCTTCGACGGCTATGTCGTGTCCGATTGCGATTCCATCGAAGACATTTTCAAACATCACAAGATCGTGGGCACAGCGCCTGAGGCGGCAGCGCTCGGCGTACAGCGCGGCTGCGATCTGGATTGCGGCAAGACCTATAACGAGCTGCTGCCGGCCGTGAAGCAGAAGCTCATTTCGGAAGCCGAGATCGACACGGCTGTCCGTCGATTGATGTTGGCGCGGTTCCAACTGGGCATGTTCGATCCTCCGGAGCGCGTGCGTTGGGCGCAGATTCCGTACTCGGTGAATCAATCGCCGCAGCACGATCAGCTGGCGCTGCGTGCAGCCCAGTCGTCGATCGTGATGTTGAAGAACAACGGCATGCTGCCGCTGTCACGCGACATCAAAACATTGGCGGTCATTGGACCGACCGCGGACGAGATCATGTCGCTGCTCGGCAATTACTACGGCACGCCGGCTGCGCCCGTGACGATTCTGCAAGGTATTCGCGCCGCGGTGAGTCCGCAGACGAAAGTGATCTATTCGCGTGGTGCAGATCTGGTGGAAGGCCGCGAAGAGCCGCGAGCCGTGCCGGTGATCGATGCGAATTTCCTGCGGCCGGAAGCGGGTTCCAAGCAGCAGGGCTTGAAGGGTGAATATTTCCGCGGCCGTGACTTCACTGGTGCGCCGGTGATGACTCGCGTCGATTCGCGGATCGCATTCCGTTGGGATCGCGGCGCGCCGACCGACGATCTGGCGGCTCGCGGCGAGTTGTCGAACGAGCAGGCATTGCCCGGCGACAATTTCAGCGTGCGCTGGACCGGTCAGTTGCTGCCGCCGACTTCGGGCAAGTACGAGCTGGTGGTCGGTGCGAACGACGGCGTGCGTTTGTATCTCGACGGCAAGCTGATCGTGGACGGTTGGGAGTTGAACGAGCGAGTGACCAGCCACAGCGTCAGTGTCGACTTGCAGGCGGGCCGCGCGTACGACCTCAAGCTCGAATATTTCGAAGACATTCGCGATGCCGAAGTGCGCCTGGGCTGGCAGCGTCCCGGCGCGAAGCCGCCGTTCGAAGAAGCATTGGACGCGGCGCGCCAGGCAGACGCGGTGGTGTTCGTCGGCGGTTTGACCGGCGACGTCGAAGGCGAAGAAATGAAAGTGAGCTATCCCGGTTTCGCCGGCGGCGATCGCAGCGATCTGCGCCTGCCGGGCAGCCAGCGCAAATTGCTCGAAGCGCTGCATGGGACCGGCAAGCCGATTGCGTTGGTGCTCACCGGCGGCTCGGCGCTCGCGGTGGATTGGGCACAGGCGCAGCTGCCGGCCATTCTCATGGCATGGTATCCGGGGCAGCGCGGCGGTACTGCGGTGGCCGATGTTTTATTCGGCAAAACAAACCCGTCGGGCCGGTTGCCGGTGACGTTCTATAAAGAGAACGAGAAACTGCCGGCGTTCGACGATTACACCATGCAGGGTCGAACCTATCGTTACTTCACCGGCCAGCCGCTGTATCCGTTCGGTCACGGCTTGTCGTACACGCGCTTCGAATACAGCAACCTGAAGCTCGATCATGCGAGTGTTGCCGCCGACGGTTCGCTGCAGGCGACGATGACCGTGAAGAACGTCGGTAAACGCGCCGGCGATGAAATCGTGCAGTTGTACCTGGCGCCGCTCGATCCGAAGCGGCCGCGTGCGGTGAAAGAGTTGCGCGGCGTGAAGAAGCTGGCGTTGCAGCCCGGCCAATCCGGCAGCGTGAGCTTCACGATCAAGCCCGAGAAGGATCTGCATTACTACGACGTGGACGCGAAACGTTACGCCGTCGACGCCGGCAAGTACGAAGTGCAGGTGGGTGCGTCGAGCGCCGACATTCGCGCTCGACAGACATTCACAGTCAACCGCTAAGAAACAGGGGCGCTGCCAGCATAGTGGCAGCGCCCCGGATCGTTACTCGACCGTCAGCGTCGCGGTCTTGAGATCCGCCGAGTTCGGGCCAGCCATGATGTTGAATTCGCCCGGCTCGACCACGTACTTCATGTCCTCGTTCCAGAATGCGAACGCGTCCTTGCCGAGCGTGAATTCCACTGTGGTCGTGGCACCCGGCTGCAGCGAGACGCGGCGGAATCCTTTCAATTCCTTCACGGGTCGCGTGATCGAGCTTGCGACATCGCGCACATAGAGCTGCACGACTTCGTCACCCTGCATCGAGCCGGTGTTTCTCACATCGACCGCCACTTTCACGCTGCCATCGACACCGATGCGCCCGCTGGACAGCTTGGGCGTGCCGATTTCAAACGTCGTGTACGACAGGCCGTAACCGAACGGGAACAGCGGGTCCTTGGAGTCGAAGTGATAACCGCGGTGGGCGCTGGGCTTCTGGTTATAGAACATCGGCAGCTGGCCCACCGATCGCGCCACGGTGACCGGCAGCTTGCCGCCGGGGTTGGTGTCGCCAAACAAAATATCGGCGAGCGCTGTGCCGCCTTCCTGGCCGGCATACCACGCTTCGAGCACGCCGTTCGCTTTCTCGACGATGTGCGGAATGCCCAGAGGCTGGCCGTTGATCAGCACCACCACGACCGGCTTGCCCAATGCAAACATCGCTTCGGCGAGCTCGTTCTGTTCGCCCGGCAGGTCCAGGGTCAGGCTGTCGCCGAGGTGATTCTTCGCCCAGCCTTCGCGATGGATGGCGCTGCTGCTGCCGATCGCGAGTACGATGGCATCGGCGTCCTGCGCGACTCGCACTGCTTCCTTGATGCGCTCACGATTTTCTTCGGGCTTGGCGAGCGTCACTTCGTCTTCGTACCAATCGCCTTTCTCGGTGAGCCGCACGCCTTCGGCCGACACGACGCGAACCTGGCTGCCCAGCTTGGTCTTGATGCCGTCGAGCAGGGTGATGACGCGCTTCGGAACGTTGGAATAGCCGCCCATTTCGATACGGGCGGCATTCGGCCCGATCACCGCGAGCGTTTTGATGTTCGCGCGACGTAGCGGCAGGACGCCATCGTTCTTCAGCAGGATCGTCGTCTTGCGCGCCGCTTCGAGCGCCAGCGCGCGCGCTTCGGCGTTGTCAGTAATGGACTCGGCGTATTTCACATCCGCATAGGGCTGCTCGAACAAGCCGGCAAGGAACTTCAGTCGCAGCATCCGACCGGCGGCCTGATCGATGTCAGCCTGAGTTACCAAACCTTGTTCGAGCGCTTTCGGCAGCAATGCATACGATTCGCCATCCGGCAGATCGGCATCGACACCCGCCTTCAACGCGCGCGCGGCCGCACGCACCGGGTCGGTCGTGGTGTGGTGAACGTCGATCAGCTCTTTGATCGCGAAGTAGTCGCTGATCACCGCGCCTTTGAAGTTCATTTCGCCGCGCAGAATGTCTTGTAACAGCCAGCGGTTCACGTGCGACGGCACGCCATCGATCTCGTTATAAGAGGCCATCACCGCCTGCGCACCGGCATCGACTGCGGCATGGAAGGGCGGGAAGAATACTTCGCGCAGGATGCGCTGAGAAATGTTTGCAGGCCCGACATTGGTGCCGCTTTCCGGCTGGCCGTGACCGGTCATGTGTTTCAAAGTCACGAACACGCGATCTTTGGCCAGCGGCAGCGATGTGCCCTGGAAGCCATGCACGGCGGCGACACCCATCGCGCTGACCAGGTAGGGATCCTCGCCGTATGTTTCTTCGATGCGACCCCAGCGCGGGTCGCGCGCTACGTCAACGACAGGAGCGAGCACCAGTTGCACGCCGCGAGCGCGAATCTCCCGGCTCACGACGTTGAACACACGCTCCAGCAGCGCCGGATCCCAGCTGCTCGCGAGCGCGATCGACTGCGGGAAATGAGTGGTGCCGAGCGCGGAATAACCGTGCAGGCCTTCTTCATGAAACAGCACCGGAATTCCTAAACGCGTATTGCGAGCTGCGTAGCGCTGCATGGCGTTGATGAGCTCGACCGTCTCGCGCTCGGTGCGAAACGGAATCTCGAACGGCGTGTTGTCGTTCTGCCGCCGGTCGCTGGGCCGGGTAAAGTGACCGATGCCGGCCGGATACAAACGTTTCGCGGCTTCGGGATTGAAGTTGCCTTTGGCGTCGAGCACCTCGTTCTTGCGCGTCCAGACGGCGGTGATCTGCGCGATCTTTTCTTCCAGCGTCATGCGCGAGAGCAGGTCCTGCACGCGCTGCTCGACCGGTGCCGCCGGATCTTTATAAGTGGGCCGCTCCGCTCGGGACTGCGCGACGCTGGTGCTTGCAACCAAAACGGCTGCCACAGCGATGCCAAGATGACGGGCCTGCCGGCGGACGCCGGCCAGGCGACTGCTGATCCTCATTCGTACCCCCTGGATTTCGGCTGCGTGCAACGGCGCACGCCGCCAGATTAATGATTGATACCGGTATCATTAACTCACGCACAGGCTCGCGGTCAAATACTCACACTTTCGATTTTGGCAGGTTCGAAAACCCGCTTGGCAGGCGCGCTTGGCTCACATGCGTGTGAAGGTTGCGTTTGCATGTTTGTGAGCGCTATCATGAAATCAGGGGGAAAACGGAAATGGTGCAGCCGGTTCGGCTCGCAGCGCTGTTGAGCGCTCTCGCATTGCCCGTCACATCGCACTCACAAATTTGTGAGCTGCCGGCGATGCCGGACGCCACCGTCACGGCCGCTCAAGATCGCGATCACATGATGTGCGCGCTCGGCCTGACGTTCCCTCCGCTGCCGCCGCGTCTCGAAGATCCGAATCGACCGGTGAACGCCTGGCCGGTGAATGCCGCGAATCCCGAAGGCAATTGGACCGATCCGCTCGGGCATACCGTCGTACGTACGAATTTCGGTCTGTGGCACACGTATGACAGCGACGCGGGTTCGGCCGGCGGCGCGATGAGCGGCTTCGGCGATTACGGTCCGTTCTCCAGCCCGCGTTATACCGATATCGATCTGCTGAAAATGAAAGACGGTGCCGCGGTGGATGGCGCCAAGAATTGGTGGCTGCGTCGTCGGCCGGAGATTTTCAGCCTGGTGCAGCAGCAGTTCTACGGCCGTCCCATCGATGCAAACATTCCCGTTCAATGGGAAGTGAGTGCCGAAACATCCGGGGTGCAAACGGTTGGGGACGTGAGCTTCCCGTATCGAGAGAAAACATTCACCGGCACGGTCGATATTTCCAGCTATCCGGCATTACGCAACACGCCGGTCGTGACGGCGACCTGCCGATATCCAGCCGCAGCGGGTCGCAAGTATCCGGCGGTTGTGACATACGGCGAAGGCGTCGCGCGATTCCAATACACCGCGCCGTTCGACATCGGTGTTTGCAACTACAACCCCGTCCGCGTGCAGCCGGATAACGGCAACACCGGCAACCTGTCGAGTTATCTGATCGGGCTCGTCACCCAAGGGCAATGGCGCAAGCCGGACGACCCGGGCGCGCTGGTCGCGTGGGGTTGGGGCGTCAGTCGCTTGATCGACGAGTTCGCAACCGACCCTGACATCGACGGCGACAAGATCGCGGTCGAAGGTCACTCGCGCTACGGCAAGGCGACGCTGGTGACCGCAGCGTATGACGAACGAGTCGTCGTGGCATGGCCGAGCGATGCTGGTGCGATGGGCACAGCGATGATGCGGCGTCATTGGGGCGAGACGCTGGAGTTTGTCGCGAGCTCGACCGGCGAATATCACTGGGTCAACGGCAATATCCTGAAATACGCCGGACCGCTGCATGCCGGAACTCACATTCCTCGCAAGCTCGAACTGCTCGATGTCGATGCGCATTCGACCACTTCACTGCTGGCGCCGCGCGCGATCTTTGTAACTAACGGCACGGATACACCGCCTGGGTTTGGCGACGCGTGGGCCGATCCTCGCGGCACATTCCTTTCTGGAAAGCTGGCTTCGCCGGTGTGGGAGTTGCTGGGCTGGAGCGGGCAGGTCATTCCCGCCGACACGGTGTTCACCTCGGTCCCGGGCGAATCGATTGGCGGCACGCCGCCGTTCAACGTTGCATTCATCGACGGCACCGTCGGCTGGCGTCGTCAGATCGAAGGTCACGTTTCCACGCCGAACTGGCCCACGTTCGCGACCTTCGCCGCCCGTTATCTCAACGACGCTCGGCCGACGATCGCTCCGTATCAGCATTTCAAACTGGGCGAGGCGCCGGCAAACACGCTGGGCAGAGTAATCGCGAGCGATACGGACGCGAGCGACAGCATCGGCGACTGGCAAATCAAAGGCGGCAGCGGCGCGGCGCTGTTCGACATCGACGCGGAATCGGGCGAGATCAGGATCGCCGATGCGGCGGGCATCGATTTCTCCAAGGCTTCGTACTCGCTGATCGTGATGTCGGGCGACGGCAAGCTGCCGAGCCACGACACCGAAGTCACGATCAAGATTCCGGATCAGATCAACGTGTGTCATCGCGGCCGGACGTTCTACGTCCCGAAGCGCCGCGTGCCCGAGCATCTTGCGCACGGCGATTCCATAGGAGGTTGCCTGAAGTGATCGAGAGACGCTGGTTGTCGTTACTGTCGTACCCCCGGCGGCGACCGACCAGCGACTGACTAGCAGGAGGCGCCCCAACGATGGTTGGGGGCCTCCTGCACTTTTTGCCTGCAACCGCCAACTGCGCTCCTGCGAAGCGCATTCTGCGAACTGCACCGCTGGGCAAGCGGCAAGGTTTTACATAGTCTTGCGCGCCGTGCTTCCCGTTTGACGCTTCATTCATGAAAACGCTGCATCGCTTGTACGTGCTGCTGCTGGTCAGCGCCTTTGCCTTCGGTTTTGCCGTCCCGTCGCGGGCGGCCGAATCCGGGCATTTCTCGCGGCCGGCCGAGCTGGAAAAGGACATCGCCTTCTGGCGCCGGGTGTACACGGAAGTGACGACCGAGGGCGGCATGCTGCACGACCCGGAAGATCTGAGCGTCGTCTACGAGGTGCTGAATTTTCCCTCGGACATCGCGCCCAAGCAGCGGGCCAAGCGCATCGACGAGGCGAAAAAGAAATACTCACGCATTCTGGATCGGCTCGCGAGCGGCGCCGAGGACTTGAGCGAAGAGGAGCTGCGTGTGCAGGCGCTGTGGCCGAAGGGCACGCGTCGTTCGCGTTTCGAGCAGGCTTCGGAAGAAGTTCGTTTCCAATTGGGCCAGGCCGATCGTTTCCGTGAAGGTCTGGTGCGCTCCGGCGCGTGGCGCAATCACATTGCCGATACGTTCGAGCGCATGGGCCTGCCGCGCGAGCTGGCGGCGCTTCCGCACGTCGAGTCGTCGTTCAACACGTACGCTTATTCCAAAGTCGGTGCGGCGGGCATGTGGCAATTCATGCGCAGCACCGGTCGGCGCTTTCTGCGCATCGATGCAGTGGTCGACGAGCGTCTGGACCCGTATCGCGCCAGCGAGGCGGCGGCGCGTTTCCTGGAACAGAACTACATCGTGCTCGGCAGCTGGCCGCTGGCGCTCACGGCCTATAACCATGGCCCGGGCGGTATGAAACGAGCGCAGGAGCAGCTCGGCACCAGCGACATCGTCACCATCCTGCGCAAGTATCAGAGCCGCTCGTTTGGCTTTGCGTCCCGCAACTTCTATGTCGCGTTTCTGGCCGCGCTGGAAATCGATACCAATCCCGAAAAGTTCTTTCCTGGCATCCGGCTCAACGCCGTCGACACCAGTCGCGTGCTGGTGATGCCGCAGCCGATCCCCGCGAGCCGGATCGCGACCGCGCTCGATATCGATCGCGAAGAGCTGCGTCGTTTGAATCCCTCGCTGTTGAACTCAGTATGGAAAGGCGCTCGTCACATTCCGCGGGGATATGAGTTCCGCGTGCCGGCGCATATCGATCTCACCGCCGCGCTGGCCAAGATCGGCACCGCCGTTGCGAGTGGCGAAGGCGGAGAGGTGGTGGTGGCCGAATCTCAGCATCGCGTCGAACGCGGCGAGACGTTGTCGACGATTGCGAGCCAGTACGGTGTGAGCCCGACCGTGCTGGCCGAAGCGAACGATCTGCGCCGTCCCTATCGATTGCGCGTCGGCCAGGTGCTGGCGCTGCCGGAGCGCGCCGGTCGTGCGCCGTCCGGTCCGGTCGTCGCTCAGGTTCCGAAAGAAACACCGCCGGCGCCGGTTGCGAAGCCGCCGACACCGCCGACGCCACCGACCGGTGTCGTTGGTACCGAGCGCTATGTCGTGCGTCGTGGCGATACGCTGGGCAAGATCGCGAAGAAACACGGGCTGACCGAACAGGCGTTGATGGACATGAACAACATCAGCAATCGTCAGTTCATTTACGAAGGGCAAGTGCTGGCGTTGGTGCCGTCGGCGCGCGCCAAGCCGCCGGTTGAAGCTGAAGTGCCGGTGGCAACGGTCGCGGTCGTCAGCGAGCCGCAGTCGGAAGCTGAAGCGGTCGAGCCGGAATCCGAGCGCGAGGCTGAAGAAATCGGCCCGGCGCTGGTGCCCGGCACGCAGGCCGCCAACGACGCCGATCCGAGCGACTACACGGTCAAGGACAACAACGTCATCATCGTTCAGGCCGCGGAGACGCTCGGCCACTATGCTGAATGGCTCGACGTACGCGCCGCGCAGCTGCGCCAGCTGAATCACATTACGTACGCGACGCCGGTGGTCATCGGCCGCAAGGTGAAGCTCGACTTCTCCAAGGTGTCGCCGGATCAGTTCGAAGCGCGCCGCCAGGAATATCATCGCGCCTTGCAGGAAGCGTTTTTCACGCAGTTCCGCATCAAGGGCACGACCGATCACGTCATCAAGCGCGGCGAGTCGGTGTGGGTGCTGGCCCAGCAGCGCTACAACATTCCGATCTGGCTGCTGCGTCAATACAACCCGGATGTCGACCTCGGGTCGTTGCAGCCGGGCGCACGTTTGGTCATTCCGGTGGTCGAAGCCACAGGAACGGTCGTGGAGCCGGCGGCGTGAATGTGAAGCTTGCGTTCAGTTTGCTGATGTTGGCGCCGTTGTGCGGCGGCTGCCTGAGCACGCGCTTGTATGAAGGCGAGAAGCGCGATCGCAACGAAGTGGCGCGGATCACCGGCGATCCGATCTTTACCGCGGGCTCACCGATCACGGTGGTCCTGAGGCAAGTGGATGAACACGATATCGGCCTCACTCAGACCACCGTCGAAGTGCTGGAAGGCGAGCACGACCTGCTGGTGGACTGCCGGCTGGCCGAAAACAAGAGCGTGTCCCGTCACGCGCTCAAGGTGACTGTCTACGGCGGCCGAAACTACCGACTCCGCCCGCAAGCCGGGCCGGGGCTGCGCGGCTGCAGCGATGTGTCGCTTGAGGCGGTCGACTAAAGCGGCCGCACGGTGAGCTAAATCACGGTTTTTCCGGGCCATGTCGCCCAATGTGCACACCGATGAACGACTACACGTCGGGGCGGCAAGTCGCTTGCCGCGAGCAGGCTATAATCGGGCGGCGTTGACCTCTTAATCTCTATGTCGCGAAACATATTTGCTTTGGGTCTGGCGGCGCTGATCTCCTGGTCCATGACCAGCCCTCGGGCATCCGCCGACGCGGCGCCCGAGTCCGCAGCGGGGCCGCTACAAGCGTCGGCGCAGTTGCCGGCATCGGCTGCTCCGTTGCAGTCGGCGGCGATTGCCGCATCGAGCATCGAAGCGGCGCTGCCGCTGGCCGATCGCGTCGTCGTCCACAAAGGGGAACGCAAGCTGCAGCTGCTGCGTAATGGCGTGGCGCTGCGCACGTTCAAGGTCGCGCTCGGACTGCGGCCGGAAGGTCACAAGCAGTTCGAGGGCGACTACCGTACGCCGGAAGGCGTGTATCGGCTGACTCGCCGCAATCCCAACAGCGAGTATTTCCTGTCGATCCAGGTCGACTATCCGAACGAGCGGGACATTGCACGGGCGCGCAAACAAGGCTTGCGGCCGGGCGGCTCCATCATGATCCACGGTCAACCGAACGTGCCGAAGAAATCCCGCGATTATTATTCCAACGTCGACTGGACCGAGGGCTGCATCGCCGTCTCGAACTCGGACATGGTCGAGATCTGGCTGATGACGCCGCCCGATACGCCGATAGAGATCCTGCCGTGAATGAGCCCCATAACGTTACGATCCTGACTTTTCACTCCAACACTTCAGGGACGCGGTCGTGAAGCCGCCGTCCAGCGACGGTCGGGCCTCAGCCTCGATCACCCAGGCCGATGATGGCGTCGTCGACGCCCGCGTTTCACCGCTCGGCAGCCTCGAAAATCTCTCGCAACGCGAAGTCCAGCAGCTGCTCAGCTCCGGCCAGGGCGGCGTGTACGAGCTGTTCCGCCGCTGCGCGCTGGCGGTGTTGAGCTCGGGCCTCGAATCGGACGACGTGCGTGCGATCTTCGACCGCTACAAGGATTTCGAGATCAAGCTCGGCCGCCAGGCGTGGGGCATCAAGCTCGAAGTGAAGCACGCGCCGGCGAGCGCGTTTGTCGATGGCTCGATGATCCGCGGCATCAAGGAACATTTGTTCGCCGTCCTGCGCGACATCGTCTACATCCACGACGCGATTCTCGGCAGCCAGCGCTTCGATCTGAACGATCCGGCCAGCATCACCAACGCCGTTTATCACATCCTGCGCAACGCGCGGATCCTGGATTACAAGGGCCGTCCTGACCTGGTGGTGTGCTGGGGCGGACATTCCATCGGCACCGCCGAGTACGACTACACCAAGCGTGTGGGTTACGAGCTCGGCCTGCGTGCGCTGAGCGTGTGCACGGGCTGCGGCCCGGGCGCGATGAAGGGCCCGATGAAGGGCGCAACCATCGGCCATTCCAAGCAACGCATTCGCGACGGTCGTTATATCGGCATGACCGAGCCCGGCATCATCGCCGCCGAGCCGCCGAATCCGATCGTGAATCAGCTGGTGATCATGCCGGACATCGAAAAGCGCCTCGAAGCGTTCGTGCGCTGTGCGCATGCCATCGTGGTGTTCCCGGGCGGCGCCGGCACCGCCGAGGAGATTTTGTATCTGCTCGGCATCCTGCTCGACCCGGAGAATGCCGAGCAGCCGCTGCCGGTGATCTTCACCGGTCCGCCGTCGGCCGCCGAATATTTCGGCCAGATCGATCAGTTCATCGGCGCGACCTTGGGTGATGCCGCTCGCTCGCGTTACAAGATCGTGATCGGCGATCCACCGCAGGCCGCGCGTGAAGTGTTCAAGGGCATCGAGGCGGTGCGCGAGTATCGCCGCGCCAAGAGCGACGCTTACAACTACAACTGGCTGCTGAAGATCCCCGAGGGCTTCCAGCGGCCGTTCAATCCCACGCATGAAGCCATGGCGAGTCTGGAGCTGCGTCGGGATCTGCCGCCGCATTTGATGGCGGCCAATCTGCGCCGCGCGTTCTCCGGCATCGTCGCCGGCAACGTGAAGGAGCATGGCATCCAGGCGATCGAGGCGCGTGGGCCTTTCGAACTGCACGGTGACAAGGAAGTGATGACGCTGCTCGATGAGCTGCTGTCGGCTTTCGTGCGGCAAAAACGCATGAAGCTGGCCGGCGAGTACCGGCCCTGTTACCGGCTGGTCGCATGAGCAAAGTCGTTCTCACGTATCGGTTCACCTTCCCCGACTCACAGGAACGAGTTTTCCACCTGGAGATGGATCGCGACAGCGCCGAGCTGTCGCCGCCGCCCGTGGCTGAGCCGCCAGCCTGGACCGCGCTGACGTTCCATCAATGCACCGGCTGTCCGCTCAACAGCGTCGAGACACCGCATTGTCCGGCGGCATTGCATTTGTCCGGCGTGATCGACGGCTTCACCGATCTCGTTTCTTACGACAAGGTGCGCGTCACCGTCGAAACCGAAGAGCGCCAGGTCGTCGCGACCTTGCCGGCGCAGCAGGCGCTCGCTTCGTTGATGGGATTGATCATGGCGTCCAGCGGTTGTCCGCGCACCGCTGTGTTCAGGCCGATGGCGCGTTTTCATCTGCCGTTCTCGAGCGAGTCGGAGACGGCGTATCGAGTCGCTGCGATGTATCTGCTCGCTCAGCACTACGCAACGCGCGAAGGCGCGCCGGCGGATTTCGAGCTGAACGATCTGGAGCGGGTGTATCGCGGCGTGCATGCAGTGAATCGCGGCATGGCGCAGCGATTGCGAGCGGCGAGCCGCCAGGATGCGATCGTGAACGCAGTGGTGCTGCTCGATGTTTACAGCAGCCTGGTGCCGGCAGCGATTCACGACATTCTCGCCGAGATCAAACCAGCGTTTGCTGCACTGCTTGCGGCGAAATAAAACCCGCGAAATAAATATTCAGCTCGCGTGTGTTTTGCGCGCGACGCGCGGCGTTCAGTTCAATAATGCATAACGGCGGGTTAAATCCAGCGTCCAGTTGTCGACATTTGTGACATCCGTGTCGCCGCCCTTGCGATGGGTGTCGCACTCCAGAGACGTGAATCGGCCGCTGTGATGTAGTTCCTCACCGCTCCCAGGCGTGCTCCGTAATTTGCGGTCATAAGGAGATACGCATGACCACCCCCGAACCCACCAAGATCGATGAGATGACCGCCACCGGCCGGCATCGCGCGTGGACGGGAGAGAGCACAGGCGCTGTGGTACGCGCCGGCGCTCCTCGCGATCCGCAGCAGCATGCGAACTGGTTGGATCGCTCGCAGCCGAGCAATTCGCGGCACGCGGCGATTACCCGGTCGTTGCACACCTGGTCCAACTACAAGAGCTGGACCGACAAGGTGCGCAGCAACTGGGACAAGGAAAAGGACAAGAAGTAGCCGTTGCTGGCGCTAGCCGAAGACTCGCTTGAGTAGCGAGGGCAGAAACGACGTCAGGCCGCCGCTGTCCTCGTCCGGTTCGACTTTGACCAGGCTGGCGCGAATCGCGGCCGGATTGAGTTCGTAGTTACTTGCCGCCACCGGCGCGAGTGCCGGCGTCGTCGGCGGAGCAGGCGGCACGAGATCTTCCAGCGAACTCGTCGCCGTCTTGGGCGCACTGGTCAGCGCCGACGTGATCGCCGGCGTGCCCGGCGCAATCGGCAGCGCCTTTCGCTGCGCCAGCCAGCCCACCAGCGGCAGCCATTGCTCCAGATCTTCCCGCACCAAGTTCGGCTTCATCTCGAAAATGCCCTGGCCGATCTCCGCCGAGCGGATATAAGCCTGCGAATCGCGCAGGGTCGCGATCACCGGGATCTGCAGGTTGTCCAGGAATTTCATCAGCGACTTGTAGACCAGCGTCTGTTTCTTGACGCGATTGGCGATCACCGCGATGCGCTGTTCCTCGCGGCCGACCTTCGCAATCAGCAGCAGATTGGAAATGCACTTTGCGGCGGCGTGAATGTCGATATCCGAGGGCAGCACCGGCACCAGGATCGCCGTTGCGTTGCGTGTGAGATCGGGCAATTTTTGCGGCTCGACCGCGGCCGGCGTGTCGACGACCAATCGTTGTGTGTCCAGAGGCAACCGAGTGGCGAAGCTGCGAGTTACGCCGGTGTTGCGCTCGAAGCTGGCGATGCCCCGGATCAACGGTTGATCTTTCACCCGCTTGGACAACCAATGGGTGCTCGAGCCCTGAGCGTCCATGTCCATGAGCGTGGGGCGCAGGCCCTCGACCGCGAAGTAGCTGGCCAGGTTGGTCGCTATCGTGGTCTTACCGGACCCGCCCTTGGGATTTAATATGAGGATCTTCTGCATGACAGACCAACGAGGCGGTGTCGTGATTCAGCCTACGCAGCGCCACAATCTGGCGCAAGCTCAGGACTGTGACGATCATCACCGGCCGGGGGTGCCCGTGCTGTGAGTCGCCTCACATCGACCCGAACTGGCGCTCGCTAGAGTCGTCCCGCGAAACAAGAGGACCCTTCATGGAATTCCTGCTGCTGTGGGCCGACAACCTCGACGATGCGCTGGGCGCTCTGCGCCATCTCGCCCCAAAAATCCTGGGATTCATTGCAGCTTTCGCCTTATTCGCCGCCACTGGATTCGCCCTGGTGCTCGCGCCCGAAGCGGCGCTGGGCGTCATTGGCCTGATCATGTCGGCCTCGCTCATCGAGGCCGTCCGCCGCCGCCGTACGGCGGTCAGTTCGTCTGACGATTCGGACGGCTAAAAACCTCCTCTCCGCCCGTTCTTGCTCCCACCCCGCGCCTTGAAACCGGCGCGCGGGTCCCCATAAGCGCCGACGTCAAATATGATGATCGGCCGGCCTCTATGGAGAGCACAGAATGAACGACACGGGCTTGAACGAACCGAAACAATCTGCGGGGCAAACACTGGGCTTTCAGGCGGAGGTGAAGCAGCTGCTGAAGCTGATGATCCATTCGCTGTACAGCCACAAAGAAATCTTTTTGCGGGAGCTGATCTCCAACGCCTCGGACGCACTCGACAAGCTGCGCTTCGAAGCGCTGTCCAAGCCCGAGCTGCTCGAAGGCGGCGGCGAGCTTGCAATTACCATCGCCGCCGATCCCAAGGCGCACACGATCACCATCGTCGACAACGGCATCGGCATGAGCCGCCAGGAAGCCATCGAGCACCTCGGCACCATCGCCAAGTCGGGCACCGCAGAGTTCCTGTCGCGCCTCACCGGCGACCAGAAAAAAGACGCGCAGCTCATCGGCCAGTTCGGCGTCGGTTTCTATTCCTCGTTCATCGTTGCCGAGCGCGTTGAAGTGTTCTCGCGCCGCGCCGGCCTCGATGCGGGCGCGGGCGTCCGCTGGGAATCGCAGGGCGAAGGCGAATTCACCGTGTCAGACATCGAGATGCCGGAGCGCGGCACTCGCATCGTGCTGCATTTGAAAGAAGGCGATCACGACTTCGCCGACGAGTATCGAATTCGTTCGCTGGTCCGCAAGTATTCCGACCACATCGCGTTCCCGGTGCGCATGCCGAAGCCGGCGCCGTACAAGGGCCAAGACGACGATCAGGACGAAGAGAAGAAAGACGAGTCCGTCGTCGCTGAAGTCAGCGCCCCCGAGTATGAGACCGTCAATCACGCCCAGGCCTTGTGGGCGCGCCCGCGCACCGAGCTGAAGGACGAGGAATACAAAGAGTTCTATCGTCACGTCACCCACGATTTCACCGATCCGCTCGCGTGGTCGCACGGCAAGGTCGAGGGCAAGAAGGAATACACCAGCCTGTTGTATGTGCCGTCGCGTGCGCCGTATGACCTGTGGCATCGCGAAGGCGCCCGCGGCCTGAAGTTATATGTGCGTCGCGTGTTCATCATGGACGACGCCGAACAGTTCCTGCCGCTGTATTTGCGCTTCATCAAGGGCGTGGTCGATTCCGCCGATCTGCCGCTCAACATCTCGCGCGAGATGCTGCAGCAGGATCCGTCCATCGACACCATTCGCACCGGCCTGACCCGTCGCGTGCTCGACATGCTGGGCAAGCTCGCGAAGGATGAGCCGGAGAAATACGCGACCTTCTGGAAGGAATTCGGCACGGTGCTGAAGGAAGGTCCGGCCGAAGATCACGCCAATCGCGAGCGCATCGCCAAGCTGCTGCGTTTCTCCAGCACGCTGGCCGACAAGCCCGAAGCGGACGTGTCGCTCGAGGACTACGTCGGGCGCATGAAGGAAGGTCAGAAAGAAATCTACTACGTGATCGCCGACTCGTTCACCGCGGCGAAGTCGAGCCCGCACCTGGAAGTGCTGCGAAAGAAGGGCATCGAGGTGCTGCTGCTGTCCGATCGCGTTGATGAGTGGCTGGTCGATCATCTGCGCGAGTTCGATGGCAAGCAGCTGAAGAACGTTGCGCGCGGACAGCTGGATTTTTCGGCGATTCAGTCGGACGAGGAAAAGAAGGCCCAGGAAGATTTGTCGAAGGAGCACGCGGCGTTGATCGAGCGCGTGAAAAAGTCGCTGGAAGATCGCGTCAGCGACGTGCGTGTCACTGCGCGCCTTGCCGATTCTCCGGCGTGTCTCGTGCTCGGCGAGCACGACATGGGCGCGCAGATGCGGCGCATCCTGGAAGCGGCGGGACAAAAGACGCCCGCGACCAAGCCCATCCTGGAATTGAACCCGACGCATCCGTTGCTGCAGCGGATCGAGAATACCTCCGAGGATGCGGAGTTCAACGACCTGTCGATGCTGCTGTTCGAGCAGGCGACCCTGGCCGACGGCGGCCAATTGCCCGAGCCGGCGGCGTTCGTGCAGCGCCTGAATCGTTTGTTGATGAAGAGCGCCTCCTGATACGTGAGATGCACATGAATAACAAACATCGGGCGGCGGCGGCGATTGCCGCCGCCCTGCTCATCGCTGGCTGCGGCAAACAAACACCGCCGCCGACCACCGCGACCGTCACTGCGCCGATCACGCAGCTTCAGAAAATAGATGTCGTCAAAGGAACGGGCGAGGGCATTTCGGCCGGGCAGCAGGCCGTCGTGCACTACACCGGCTGGTTGTACGACCCGTCGACGCAGGATCACAAAGGCAAGCAGTTCGACAGCTCGCGCGAGCGCGGCCAGCCGTTTCGTTTCACGATCGGCGCCGGCGGGGTGATCAAAGGTTGGGAAGAGGGCGTGCAGGGAATGCAGGCCGGCGGCCAGCGTCAGCTGGTGATTCCGCCGGACCTGGGCTACGGCGCGACTGGCGCCGGCGGCGGCGTGATTCCGCCGAACGCGACGCTGTTGTTCGATATCGAGCTGCTGGCGATCGAGCCGGCGCCGTAAGTTACTTCTGCAATTTGGGATTGAGCGAGTAAGTACCGGTCAGCGTGGCCTGCGCCAGGATGTGCGGCTTGATGGCTTGCAGCGCCTGCTGACCGGTGAATTCGCCTTCGATCGGCGCGCGTGCGCAGCTCAGCGCATACACCGTGAAGTTATAGTGATGCACGCGCTCGTCGTTCCACGGCGGGCACGGGCCGTCGTAACCGAGATACGTGCCTTTCATGTCGGCGTCGCTGGCAAACCAGCCGGTGTAATCGTTCACACCCTGGCGCGCGCCGGCCGGGCCGCCGAGTTGTTTCTTGCCGCCGGCGACGATGCCCTTGGAGCATTCGCCGGCTTTGATCTGCGTCACCTGGGCCGGAATATCGACCATCACCCAGTGATAGAAATCCACTCGCGGCAGGTCGGCTTTGACTGTCCTGCCTTCCTGGTTCACGTCGTCCGGCTTGCTCGGCACATCGGGATCGACGCAGATCAGCGCAAAGCTGCGCGTCTGCGCCGGAGCGTCGCTCCATTGCAGCTGCGGGTTGTGATTGTCAGTCAGCCGGATGTGCAATACCGGATCCGGCGCGCCGAAGGCAAATTGCTCCGGGATGGCCTGGTTGGGCTGAAAGCTGGTCGACGTGAGCTTCATGGGCGTCTCGCGAGTCGGTAAAAGCCAGATACGAAAGAATCCCGTCAGGGCGCTCGATGTTCCCAAAATGCTACCCTGGCGGCCGCAGCTTCACATATCTGTAGCGACAATGGTTTCAGCGCCCACACCTGCTCAATCCGTAACTGTCCGGGGTCCGGCCGGGGACCTGGAAGCATTGCTGGATATACCGGCCACCGCGACAGCGAACGCTGTGGCGGTGATCTGTCATCCGCATCCGCTGCATGGTGGGACGATGACGAACAAAGTCGTGCACACACTCGCCAAGGCGTTCAACGACGTGGGCGCACCCGCGGTGAGATTCAACTATCGCGGTGTGGGCGCGAGCGCTGGTACGTATGACGACGGCAATGGTGAAACGCACGATGCGCTGGCTGTGCTCGATTGGGCCGCGGAGCGTTTTCCCGGCGCGCAACTCTGGTTGGGCGGTTTTTCCTTCGGTGGCGCGGTGGCTGTTCGCGCAGCGGCTGCTTCATCTCGCGTTTCACGATTGGTGACAGTGGCGCCGGCCATTCGCAAGGTGAGCGTCGACACGAACATGCTGCCGCGGTGTCCGTGGCTGATCGTGCAAGGGGATCGCGATGAGCTGGTGGACCCGGCGGATATCAAGAGTTGGGTGCAAGCGCTCTCGGTGCAGCCGCGCCTGGCGATGCTGAGCGGCGTGGAACACTTCTTTCACGGCCGCTTGAACGATCTGCGGACCGCGGTGGTGAGCTGGCTCTCGGAGTAAGCAATGTTGCTCGGGCAGTTGAAAAAGATATTTGGCGAACAGGCGGCGACGCGCGGCGTACTGGAGGATCGCGAGCCGTTCGAGCTGGCGACAGCGGCGCTGCTGCTCGAGCTGGCGCGCGCGGATTTTTCCGAGTCGGAAGCCGAGGTGGCGGCAATTCGCCAGGTGTTACAGAAGCGGTTTCAACTGACCGATCAGGCGCTGGACGAGCTGATGGTGAACGCCGCGAAGCGCGCCGACAAGGCGACGTCGCTGCACGAATTCACGCATCGCTTGAATCGCGAGCTGCCGGAGGCGGACAAGCTTGCGATCGTGGAAATGCTCTGGCGTGTCAGCCACGCCGACGGTCGAATCGATAAACACGAGGAGCAACTGGTGCAGCGGATTGCGGGGCTGCTGCACATTTCGGATCGCGACCGGGTGCGCTTGAAGCTGAAGGTGGTCGTCGATCAGTGAAACTCCAACAGCGCCGCCGAGGGCGGCGCTGCGGAGGGCGGTGAATATTAGTTCACCATTTCCTTGAGGCTCTTCAGCGCCGCGATACGCACTTTCTTGCTGGCGGGCTTGGCCTTGAACGTCATCTTTTCGCCGGTGAAGGGGTTGATGCCTTCGCGGGCCTTGGTGGCCGGCTTCTTCACAACCTTCATCTTCAGCAGGCCCGGAAGGGTGAACAGTCCCGAACCCTTCAGGCTCTTCTTCACTACGCCGCCGAGCGCTTCAAACACATCCGACACCTGCTTCTTGGCGAGGCCAGTGTCTTTGGAAATCTGAGCAAGGATCTCCGACTTGGTCGGCGCAGCATTCTTTTTTGCCATTTGTAGTCTCTCCTCAAGTAAGTGACAAATCGCGCCGTCTGAAAGGGGAGCGGCCGCGGGCAATTGCAAGACGCGCGGGAAAATAGCACAAGATTTGCCGCGAATTAAGCAGCGAAGCGACTTTTTTGCCTATTTTTTCAGGCTCGCGCGCGTCATGCTTCGTCAAGCTCGGGTCAATCGCTGACGAATTCACGTTTGAGCTTGACGTTGAAGGGCTGCGCTTCGCCCTGGGGAGTCACGGAGATGTCGAACACCAGGATTTCCGAGCCGGCAATCGACACGTCGCCGATGTAATAGATCGCTTCGCCTTCGGACACCCGGCGCAGCTGCAGGTCCTTCAGCTGACCGTTCAAGTTGTAGGCGTCGGCGGTGACCGTCGCTTCCACCGGCTTGCGCGGCGCGTGCTCGGCTTCCTTGCGCAGGACAGTGACATTGAGCATGACCCGATTGCGACTGCGCTGAATGCCGTAGATGCGGGCGATGTCGGCGCCGAGCTCGTCGGTGCGCAGGGCATTGAAGTGAACTTCGTAATTTCCGAAGTCCTTGAAGGTTTCATCCAGCGCCTGGGCGGGCATGGCGCGCTGTTCCGGCTTCTCCGTGCAGCCGTTCAACAGCGTCAGCCCCGCTAGTACCGTCAGCGCGAGCGTGATCCGGGCGGCGGCTTGGAGGCGTGTTTTTCTGAGCACCGGCGTTCTCCCCAACGAGCGACGTGGAGAGAGATTTATAGCACCGATCGAAAGCGTCAGGTGATCGCGATCTGTAGCGCCTGCAGACCGATGATGACGAACAGCGCCGAGAAATCGATGCCGCCCAACGGGGGAATGATGCGACGAACGGGTCGCAGCAGCGGCTCGCACAGGCTGTCGAGCAGCGCCGCCGCCGGGCTGGAGGCGCCCGGTGCGATCCAGCTCAGGATGGCATAGAGAATCAAGGCGAAGGTGTAGAAGCGGATCACCGTGATCAGCAGCGTCAGGAACACCACGTAAACGAATGCGCCCGGGGTCGCGATGTAATAGCCGCCGAGCAGCCACATGGTGGCGATCGCCGCCGCCTGCACGATGATCAATGCGACGATCGACGCCGTATCCACTTTGCCGATCGGCGGCAACACTCGCCGCAGCGGCAACACCAATGGATTGGTGAGTCGGATCACCGCCTGCGACAGCTGATTGCGCGAGTCCGCCCGCGCCAGCGGCAGCAGAACGCGCAATAAGAACACCATGACCAGCAGCACCTGCAGGAGCGTGCCGACGATGAATCGTATGGATTCCATGATCGAGTTAGTTGCTGCCCAAGTCTTTTGCCAGTTGCGCCGAGCGTTGTGCGGCGGCGGCTACGGCTTGCGAAAAGATAGCACGGACGTTGTTGGCATCGAGATGCTTGAGCGCAGCTTCAGTGGTGCCGCCCTTGGATGTCACTTGTTGACGCAGCGTGGCGGGTGAGTCGCTGGCTGCATGCGCCATCAAGCCTGAACCGTACGCGGTCTCTACCGCAAGCTTGCGCGCGACCTGAGGCGAAAGTCCGAGCTCCTGGCCGGCGGCTTCGAGCATTTCGATCAAGAGGAAGAAATACGCCGGGCCGCTGCCGGAAATCGCCGTCACCGTATCCATGTCGGTTTCGCGATCCACCCACAACGTAGCGCCAACCGCGGCAAGGATTTCTTCCGCGAGCGTGCGGCTCGCCGCCGGCACGGACTCGCTGGCATATAAAGCAGTCACGCCGCAGCCTTGCAGCGCTGGACGATTGGGCATGCAGCGCACGACATCGATGCCGCCCGCCCAGCGTTGAATATCCGAGGCGAGAATGCCGGCGGCAATCGAAATCAACAATGGACGACGCTGTAACAGTTGTGACTGTATGCCATCGACGACGTTGCGCATCTCTTGCGGCTTGACTGCAAGCAACACCACATCCGCATCGCGCACCGCTGCAGTGTTGTCGCTGACCGCCGTCACGTTGTAATCGGCCTTCAACGCTTGCAGCGTCGGCGCATAAGGATCCGACACGATGAGCTGCGACGCGCTCACGCCCTTGGCGATCAATCCCCCGATCAGGCTGCGGCCCATGTTGCCGCCGCCGATGAATGCGATGCGTTGTTTCATGAGGTCTGTTTGACTCTCTCTCCAAAAATCGCAGTCCCGATTCTCACCCAGGTCGCGCCCGCGGCGACTGCGGCTTCGAGATCTGCCGACATGCCCATTGATAATGTGTCGAGCGCGAATCCGCTCTCCACCAGGCGACGCTGACACGCTGCCAGCTGTTCGAACAGCGCACGCTGTTCTTCGAACGTATCCCGCGGCGGCGGAATGCACATCAAGCCACGCAGTTTCAGTTTTGGCAGCTTCGCCACGCTTTGCGCGAGGTCCAGCAGCTGCTCCGGCGGCACGCCGCCTTTGCCGGGTTCGTCCGCCAGGCTCACCTGCAGACATATATTCAATGGCGGCGCGTAATGCGGACGCTGATCGTTCAGGCGGACGGCGATCCGTTCGCGGTCCAGTGTGTGGACCCAGTGAAAGTGTTCCGCGATGGTGCGTGTCTTGTTGGCCTGAAGCTGACCGGTGAAATGCCACGTCAGCGACAGGTCGGCGAGCGCCTGGATCTTGGGCAGCGCCTCTTGCAGGTAATTCTCACCAAAGTCGCGCTGGCCAAAGCCCGCGACCGTGCGTAGGGCAGTTGCCGGGTGGCCCTTACTGATTGCGACCAAACCGACGGAATCGCACAGTCGGCCCGATTTCGTCGCCGCGGTTGCGATGCGTTTCCGGGTCTCTTCCCAGTTCTGCCGTAAATTTTGCGATGCCCCAGTAATCATCGTGAGTGCCACGGTGTCAGCCGAAATCTGCGGACCGGTTAACATATTGAGCCCGATATCGCTGTTTTATACTGCCGCACGCTCACCTTTTTGCGCCCGCCCGAGCCGCGCCTGCCACGCGGGCTAAGCATTTCGAGCTGAAGGAAAGATTCATGGCCGTTGATATCGCGCAGCTGTTGGCCTTCGCCGTCAAGAACAACGCCTCCGACTTGCATCTGTCGGCCGGGGTGCCGCCGATGATTCGGGTCGACGGCGACATGAAGCGCGTGAACATGCCGGCGCTGACTCATAAAGAAGTACACAGCATGGTGTACGACATTATGAATGACAAGCAGCGCAAGGCTTACGAAGAGTTCTACGAGACCGACTTTTCCTTCGAGATTCCCAAGCTGGCGCGCTTCCGCGTCAACGCGTTCAACCAGAGCCGGGGCGCGGCGGCGGTGTTTCGAACCATTCCGTCGCTGATCATGTCGCTCGACGATTTGAACGCGCCGAAGATTTTTAAAGACCTGGCGATGCAGCCGCGCGGCCTGGTGCTGGTCACCGGCCCGACCGGCTCGGGCAAGTCCACGACCCTGGCCGCGATGGTCAATTACGTGAACGACAACAAGCCCGATCACATCATCACCATCGAAGATCCGATCGAGTTCGTGCACGAGAGCAAGCGCTCGCTGGTCAATCAGCGCGAAGTGCATCGTGACACGCTCGGCTTCTCCGAAGCGCTGCGCTCGGCGCTGCGCGAAGATCCGGACGTGGTGCTGGTCGGCGAAATGCGCGACCTGGAAACGATTCGCCTGGCGCTGACCGCGGCGGAAACCGGCCACCTGGTGTTCGGCACTCTGCACACGAGCTCGGCGGCCAAGACCATCGACCGCATCGTCGACGTGTTTCCGTCGGCGGAAAAGGAGATGGTGCGGACGATGCTGTCCGAATCGCTGCGCGCGGCGATTTCACAGACGCTGCTCAAGCGCATCGGCGGCGGCCGCGTCGCGGCCCACGAAATCATGATCGGCACGCCGGCGATCCGAAACCTGATCCGCGAAGGCAAGATCGCGCAGATGTATTCGTCGATTCAAACCGGCCAGAAAGACGGCATGCAGACGCTCGATCAATGTCTGACCGAACTGCTGCAGAAGGGCGTCGTCACCAAGGAAGAAGCGCGCTTCCGCGCTCAAAACAAAGACGCGTTTTGACGCGACACCAGGCCGAACTCGAGGTTGCGACAATGGAACGCGAACAAGCTATTAAACTGATGCAGGACCTGCTCAAGCGCGTCGTCGACCGCAAGGGCTCGGACCTGTTCATCACCGCGGGCTTTCCGCCTGCCATCAAAGTCGACGGCGAAATTCGCCCGCAGTCCGAGCGCGTGCTGACGCCGGAGCAGGCCGCGGTGCTGGTTCGTTCCATCATGAACGACAAGCAGACGCGCGATTTCGACGCCAGCAAGGAATGTAACTTCGCGATCGCGCCGGCCGGCATCGGCCGCTTCCGTGTCAGCGCGTTCGTGCAGCAGGGGCAGATCGGCTGCGTGGTGCGAACCATCAACGCCAAGATCCCGACCCTGGAAGAAATGCAGCTGCCGCCCATCCTGCGCGATGTGGTGATGAGCAAGCGCGGCCTGGTGATTCTGGTCGGCGGCACCGGATCGGGTAAGTCGACCTCGCTCGCCGCGATGTTGAACTATCGCAACGAGAAGACGCGCGGTCACATCATCACCATCGAAGATCCAGTCGAGTACGTGCACAACCACAAGGGCTGCGTGGTCACGCACCGCGAAGTCGGCGTGGATTGCGAAAGCTGGCACGTCGCACTCAAGAACACGCTGCGCCAGGCGCCGGACGTGATTCTGATCGGCGAAATCCGCGATCGCGACACGATGGAATATGGTATCCAGTTCGCCGAAACCGGCCACCTGGTGCTCGCGACCCTGCACGCGAACAGCGCCAACCAGGCGCTCGACCGCATCATCAACTTCTTCCCCGAAGAGCGCCGCGAACAACTGCTGATGGATTTGTCTCTGAACATCCGCGCGCTGATTTCGCAGCGACTGATTCCACGCGAGTCCGGCAGCGGCCGAATCGCCGCCATGGAAATCATGTTGAACTCGCCGCTGATCGCGGACCTGATCTTCAAGGGCGAAGTCGCAGCAATCAAAGAGATCATGGCCAAGTCAAACCGTCTGGGTATGAAGACATTTGACCAATCGCTGTTCGAGCTGTACGAAAGCGGGATAATTTCCTACGAGGACGCGCTGCGTAATGCCGACTCGAAGAACGAGGTGCGCCTGCGCATCAAGCTCGAGAGCAAGCGCGAGATGAAGGCGCCGGACGACGGCGGCGATGGCTTGCGGATCATGGAAGAAGAAACCGAAGGAGTTATTGGCCGGTAAGGAATTGGCGGTTACGGATATGCCCGCGGCGGGAGCCTGAGGCAATCTCACCAGTTAATTGCAATTCTCCCGGAGATCATCATGGCTGCCGACGGCGAGACGGTCGATAACGAGGTCAGCTCCGCTGACACTGCGTCCACAACGGGTGAGGAGCGCCAGGTCGTCCTCAACACCAAGCCGCTGTTCAAGCTGATGGTGGACAAGCGCGCCTCCGATTTGTTCTTTACTTCGTACGCGCCGATCAAGATCAAGATCGAAGGCCAGATCTTTCCGGTCAACAAACAAATGTTGACGCCGGAAGTGGTGCGCCAGGCGGCCTACGGCCTCATGACCCAGGAACAGATCGACGCCTTCAACGACGAGCTGGAGATCGACTTCGCGATTTCCGAGCCGGGCCTCGGGCGCTTCCGCGTCAACGTGTTTCACCAGCGCGGCAATCCCGCGATGGTGCTTCGATATATCACCGCCGATATGCCGCGCATCGACGATCTCGGCCTGCCGGAGATCCTGAAAGACCTGATGATGATGAAGCGCGGCCTGCTGCTGATGGTGGGCGCGACCGGTTCGGGCAAGTCGACCACGCTCGCGGCGATGATCAACTATCGCAACGAGAACTCCTCGGACCACATTATCACCATCGAAGATCCGATCGAGTTCCTGCATTCGAACAAGAAGTCCATCATCAATCAGCGCGAAGTCGGCTTGGACACCAAGTCATATGCTCGTGCGCTTCGCAGCGCCATGCGCGCCGCGCCGGACGTGCTGCTGATCGGCGAAATTCGCGATCGCGAGACCATGGAGTCGGCGATCATGCTGGCGGGCACCGGCCACCTGGTGCTGGCGACCCTGCATGCGAACAACTCGGCGGAAACGCTCGATCGCATCATCAATATGTTCCCGCTCGATCAGCACACGCAGATCTTCCTCGACCTGTCGCAGTACCTGCGGGCCATCATCGCGCAGCGCCTGGTGCCAGGTAAGAACAAGCGCCGCGTCGCTGCGGTCGAGCTGCTGATCAATACACCGCACGTGCAGGAGCTGATCAAGAAGGGCGACGTGCTCGGTGCCAAAGAAGCGCTGCGCACCAGCTCCGAGAAGGGCATGCAGCACTTCGATACGGCGTTGTACGATCTGTACAAACAAGGCCGCATCACGCTCGAAGACGCGCTCACCTACGCCGATTCGCGCACCAACCTGGAAGCGAAGATCAACTTCGGTTGATTGCGCTCAGGTTCAAGCGGCGGCTGAGCTGTTCCACTGTGCTCAACAGCTCGGCATCGCCGCGCGCGGTGATGTGAACTTCTTCTAACGTCTCGGGTTCGAGCGCGCTCAGCCATTGCTCAGCCAGCTCGGTCACCGTGCCATCGAAACATCCGGGCAATCCAGCCGGGCTGGCAAGGCGGCTCGCGATGCCGAATTCCTCCAGCGCGGGCACACATGCGATCACGCCGTCGGGCATGTGCGGCACCAGGATCGTCGAAGGCCGTGGCCGGAAAGCAAATGTTTCGGCGCCAAACAACACCAGCACTTTTGCGGTGCTGAGGTTCATGGCAGCGCGGACGATCTCATCGTAGCCGGCGCTGGTTGCAATCAGCAGATCGATGCGTGCTGAGGACATCCGTTACTGGAAGTGCCGCCGCGCCTGCACGTTGCGAGCGATGGTTGCGAGCACGGCCATGCGCACGGCGACGCCATTCGTGACCTGGCGTTGAATCACCGACTGCGGACCGTCGGCAACGGCACTGGCGATTTCGACATCGCGATTCATCGGGCCCGGATGCATGACGATTGCGCCGGCGCGTGCTTTGGCCATGCGCTCGGCGGTGATGCCGAACGTGCGGTGATACGTGCTTTCGTCGGGAATCTGCGCGCCGCTGATGCGTTCGCGCTGAATGCGCAGCGCCATCACGACGTCGACGCCCGTGACCGCGCGATCGATGTCGGTGAATCGTTGTGCGCCTTCGAACTCATGAGCGGGCGGCATCAACTCTTCCGGCGCGGCGATGCGCAGCTCTTCCACACCGAGCGTCGTGAACGCACGCCATGCGGAGCGCGCGACGCGCGAGTGACTGATGTCGCCGGCGATCAGAATCTTCAACTTGCTGAAATCGCCTTTCGCCTGGCGCACGGTCAGTGCATCGAGCAGCCCTTGCGTCGGATGTGACAGATGCGCTTCGCCGGCGTTGAGAATACAAACATGCGGAGCGACGTAGCGTGCGACGTAGGCGGGCAGGCCCGGCTCGGCGTCGCGCATCACCAGGATGTCGGCGAGCATCGCCTGCAGGGTGTAGATGGTATCGAGCACCGTCTCGCCTTTGACGCGCGAGGACGTTTGCATATCCAGGTTCACCACCTCGGCCCCGAGCCGCTGAGCCGCGAGCTCGAACGACACGCGCGTGCGGGTGCTGGGCTCGAAGAACAAGTTGGCGACCGTATGTCCTGCCAATGTCTGGTCCCGGGCGGCGAGGTCGCCGGGGGAGCGAACATAAAACTGCGCCAGGTCCAGCAACGAGAGGATTTCGTCGCGGCTCAGGCCGTCCAGGGTGATCAGGTGTCGCAGCCGCCCTTCGGCGTCGCGCTGGATTTGCGCGCTGTGGTCGTTGGTCGTCATAGCGGGGCGCGATTGTAGTCCAAGGCCGGCCCGGTCGGCACGCCTCCCGCGAGAGACCGGCTTGCGAGGCTGCCGCAAGCCGGCCGGTTCCGATGCGGCCGTTCAATCTGCGGTCGGGCGCGGGCAGATCACCGCGTACTCCACGTCTTTGATCTCGATGCCGGCGCGGTTGGCGGGCGTGTCGACCGCGCCGAGAAACGTCAGCACTTTGCCCTCCAGGTCGGCCACCGTCGTCGGGTTGTCGATCACCTTGATGTCCAGGTCCGTCTTTTTCGGCACGGCGTCGAGCGCGGCCTGGTCGCCGTCCACCTCGGCCTTCAGCTTGTCGACGATCTGGAAAATGATCTTGTCCATGTGGGCGGTCCGGATCACGACGCCGGCAGCGGTGACGGCGCACGGCACGACGGCGGGCCGGCCGACCCCATCGACCGGAGGTACAGCCGCCTGCGTCAGCAGCGGCAGCGAGACGCAACCGGCCATTAGTAACAAACGTGAATTCAACATGAGCGTACTCCTCGATTGCTGGTTGGATGTGAGTTGCATGCACCGACGTCCGATGGTTGCTGATGTCAGTGCGCCTCTAGCATCGAATCGCGGTGGCAGGGCGGCAATGACGTAAAAGCACCAACTGCATCGAGGAGACGCCAATGACGGCGGGGCGTGACGAGCGCCTGAGACTCAAGGACGTGCGCTCCATCTATCGTTTGCTCGGCGAATGCACCGAACTCGGGTGCGAGCCTGCGACATGGCGCATGCATATGCTGGAAGGTCTGCGTGTGCTCACCGGCGCGCAGCTCGCGTTATATATGCACATTCACGATCTGAGCGGGCCGCAAGAACGGCTCAGCGAGCCGTTGAGTTCGGGCTTTCTGGATGATTCGCACGTGCGGCTGTGGCTGCACTATCAAGAAAACAAAGCTCATCGCGACGATCCGTTTCATGTGAGCTATTACCGCGGCTTCGACGGCTCCCTGCGCACGCGCAGTCTCGATTCAGTGCTGGATCAAAAGCAGTGGCTGGGATCGATGCATTACAACGAATACGTGCGGCCGTGCGGCTTGAACGATCGGATCGCGTCGTCGTTGCGATTGCCGGGAAAGGATGCGATCCAGGCCATCGTTCTGCATCGGGCCGCTGCCGATGGCAAGTACTCGCGCCGCGCGGTGCGTTTGATTCGCGTGTTTCATCACGAGCTGAGCATGGCGCTCGGCACGCGGCTGGAGATGACATCGCCGGAGAATGCGGAGCCGCTGCCGGCGAGGCTGCGTGATGTTTTAGAAGGCCTGGTGCGAGGAGAGGCAGAGAAACAAATCGCGCGGCGACTGGGCTTGAGCCCGAACACAGTCAATCGACACGTGCAGCGCTTGTATCGACGCTTCGAGGTGCGCAGCCGCGGCGAGCTGATGTTTCAGCTGTTGAATGCGCCCAAAGAAAGGGCGAGGTTGGAAACCAACCTCGCCCGGATGGGTCGCGACTAGCGAACGATTACTGGAAGCGGATGGTGAAGCCAACCACCGGCTGCGTCCCCGCCGGTCCGATCTGTCCGACCGGGGTGAGCAGGCCGGTTTGCAGGTTCACGATGTACAGCGTGGACTGCGTCGCGTTGAGCGGCTGCAAGGCTGCCACGGCCAGGCCGTTGTCGCCGCCGACGATGTCGATATCACCAGTCAGAGTGAAGGACTGAGCGGTGCTGGTCGTCGTCAACCGTCCGACCGTATTCAACACGCCGCCGTTTGCCGGGTTGGTCGAGATCAGCGAGTTGGTCGGCCCGTCGATGCTGTACAGGACCGTGCTGGCTGCGTTGGCGTAGTTGTTGGTGTACGCGATCGCGAAGATATCCGGCGACGTACCCGCGTTGGTGTCGTTGGCAGCACGCGTCAGCGAGGTGGCCTGGATGGCTCCGCCGGAGTCAGCGAGCACCGCGACGTTCTGCTCGGCATCTGTGTAGATGCGCAGCGCGTCCGCCGGCGGGCTGAAGTCCGTGCCGAAGTTGGCACCGAGCAATTGCGTGAACGTGTTGCCTGTGACATTCGCCGGAGTCAGTGCGCCGGTCAGCGTGGCCATGCCGGTGGTCTGATTCAGCGTGTAGACGCGAGCGCCGTTCGAGAGGATATAAGCCGTCTGGTTCGACGGACGAATATCCACACCCGCGGGCGATTCGCCACCTTGCATACCCGTGATCGGCATGCTGCTGGTGAGCGTGCCCGGATTCGTCAGGCTGAAAGTCACCAGCTGGTTGTTGGTGGTGATACCAACCATCGTCGCTACCGGCGGATTCGCGTATGTGATCTTGCGAACGCGTGCGGTGGCGCCGATCGTGCCCACACGAGTGGCCGCGCCAGTGGTCAGGTTGACGTTGTAGAGATCCGAGGAATTGCCGGCATTCGTGCCCACCTGGAGGGCGGCGAAGGCCATGTTGTTGACGGCATTCACCTCGAAGCCGGCGACTGCTTGCACGTCGCCCTGGATCTGCAGCGAACCGACGTTGGCGAGCACGCCGCCGCTTGCGCCGGCCGCTGACGTGGTCAGCAACCGATCGTTCGCGGTGTCGATCAGATACAGCGTGTTCTTGGTCGTGCCTGCGAAGCCGTTGGTGTAAGAGATGGCCGTTACACCGGCAGTCGCGGGGCTCAGCGCAGTCGCGGAGAGCGCCGTATCAGAGGTCGTGACGCCCGTATCCATCATGATGCGCAGGTTCTTGCCGTTGCCGTTGTAGGCACGCATCTGGTCCGCCGCCGGGCTGACGTCGAGCGCGATGCCGCTGCTCAAATCATTCACCGTGTACGGATCCGAGGTGTCGTTGGGATCGGCAGTCAGCGTCGCTTTGGTGGTCGCGGCGCCCGTGGTCGCATTCACCGTGTAGAGCCGGCCGGCGCTGGTCAGCGCATAAACATTTCGATCCGAAGGCCGCACATCGACGCCCAGCACCGACTCGCCGCCCTGCAGGCCGCTGATGGTCGTGCTCGTGCACAGCTTCGAGGGGAACGCGCTCTGGAAAGACACCAGGCCGTTGTTATCGGTGAGTGCGAGCAGCTCGCCGACCGCTTGCGTCGGCGCCGTCGTGGGCGTCGGACGCGCGAGGCCGACGATGGTTTCGCCGGTGTTGAGTGCGCCGATCGCGCCGACGGAGGTCGCAGCGCCCGTGCTCAGATTGATCGTGTACAGCGAAGTCGTGCCCATGACGGAGAGCGCGGCGTATGCCGTCTGGCTGCCATCGGCATTGGTGGAAATATCGAAGCCGGCGATCGCTTGGGCATCCAGGCCCAGCGGGCCGACCGCGGTCAGGATGCCGGCACTGGCGTTGACGCTGGTCATCAGCCGGTCGCCGCTGGTGTCGATGTAATAAACCGTGTTGCGGCAGGCGGTGGCGAAGTTGTTGGTGTAAGCAACTTCGGAGATGCCGTTGGTCTGGTTGCCGCCGATGGTCATCGGCGAGTCGGTGAAGGTCGTGCCCGTGTCCATCATCACGCGCAGGTTCTGGCCGTCGTTGCCGACGACGCGCAGCTGGTCGACGAAGTTGTTCACGTCGATGCTGATGCGCGTGCCGGTGAAGCGGGTGAACGGATCGCCGGCGTTGGCCGTCATCTTGGCCTTCATGGTCGCCATGCCGCTCGACGGATCGATGGTGTAGACGTTGAGCATGCTGGTCACGGCGTAGATCTGTCCCGGCGTCGTGCCGCCCGGGCGGCGGTCGACGGCGAGGATGGTTTCGCCGTTGGCGAGGCCGGTGACGTTGACGGCAGCAGCAGTGCTCGGGGTGGCAGCGTTGAAACTCACCAGGCGGTTCGCGTTGGTGACCGCGAAGGTATCGCCGCTGAGCGTCGCAGGCGGCGCATTACCCGAAGGTGGAGGCGTGTTGCCCATATTGTTGCCGCCGCCCCCGCCGCCGCAGCCGGCGAGGATGGAGGTCACCATCAGTGACAATGCGATGCTTGTGCGCTGCTGCTTACCCATGTTTTCGATCCGTGACTGAATTAGAGATCCGACTCGTCGCGTGAGCGCGTTGGACGGCTGACACGACGGCATCGGCGTAGATGTCGGCCGTGTTATGCAAACCGGCCGAGATGTAGCCGTGATTTCGGTGGCAGCGAACTTGCAGATGCAAAATTCTGTTACAAGTTGACGAATGAGAGCAGCTTGTGCTTGATGAACGCGCTGCGACGCGCGTTGCATGCACAAGAGTCCGCGATTCAGCTTGTTTGTTTTTAAACGCCGGCCGCTGGGGTGGGATTGTGCAGCCACTGCTCCAGCAAAATTTTCGCCGCGATCATGTCCACATCGGCATGCGTATTTCGACGTTTCTTAATGCCCGACGCGCGTGCCTCGCGCAGCTGTGCTTCAGCTTCGTGCGAGCTCAATCGTTCATCCACCAGCGCGACCGGTTTGTGATATCGAGTTTGTAACTCTGCACCGAATGCACGGCTGGCATCGGTGAGCAGCGTCGGCGTGCCGTCCATGTTCCAGGGCAGCCCGACCACGAGCTGCGCCGGCTGATATTCGCGCATCAGCTTGTCGATCGCTGCCCACAGCGATGTTTCGGTTTTGGATTCAAGCGTGGTGAGCGCACGCGCCGTGCCGGTCAGCGTGTCGCCGCTCGCGACGCCGATGCGCTTGGTTCCGTAATCGAACGCGAGGATGACTCGAGGAGCAGAGTTCAAGCGTGACCGACTTGATCGCTGATGGTCGCGAGGTCGATGCCGAGCAGGCGGCCGGCAGCGCGCCAG
>CAMLEO010000034.1 GCA_946478975.1 uncultured Steroidobacter sp.
ACAAGCCGATGTGACATGCGCGGAAATGTTCCTCTCGATGCACGATCACCGCGCGATTCTCGGCGATGCAAGTGCCGATGCCATTGGTGCCGGCCTGGCGCTCGCTCCAGTCGGCACCGGCCATCAGCCCGGCGCCGCGGAACACGTCGCTCAATGAAGTGTCGGTTTTCTCATAGAGCACGATGCCGTTCGCATCGGTGAGCACCAGGGCATAGCCGGATTCGGCAATATATTCGTACAGCCAGTCGATTTCGGCGGCGGCGATGCGGAGCAGGTCGGCATGTTGAGCGCGGCGTTCGGCCAGCGTCGCAGCGTCGACCAGCATCGGCGCGTAATGCTGCTGGCCCGGATCCAGGGAATAGTCGATCGCACAGCGCCGCCATGAGCCGGCGATCGCCGTGTTCAACGTTGTAAGGCTCCCTGGGATGGACCCTATGCGGCCACGTAAGAACTCGAGAACATCCCCCACGTGCCGCGTGACAGTCGCGTCCATTTGTTCTCCTCTGGCAAGCCATCGCCCAGGACTACTGCACTAAAGAAAGCACCACAAAACTGTACCACTGTGTCACTTGTCCCGAAACAGTGTGTCGTTGTTGTTGCGGATGACACACGCCTGGGAGTGCAGCGTCCACCGGTGCGTCAGTGCCGTTACCTCGTTTGACGTGTCCACGGCACTGGGGCGCCCATTCTCGTACTTCTTCTTACAACTACAAGTCGTGTGAGATACACGGTTACCACAGGTCAGTGGCATACGCCTTGCTCTAAGTGCGAGCACCAACAACAGCAAGGGGAGGTGGCGCCATGTCCTGCTCGAAGTGGCCGAACGGATCCGTCCCTGCGATTGCCAGCTGTTTCACAGTGTTAATTTTACTTGGTTCGAACGCGTCTGCGGTCGAGATCGGCGCAGGCGACTGGAAGTTCACTGCCAGTGGCAATGTGAACGTCCATTACATCGGTGCTCGTTGCGACGATGAGACAGCTCCAGCGATCGACGGTGGCCTCGCCTGCCGAGGCAGCGCGGGTGTCACAAACAGTTCGTCTGTCAGTAACGGCCTGCTGCCCGCGGCGCTGGCGATCGGCGCCTCAACGACGCAAAAAGGCTACGACCTGGCGGTGACGTTCGGATTTTTTCCGGGCATCAGCACCAACGACGGCAGCCCGAACCTGCAACAAGGTGCGGACAAGCTCAACACCGGCCTCGGCACTACCGGGCTCGACATTCGCCAGGTGTTCATGACGATCGGTAACAAGAGCATGGGCGAATTCATGCTCGGCCGAAACATCGGGCTGTTCGGCGCCGACGCGATCTTGAACGACATGACGTTGCCCGGTGTGGGCGCGGCCAGCAGTAACTATGCGACGCCCGCCAACACCTCGCTGGGTTCGATCGGCCTCGGCTATATCTATACGGACTGGCTGGCGCAGATCAATTACACGACGCCGGACTTCAACGGCCTGAAATTCACGATCGGCGTCTTCGATCCCATTGAGCCTATCAATCAGCCGGCGGCGACGCCCGAGAGGAGCCCGGGCTATCACGGCAAAGTCGCCTACAAGAACGGCCCGATTTATGTGTCGGCGACGTTCATCAGCCTGAAACAGGAAGGCGTCACCAACGCCTCCGACTTCGACAGTTTCGGCTGGGATATTGGCGGCAAGGTGACATTCGGGCCGCTCGAGGCGCTGGCCTGGTACTACAACGGCAAAGGCCTCGGCACCACGGCGCTGTACTTCCGCAGCGACGATCTGAACGGTCACCGGCGCGACAGCGATGGCTTTCTGGCGCAGGTCACTTATAAGCTCGGCGATCTGAAGCTGGGCGTGAACTACGGCGAGAGCAATCTCGATCTCGCGTCCGGCGAAGCGGTGTCCAATCTGGTGGAAACCAACAAGAAGTACACCTTGGGCGCGTATTATTCGCTGACCGAGAATTTCACGTTGCTGGGCGAGTTCACGCACGTCAAGGCGGAGGCGCACAACGGCTTCGACAATGACAGCAGCAACATCAACCTGGGCGGCTACTTATCATTCTAGTCCTAAGGATGAATTGATGAAGGTCGACAGTTCGTGGCGTCATCGCGCATGCATCGGGGTGTTGCTGGCAGGGATCGCAGGATTTGGCAGTGAGAGCACGCTCGCTGAGCGAGCGTACGTCTCGAATGAGGACGGCCACACTGTCTCGGTATTCGATACCGATCGCGGTGAAATGATTGCCACCATCGCGGTCGGTAAACGGCCGCGTGGGATCAAGCTGACGCGAGACGGCTCGAAACTGTTCGTCGCGCTGAGCGGACTGCCGAAATGTCCGCCCAGTGTGCCGGACGAGCAGTGCGCGAAGATGGAACGCGATCTGAAGGCCGACGGCATCGCCATCGTCGACACCGCGTCCCAGAAAGTCATCAAGGTGTTGCAAGCCGGATCGGATCCGGAGCAGTTCGCGCTCAGCCCCGATGGCAAGCGCCTGTACGTTGCGAACGAAGATTCGGCGCTCACGTCGGTAGTCGATGTGGAGAGCGGCACAGTAGTCGCGCGCATTCCAGTCGGGCGCGAGCCGGAAGGCGTCGCGATGTCGCCGAACGGGCAATGGGTGCTGGTCTCGAACGAATCCGACAACTCGGTTTCTGTCATCGATCCCAAGACACTGAAAGTGGTGAGCTCGGTGCCGGTGGGCAAACGGCCGCGCGATATGGCGTTTACCACCGACGGCAAGGCCGCCTATGTTTCTGGCGAGCTCGACGCTTCGCTGTATCGGATGAATGTGCCGACCGGAGCAGTGGAGCGAGTACTGCAGTTGGGGCCGGACACTCGTCCCATGTCCGTGCTGCTCGATGCCCGGCGCAATCGTTTATATGTGAGCACCGGCCGCGGCGGCACGGTTGCAGTGATCGATGTGACCGGCGCGCCCAAGCTGGTCAAAGAGGTCCCGGTCGGCAAGCGGCCGTGGGGCATCGCCTTGTCTGCCGACGGCCGTTTTCTCTACACCGCCAACGGACCTTCCGACGACATGAGCATCGTCGACACGACCAGCCTCACGACGATCAAGCGCGTGGGCGCCGGCAAGTCGCCCTGGGGTGTGGCAGTGGGCCCGGCGCCGAAAAAGTAACAATCACACGTTACGGTTTTCCGAGGCCACAGGCTTTGTAGGCCTCCTGCTCCAGCTCTCGGTAGCGGCGCGCCTTTTTCTTCCCTTCATCGGAATCGCGAAAGATTCCGCCGCCTTCGCCCGGCAGTCCTGCATAGCGGGCAAAAGTGATCGACTCGACGAACTCGTCGTAGGTGAGTGTCCCGGCGATACGGTCGATGACACACGAGCACTGATACACATTGGCCAGACTGTCACGCTGATTGGCGATGCATTCGTTCACAAACTCGACCCGGGCCGCGGTCGGGTAATTGTTGACAGGTGTTTCTTCCGGCGCCGCGATCGCTGGCCACAGTGCTGCGGTGCTAATCGCCAGCAGGAACAACAACCCGGCGGGTCGCTGATGGCACAGGCGTTGCAATGGCATGGATGACCTCACGTGGTGTTCGGGTGGTTGGCGACTGTCCCATCATCTATGGGATGAGTGTTGCACGTCGCGAGCCAGGACGACGCCGACAACAACTTTACAGGTGGGATATCGGGGGATCGAATATGAAACGTCTGCATCGCTTCGTTTTGGTGTTCGGGGCCGCCGGTGTTGCCAGCGCCACGTCCGCGATCGCCACAGATCTCGAACAAGCCATGGCCAAGTCGTCCAACTGGGCGGCCCAGGCCGGCGACTATGCCAACCATCGCTACAGCGATCTGAAACAGATCAATGCAAGCAATGTCGGGCAGCTGCAAGTCGCATGGACCTTGTCGACCGGGGTTCTGCGTGGTCATGAGGGCTCGCCGCTGGTGATCGGCGACACGATGTATGTGCACAGCCCGTTTCCGAACAATGTATATGCCGTGAACCTGAAGGATCAGTCCTTCAAATGGAAGTACGAACCCAAGCAGGATGCTTCGGTCGTACCGGTGATGTGTTGTGACACGGTCAATCGCGGCCTGGCCTACGGCGACGGCAAGATCCTGTTGCAACAAGCCGATACCACGCTGGTGGCGCTCGACGCCAACACCGGCAAGATGCTTTGGAGCGCCAAGAACGGCGATCCGAAGATCGGCGAGACCAACACCAACGCGCCGCACGTCTTCAAAGATGTGGTGGTCACCGGCATCTCCGGCGGCGAGTTCGGCGTACGCGGCCGCCTGATCGCGTATGACATCAAGACCGGCAAGAAGCTGTGGCAGGCCTTCAGCACCGGTCCGGATAAAGAGATGTTGATCGATCCGGCCAAGACCATGACCTGGACCAACGGCAAGATGGCTCCGGTCGGCGCCGACTCCTCGATCAAGACCTGGAAGGGCGATCAGTGGAAACTCGGCGGCGGCACCACCTGGGGCTGGTATGCCTACGATCCCAAGCTCAACCTCGTCTACTACGGCAGCGGCAATCCAGGCACCTGGAATCCGTCGCAGCGGCCGGGCGACAACAAATGGTCGATGACGATCTTCGCCCGCGATCTGAACACCGGCATGGCCAAGTGGGTGTACCAGATGACGCCGCACGACGAGTGGGACTACGACGGCGTCAACGAAATGCTGCTGGTCGACGTCAACTTCAAAGGCAAGCAGGTTCCGGCGGTGGTGCACTTCGATCGTAATGGCTTCGGCTATACGTTGAATCGCGACACCGGCGAGCTGCTGGTGGCCGAGAAGTACGATCCGCAAGTGAACTGGGCCAGCAAGGTCGACATGAAGACCGGCCGCCCGATCGTCGACAAGAAATATTCACCGGGAACCACCGGCGCGGACGTGAATGTGAAAGACATCTGCCCGGCCGCACTCGGTTCCAAAGACCAGCAGCCGGCGAGCTACGATCGCAAGTCGGGCATGATCCTGGTGCCGACCAATCACGTGTGCATGACGTACGAGCCGTTCCAGGTCGAATACACCGCGGGCCAGCCGTATGTCGGCGCGACGCTGACGATGTATCCGACTCCGGGCAGCCATGGCGGCATGGGCAACTTCATCGCGTGGGATCCGGCCGCCGGCAAGATCGTGTGGAGCAAACCGGAGCGCTTCTCCGTCTGGTCGGGCGCACTGACGACCGCGGGCGATATCGCGTTCTACGGCACGCTCGAAGGTTATCTGAAGGCAGTGAACGTCAAGGACGGCAAGGAGCTGTGGAAGTTCAAGACGCCCTCCGGAATCATCGGCAACGTGTTCACGTATGAATATGATGGCAAGCAGTACGTCGGCGTGTACTCGGGTATCGGCGGCTGGGCCGGTATCGGCATGGCGGCCGGCCTGACCGAATCCACCGAAGGCTTGGGCGCGGTGGGCGGCTACAAGGACCTGGCGAAGTACACGACGCTCGGCGGCTCGTTGTTTGTATTCTCCTTGCCGTCGCGCACCGGCGGCACCAATGTGACGGCACAGGCGGAGTGAGTGATCAGGCATGAAGTCAAGACAGCGGGTTTGGGGAGTGCTCGTACTTGCGCTGTGTTCGATCGCGGTCAACGCGGCCAGTAGCGACAGCAAAGGCGGCGACGGCAAGACCAGCGACGCCAAGGAAGCGAAGGACAGCGGTGCACTCTACACAGTGAAGGATGGCAACAAAGTCGACCCGCAGACCTTGATGGGTTGGAAAACGTGGCGAGCGCTCGCGTGCGAGCGCTGCCACGGCGCCCAGCAGGAGGGGCTGGTGGGACCGGCGCTGGTGAATTCCTTGAAGGTGCTGACCAAAGAAGAATTTCACACCACCATCATGAACGGGCGTCCCGAGAAGGGCATGCCGCCGTTCAATGGCAGCAAGATGGTCCAGGAGAATTGGGAAAACCTGTACGCGTATCTGAAAGGGCGCTCCGACGGGCAGATCAAGCCGGGCCATTTGTACCCGATCGAGTAGCTCATAATGCATGTCGCCGGCGCACTGTTGGCAGCTCTCATCGCCACCACCGCGCTCTCGTCAGTCGTCGAGAGCGCGGAGGTTGCGAACGATGAAGTTCTGCGCGTCTGTTCGGACGCGGACAACCTGCCGTTCTCCAATCGCGCCGGCGAAGGTTATGAGAACAAGATCGCCGAGGCGCTGGCGCACGACCTGAACCGGCGCATCGAATACACTTATTTTCCTCAGCGCATGGGCTTCGTGCGCAACACGCTGAAAAAGAAAGATCCAACGACGCAGCAGTACCTGTGCGACCTGATCATCGGCGTGCCCAAGGGATATGAGCTCACCGCCACGACGCGCTCTTATATGCGCTCTACGTACGCGGTGTTGTTTCAAAGACGTGAGGACCTCGCGGGGCTCAAGGCAGCGGACGATTTGAGCAAGCTGCCGCCTGCGAAGTTGAAATCCTTGCGCTTCGGCGTGTTCGGCCGTTCGCCGGGCGCGGACTGGTTGTTACGGAATGGGCTGATGGAACAGGCAACGATGTATGCACCGCAGAGCGGCGATCCCGCCGAGAACCCCGCCAGCATCATCGGGCAGGACCTCGCGGCGGGCAAAATCGATGTGGCCATCGTGTGGGGGCCGATCGCCGGCTTCCTGATGCAGCATCATGCCGGGAAGCAGGACTGGCGCGCGGTGCCGTTCGTGCCCGACCCGGCGATCAGATTCGATTATGAGATTTCGATGGGCGTGCGCTTCGGCGAGAAGCAATGGCAGAACACGGTCGATGCATGGATCGGCAGCCATCAGTCACAGATCGACACCATCCTTACGAGTTACCGCGTACCGCTGCTGGATGCCGGCGGCGCGGTCGTGCAGACGAACCTGGAGAGCGGCACATGAAAGTTAAAGCGGCGGTCGCATTTGCAGCCGGCGAACCCCTCGAAATCGCCACAGTCGACCTCGACGGTCCCAAAGCCGGCGAAGTGCTGGTGGAGATCAAGGCGACCGGCATTTGTCACACCGACGAATTCACGCGCTCCGGCGCGGATCCCGAAGGTTTGTTTCCTGTGATCTTCGGCCACGAAGGCGCAGGCATCGTAGTGGATGTCGGCCCCGGCGTGACCTCGCTGAAAAAAGGCGATCACGTCATTCCGCTGTACACGCCCGAGTGCCGGCAATGCAAGTCGTGCCTGTCGCGCAAGACCAATCTGTGTACGGCGATTCGCGCCACGCAGGGCAAAGGCATGATGCCCGACGGCACCAGCCGCTTCTCGCTCGATGGCAAGCCGCTGCATCACTACATGGGCTGCTCGACGTTTGCGAACTTCACCGTGCTGCCGGAAATCGCGCTGGCGAAAATTCGCGAAGACGCGCCGTTCGACAAAGTTTGTTACATCGGCTGCGGCGTCACGACCGGCATCGGCGCGGTGATCAACACTGCCAAAGTCGAGCCCGGTGCGAACGTTGTCGTATTCGGCCTCGGCGGCATCGGTTTGAATGTGATTCAAGGCGCGCGCCTGGCTGGCGCGAACAAGATCGTCGGCGTCGACATCAATCCGCGTCGTAAAGCGCTGGCTGAAAGCTTCGGCATGACCGACTTCGTGAACCCGAAGGAAGTCGGCGGCGACCTGGTGGCGGAACTGGTGAAAGTCACCGACGGCGGCGCGGACTACAGCTTCGAGTGCGTCGGCAATGTCGACCTGATGCGCCAGGCGCTGGAGTGCTGCCATCGCGGCTGGGGCGTGAGCGTGATCATCGGCGTCGCCGGCGCCGGCCAGGAAATCAAGACCCGTCCCTTCCAGCTCGTGACCGGGCGGGTGTGGAAGGGCACGGCTTTCGGCGGCGCTCGCGGCCGCACCGATGTGCCGAAGATCGTCGATTGGTACATGGACGGCAAGATCAGGATCGATGAGCTCATCACTCACACCATGCCGATCGAGAAGATCAACGATGCGTTCGATCTCATGCACAAGGGTGAGTCGATCCGCAGCGTCGCCATGTTCTGAGGTACCACGCTGAGGGCATTCAGCAATCTACTCGCAACGTTTCTAGAGACCAACTGGGGTAATGACAATGAGCAAACTAGCAATTCATCCGTTGGTGGATAACGGGGTACAGGCCGGCACGCCGAATTTCGCGGGCGGCACGCTGACTTGCAAATGCACCGACCGTCCGGTGACGGTCAAGCTCGAAGGCGACGTGGCGTTCAACCACGCGTGCGGTTGTACCAAGTGTTGGAAGCCGCAAGGCTCTTTGTTCTCGGTGGTCGCTGTCATCTCGCGCGACAAACTGAAAGTGACGGCCAACGGGGACAAGCTCAAGATCGTCGACCCCGCTGCGGTCATCCAGCGCTATGCCTGCACCGGTTGCGGCGTGCATATGTACGGCCGCATCGAAAACAAAAACCACCCGTTCTACGGGCTGGATTTCGTGCACGTCGAGCTGTCGAAGGAAAAAGGCTGGGCGGCACCGCAGTTCGCGGCGTTCGTCTCCTCGATCATCGAGTCGGGCGCGAAGCCGGATCAGATGGGCGCCGTGCGGGCACGGCTCAAAGAGCTGGGGCTCACTCCGTACGATTGCCTGTCGCCGGACCTGATGGACCTGATCGCCACGCACACGGCCAAGCAGAAAGGAGTGCTCGCCGCGTGACCTGGCGGAGCGTTTTTATCTGCTCGAAAGTGGCCGAGGCCCTTTCGACAGGCGGCCGGTAAAAGGCGTGACTTTTACCGGCCTCCAATCCCGTGCTTGAAGCATCGACTAGACCCATTGAGGACCGAGCGAGTAAGGACGTCGGAATTCACTGGGTCGTTCCTGATCGTCGAATGGGCCAGTCGCCTTCAAGTACGGGGTCGGAGCTTGCGAGTTCACTACACGCGTCGGGAATTTTGTGCCGCATCGCTGACGGCGGCATCACTGGCATGGGCCGGCACGGCCCGGGCGAAAGCCGCCACAATCGATCTCCGCAAAGTCGAGCGCGACCGTGTCGTGCGCGCGGCGGATCGATATCTGCAAGAGCAGCCCATCACCATCACGGCATATTCAGCCGAACGCAGCGCTGGCGGCCGTAACGACTATTTCTCCGAAGGCGACTACTGGTGGCCGGATCCGAAAGATCCCAACGGCCCCTACATGCAGCGCGACGGCATGACGAACCCGGACAACTTCGTTGCCCATCGTCATGCATTGATCCGTCTCAGCGTGCAGATGCCGGCGCTCACAGCCGCCTGGCTGATCACCAAGAAAGAACAATACGCCAGGCACGCTGCCGAACATCTGCGCGCCTGGTTCGTCGATCCAGCGACGCGCATGAACTCCAACCTGCAATACGCCCAGGCCATTCACGGCCGCTTCACCGGTCGCGGCATCGGCATCATCGATACATTGCACCTGGTGGAAGTGGCCCGGGCCGTTCCGTTCCTGCCGACTGGGCACGCGCAGGTGAAACAATGGTTCGTCGATTATCTGCAATGGATGACCACCTCCAGGAACGGCATGGAGGAGCGCGACGCGAAGAACAATCACGGTACGTGCTGGGTGATGCAGGTGGCGCAGTTCGCGCAGCTCACAGGCAATCGTGAGCTCGTCGATTATTGCAGCGAGCGTTTCAAGACCGTGCTGCTGCCCGATCAGCTCGCCGCCGACGGCAGCTTCCCGCTCGAACTCAAGCGCACCAAGCCTTACAGCTACTCGCTGTTCAATCTGGATGCGATGGCGACGATCTGCCAGATCGTCTCGACGCCGAACAACGATCTGTGGAAGTTTCGTCTTGCCGACGGCCGCAGCATGGAAAAGGCGCTGGCCTTCATGTTTCCTTACATCGCCGACAAACGTTCCTGGCCGCACCCGCCGGATGTTCAATATTTCGATGACTTTCCGGTGCGCCAGCCCAGCCTGCTGTTTGCGGGCCTCGCATATTCGGAACCGCGCTATCTGGAGCTGTGGCGCAAGCTCAATCCCGATCCGGTGGTCGAGGAAGTCATTCGCAATTATCCCGTGCGCCAGCCGGTGCTTTGGGTTGCATGACCAGCGCGGCGATCAGATTCGCGGCGGCCGCTGTGACAATGGGCCACACGTAGCTCGATGTCGCATCGAAAAGAAATCCCGCCGCGCTGGGCCCGATCAGCGTGCCTAGTGCGACGCCGGTGCCGAGCGCGCCGATGATGGAGCTCACATTTCTTCGGCCGAACAGATCCATGACGACCGATGGCAGCACGGCCACCCAGCCGCCATAAAAAACACCGAACACGCCGGCGAATGCGATCAGCCAGGGCAGCGAACTCGCGACTGCCCACAGCAGCATCGCGAACATCATCCCAACGTACGTAACTCCAAGAAACTGCGCACGCCCCATGCGATCGGCAACGCCGCCGAGGAAGAATCGACCGGCGGTGCTGCCAGCGCCGATGATCGCAAGCAGCGTCGCCGCGGTGCCTGTGTCGATGCCGATGTCGCGAGCGTACGGAACGAGATGGACGAAGGGCACGAATGCGCCGAGCGAGCCGGCGAAGCAGGCGACGTACATTCGTCTGAATGCAGATGACGCTACCGCCTCACGCAGCGACATTCCGTCCGAGCTCAGCTCCAGCTCGCGGGGATTGCTCACAATCAACGTCGCAATCGACACGCCCGCGACCGCCGCTCCGATGCCGATATAGAGATAAGCCGAACGCCAGCCGACGCGTTCAATCAGTGCCGCTGCAACCGGCGGCATCACCAGCGTTCCCACACCGATGCCGGCCACTGCAAGCCCGGAAGCCAGCGCACGCTGCCGATCGAACCAGCGTTGCACGGTTCCAATCACCGGCACATATGCGCAGCCGATGCCGAAGCCCACGCCGAGTCCGTACGCCAGATAAACTTGCATCAACGTGTGCGCCTGGCTGGCAAGCGCAAAGCCCGCACCGACGAGCAGCATGCCGAACATTGCCAGCCGCCGTGCGCCCCAGCGATCCGCCAGGCGGCCGCTGACCAGCCCGAAGCCGAAGTACACGAAGCCCGACAAGGAAAACGCCAGCGCCACCGAGCCGCGCGATGCGCCGAATTCCTGCTGCAACGGTTGTACGAAAGCGCTGAATGTATATGCGCAGCCGAAGCCGATGAATGTGATCGCGAACGCGGCCGCCACCACGATCCAACCATGGAACACTCGACCCGACGATAAGGAGGCGACGTTCATACCGGCGGCCTCCGGCGGTGCCAGTCTGTCGTCGATTGGAATGCAGCGCCGGCACGGACCAACGTACCTTCTCGAAACGCCGCACCGATCAACTGCAAGGCCATGGGCATTCCCTCATCGGAGAAGCCGCCGGGCAGCGTGAGCGACGGATGTCCCGTCATGTTGAACGGGCAGGTGTAACGCTGCAGTTTTGCAATCAGCTGCGGTTGTGTGCCCAGCGTGCGGATCGTCTCCAATGTCAGCGGTGCCAGCGGCTGCACTGGCGTGAGCAACGCATCGATCTCACCAAATAAAGCGCTGACGCGACCCCGGAACTCCATCCTCCGCAGCAGGATGGATTGATATTCCATCGCCGTCGCCGATTGCCCGTGCTCGATGACAGACGTGAGTACGTCGCCGTAGTCGGAGCGATGACGAGCAAACGTTTCGGCATGCGCGACGGCAGCTTCGATGGCGCAGTTCGTCACCCAGTCCTGAATCACCTGCGTAGGATCAGGCACGTTGACCGGCACGATCTCGGCGCCGAGCGAGCGAAACGAGTCGACGCTCGCTGCCATCATCCGTCGGACCTGGATGTCGACGTCCGCTTCGTTCCATGTTGAATCGACGCCGATGCGCATCCCGCGCAGCCCCTCACTCGCGGCACTCACATAGTCAGGCACTTCATCGACTGCAGTTGTTGGATCGAGCGGATCGAAGCCCGCGATTGCTTGTAACAAAATAGCGGCGTCGACGGCGCTGCGCGCGACGGTTCCTACGTGATCCAGCGACGCAGCCAACTCGAACACGCCGTAACGACTGACTCGTCCCCACGTCGGCTTGATGCCGGTCGTGCCGTTCGCGGCGCAGGGCCAGCGAATCGAGCCGCCGGTATCGGATGCAGTGCCGCCGAAACACAAGCCTGCAGCGACTGCGACAGCGGCGCCGCTCGATGAGATGCCGGGCCAGTACTCCGCGTTCCACGGATTCTTCGGCGGCTCGATCGACGGGTGGTAGTCGGAGTACGCGCCCTCCGTGAGCTGCGTCTTCCCAAGAATCACCGCGCCGGCAGATCGCAGCCGACTGACGACAGTAGCGTCCCGATCCGGCAGGAAATGTTTGTGAACTTTCATGCCTGCCGACGTCGGATGATTCTGGGTCCAGCACAAATCCTTGATCGCGATCGGCATGCCATGCAGCGGCCCGCGCGCTCGCCCAGCCGCCAGTTCGCTGTCGGCGCGATCCGCATCCGCGAGCGCCTGATCCCACATCACCGACGCGTAACTGTGGAGCGTGCGATCCAGTGATCGAATGCGCTCCAGTTGCGCCAGCGTGACCTCGCGCGAGGACACCTTCCGCGAACTGAGCAGCGGCGCCAATCCGGCAATGTCGAAGCCATGAAGCATGCGTCGGCCTTGAATCGTGAACACGAGCAAAGACTAATTGCTGGTGTCCGAGTCGTCAACCAGCAAATCGGTTATACTGGTGTCGTATGAGACTGTCAGAGAAGTTCCACGTCCCGGAAGAATTGGCGTTGTTGTATGACTTCGTCAATTCCATCGATTTGCGCACCTACGTTGAAGGCGGCGTCGCGCACGAGCAGGAGGACGAGCTGCGTACGATTGCGCAGCTGGAGTCGTGGATGCGGACGCATGAGCTCACGGGCGCATCGGGAACGACGCTGCAGAACGTACTTCGCTTGCGAGAGGCATTGCGAGCATTCCTTGCGGTTCCTCCGGAAGATCGCGCCAACGCAGACGACGAGATCGCCGCGTTGAATGCGGCCGGCGCAATGTTTCCTTTGGTTGCGAGTGTGAATGCCGGGATCGTCGAATTGCGTCCGGCCAAGGGCAGTGAGCTGGGGCGTGTGCTCGGCGAGTTTCAGACCCTGTCCGCGACCGGGCAGCTGGATCGACTGAAGATGTGCCAGTCGCCCGAATGCGGCTGGATTTTTTTCGATCGCTCCAAGCCGGCGAATCGGCGCTGGTGCTCGTCGTCGAAGTGCGGCAATCGCGAGAAGACGCGCTCTTATCGACTTCGGCAGCGCGCTGGCTAAACGCTACTGCGCGGCCCCGATCCTGGGAGAGTCGGCAAGCGAGGTCTGCGGCTGGCATTCGCTGAGCGACGAGCGGCTCATGGCTGCGCAGATATTGATGCTGTCGCCGTGAGAAGTCTGCGCCAGCACCTCACGGATCTCATTGGCTTTCAGGTGCTGAGACAGCAGCAGTGCGATGCCGCCGGAAACATTTGCTGCGGCCATGGAGCTGCCGGACACAAAGTCATAACCATTCTGCGGCGTGAGCGTGAGAACGTCGGTGCCCGGCGCGAGCAGTACATCGCGAGCGGTATGCTTGTGCCCGACCGAATCAACGACGACTACGCCGGGAATCTCCGAAGGAAATCCCGAGGCCGCGCCTTCTGCCGGCAGCGCTGCGACGAAGATCATGTTCCGGGCGAGCCCATGCTCGACCAGTCGGCGCAGCAGTGGATCGCTCGGGCCGCCGAGGCTCAGGTTCACGATGTTTGCTTTGAGCTCGATCGCATTCGCCAGCGCAACGGCAAGGGTGAAGCTGTCACACACTGCTCGCGAAGGATTCGCGATGTCCGGCCAGCAGGCGGCGAGGGCATGCACTTGCGCGTCCGGCGCGATGCCGACGATCCCAACTTGATTCCCGCCGGTCGCGGCGATGATGCCGGTGACTGCTGTTCCATGCGCCGCTGCATGTTCCTGCTGTCCGGTGAAGTTGCGGGTGGTGACGTGACTTCCCACCAGGTCCGCATGTTTGCTATCGATGGCGGTGTCGATCACCGCGATGCTCACGCCTTTACCTTTGGACCACGCATGCGCCTGCGGCACGCCCATCGTCATCAGGTTTCGCTGCAGGCCGGCGTAAGGATCGTTGTAAGTGCTGGAGAGTGTATCGAACGAGTGCAGCGGCTGAGCGGATTCGACCCGCGAGTCGCTGCGCAATCGGCGCAGCAGGTCGGGCTGAGATTCGCCGACGCTCATTTCATACACGATGCAGTGAACGCGCAGCTGCGTGATCGGCCATTCGCGAACCGGCTTCAATCTATATTGCGTGGCCAGCTCACGAGCCGTCGAACGAGTGCGAGGCGCGACGCCATACTGCATGGCCGAGCCGTAGTCCCGCGGCGACGATCCTGCTCGCGCCGACGGCATTGCTTCGTTATTGGGCAGGGTGATGACGACGAAGCGCTCAGGATGGCTGCGAATGAGTTCCTCATCGGCAGCATCGCGCGTGAACTGCACGCACGCAGTGAGCGTGAGTAGCGCCAGCAGTGCCAGCAATCTGTTCATTGAGCCAACTTGTTCACTGGGCAGGGCCGGCGAGTGCCTGGCTCCGCTCCGCAAACAACACTTCGTTGTGATCGCGCAAGGTGGTGATGATTCGCTGCACGTCCTGGTCCGCCGTCATTGCGAGTGTATAAACACCGGCTTCGCTCGGCCCAGCAATGATGTCGCACTCGACGCTGCGTAACAGCTGATTGATCTGATTCAACGACGCGTCCGGAGCGAACACCACTCGCACCGCCGCGCGTCGATCTTGAACTTCCGGCGTCGACAGTGTCGTGTACGCTGGTTCCAGCGGCGCGGCGGAACGGAACAATGCACCCGCCAGCGTGGCGATTGCAACGAGCTGAATCCACAGCGCTGCGACCAGCCACGGCCGCTTGATGCGATATGCCTTCACCACCGCAGGAGCGGCTTCAGCATCGATCTGACCGAGCAGCTTCTGCCACGACGCATTCGGAGCCGCGATCACATCGTCGTTGCCCCGCATGTGTTTTTGCAGCTCGCGATGCCGGTCCAGTTCCTCACGGCATTCGCTGCAGCTTTCCACGTGCGCGAGCACGGAGCGCTCGTCGGCATCGCTGGCGCGGCCGTTCACGACCCAGGGAATCAGTTCCCAACATTGCTCATGATTGGAGTGCGATCTTTGCATGCGTTTCTCGTGCGCGGCTTATCTTCCACCGGCGGGTCTTCCACCAGCGGGATTTCCCGCCAGGCGCGGCAGCAGCGTGCTCAGCTTGCGCCGGGCGTGGAACAGGCGTGTCTTGACGGTGTTGACCGAGCAGCTGGTGATCGCTGCGATTTCCTCGCAGGAGTGGCCGAGCACATAGGCCAGCTCCAGGCACATGCGCTGCTCGATCGGCAGGTCGTCCAGCGCGCCTTCGATCCATTCCTGGTTCTCGAAGGCCTGCACGTTGTCGGTCGCAACCAGCGTTTCCGTCTCTTCCATGCCGATGATTTCGAACGAGCGCCGCCGCATGCTCTTCAATGCGCGGCGATACGCGATGCCGACGATCCAGGTCGACACGCGAGAATCGCCCCGGAAGCGCTCAGCGCTGTTCCAGACCGCGAGCAGCGTGTCGTTGATGACTTCCTCGGCCAGGTCCTGCCGCTGCGTCAGGCGCATCAGAAAGCGGGACAGGCGACGGTGATACAACAAATACAGCTCGCGCAGGGCGGCGCGATCCCGCCGGCTGACACGGCGGATCAGTTCCAGCTCGGCCTCGTTATTGCCGAAGGCCGACGGCTTGGCCAGCGTCATTCTGGGCCGATCTCCGGGGCTCGGATCGTTGTGGGTGCGCGTCATCACGCTGGTGAGTACCCCGTTCGAGCCGTTCGGTTCAATGCGGCCGTTTCGTCAATCGAGGCGGCCGAATCTCCAGATCAAAGTGCCCGACCAGGCGATCGCCGCGCGCTCGTGCCCGAACAAACGCCGGGCCGTGTCGTCCACGTAGGTGTATGTCAAATGAACTGCGAGCCGTTGCGCCGAGTACATCAGCCCTGCGTGGCCGTACCAATACGCTTCATCGAATAAATCGCCGAGATCCCGATAGCCTACACCCATATTGCCGGACCAGCCTCCGATCAGCGGCTGATTGGCGCTGAGCTCGTACGACAGCGCCGTTTTGTCGCTGGCCACGCCGTAGTGGCTCTTTTCCACATAGTCCGGCGACCAGGCCACAGTGGCGAAGACCGTGGATCGATAACCGAGCGTCGCGGCGACTTCATCGTAGTCATAGCGAACGTAACGCGAGTCGTTCGGATAGAAATAATGCGTGGCCGTCAGGGTCGTGACCCAGTCGGGCGTCAGCCGCCAGGCGCGGGCCGCATACAGATCGATTTCGAGATTCGCACCTGGACCGGCGTAACGATCGATCGCCGATGCCCAGGTGCCGATGGTCCAATTTTCATCCAGCTGCGCTCGCAGGCCGCCTTGCAACGCCGGCTCACCGCGCGTTTGCGACAGGCCTTGCTGAACGTAATCGCTGGTCAATGCCAGCGAGCCACTCCATTCGGCATCGGCGTGCGCAGTTCCGATGCCAAGAATGCAACAAACCGCTGCCCACCGCAGTGTCCGCGGAGTGTCCGATGCATTCCTGCAAGAGCCGGTTGTCATGTCGGGCCGTCAGCGCCGCTCGGCCGAGCAATTCTCGGGACGAACAGGATACGCGCATCGACGGCCCGTTGAGAACAAACAAAAACGTCTAAACGATCAACTGCGCACTCAGTTGTTTTGCGCCCCGGCGGCGATCCATGCCCGCACGTTTGCAATCAACGTCGGATCCAGCGGCGCACCGCCCAGCGGCATGCGCCCACCGCTGATGCCGGCTGCGCCTTCGATCTTGCGCACCAGGTAACTGTCATCCGCATTGCTGGGGTTCACTCGCTGCAGCGACGGCTGCTCTGTACTTGCGACACCTACAATCGCTGCAAAGGTTGCCGCCGCGTTCGACAAGTTCATCGATGAAGGCAGCGAAGCGCCGCCGCCGGTGTGGCAGCCCGAGCAGATGGGCGTGAAGATCGTCGTTTGTAACTGCGTCAACGTCACGCTCGGCGCCGGCGGCGGTGCTTGTCCATTCAACGACAACTGGCCGCGCAACGCACCATTGGGCGCGCCCGGCGTGTGAACGTCGACATACAAACGATTGTTCGCCAATGCATCGAGATCGGCCTGGGTGATCGCTTGCTGTTCCAGCGACCAGTGTGTTGCCGCCGTTGCATCTTTCATCAATGTGAGCAACGGTGCCGCGGCGTTTTCGCCGACGGGTGCGTTGTGAACATGAGCTTCGGTAGCGTCGTCCACGCCTGAAGTTCGCACGTGCACCGTGGCCATCTTCGCGCTGTCGTTGATCGTCATCGCTGCGAAACCATCGGCGGTGTTGGTGACGGCAGGCACGACGTTCGAGCCGCTGAGGCCGGCGATCGCAAGCTCAATGCCCTGCGGTTTGATCTGGCCGCGAATCTCACCGCCCGGATTGGCCGCCGTATGAACGTTTACATACAACTGGCCGGCGAGCAGCGCCGTGATCTGATCCGCCGTCAGCACCGCACCGTTCTCGACATTCCATTGATTCGGATCGGTGCCGCTCTGGACGAAGTTGACGATGACCGGACCGTTGGTGCCGGCGATGCCGTTGTGAATGTGCGCCAGCGTCGCAGTGATGCCGCTGAGCGTGAAGCCGCCCGTCACCGCGCCCGTTACCAGGTTGAATGTGAGCTGGCCGGTGCCGGTTGCTGCAGAATTTGTTCGAGGAAACACCTCTGCTGCACTCACATCCACATCGATGGTGGGTGAGTTCAGCACCGTGACTGTAACCGCCGCTGATGTAACAGAAGTGTTTGCGCTGTCAACTACTCTTGCCGTCAGAGTATGCGCGCCGTCCGGAACGCCCGAAGTGTTCCAGTCGGTGGAGTAGGGCGCTGCGGTGTCGGTCGCGAGCAAAGTGCCGTCGACCAGAAATTCAACGCGATTCACGCCGGCACCCGCCGTCGCATCGGCAGTCAACGTCACGGTTCTGTTAACAGAAGTGGCCGACGGCGCGCTCATGGAAACTGTCGGGGCCGCCGGCGGAGGCGGATTGTACGACGAGCCGCTGCCGCCGCCGCCGTAACCTCCGCCCCCGCAGCCGCCCATCGCCAGCAGGCCGATCGCGAGCAAACATTCCCGGTTGATTCGATTCGTGATCTGCGCCTGCATGCTTCGCTCCCCAGTGCTCGTGCCAGTCGTCGTGTGTCGTGGTGCATGTAAGTACCCGAGCGCGGCGGCGAAGGTTCAATGCTTGCGAATGAACCCTGCGCGCCGTGAAAGGCACTCACTGCCAGCCAACAACACAAATGCTTCGGGGTGAGTGATGAGGGTGGCGAAGCTCTGGCCGTTATGCGTGACATTTGCACTGGGCGCCTGCGCCGGCAACGGCGACGGCCTGGACGAGAACGGTCGTCCTATCGAAGAGGGCGGCGGCGGCGCCTTGCAGCCGACGTTTCAATCGATACAGGACAATGTCTTCACGCCCATTTGCACCGCGTGTCATGCAGGCGCAGGTGCACCGCTCGGGCTGCGGCTCAATGAAGGCTCTTCATATGCATTGCTCGTGAATACCCCGAGCGCGGAAGTGCCATCGCTGCAGCGAGTGCAGCCCGGCAATCCGGACGCGAGCTATCTCATTCGCAAGTTGGAAGGAACTGCGGCCGTCGGCTCGCGCATGCCGCTCAATGGCCCGCCGTTGCCAGCAGCAACAATCGCAGTCATTCGACAGTGGATCGCCAACGGTGCGCCGAGCAGCGCGGCGGCGGGATTGAGCAAGACCGGCTTTGCGGCCGCGCAGCTGATGTCAGTGTCGCCTGCTAGCGGCGAAGTGATGCCGGCATCGACAAAAGAGATCGTTGTGACCTCGAACGTCGAGCTCGATACCTCGCTGCTGCAAGCGGGCCTGATCACATTGCGCGCCAGTGGAGGCGATGGCGAGTTCGACGCCGGCAACGAACGCGTCGTGCCCGCCGATGTGAAGATTCGTTCGCAACAGCCCACCGTGCTCGCGATCACGCCGCTGCTTCAAGCACTGCCCCCAGATACATATGAGTTGCGCATCAGCGGCACCGTTCCCGTTGCGCTCGCCGATCTCGGGGCTCGTGCCATCGATGGCGACGGTGACGGCACGCCGGGCGGCGATTTTGTTCTGCGCTTCACAGTGGAGATGACACGATGAGGTCGAGCAGCGTGCTCTGGAAATTTCTGGCGCAGGTCGCGCTGTTGGTTGCTTGCAGCGTGACCATCGCTCACGCCGAGCCGTACTTTGCCGTGCGCGAAGGTTTGAAGTGCAGCACTTGTCACTTCAATCCCACCGGCGGCGGCCTGCGCAACGTATTCGGCAACACATGGGCGCAGACAGTGCTGCCGGCGCAGCGTCTCGAAGGTACAGGCACGGATACCTGGACGGGCGCAGTGAGTCGATTCTTCGCGGTCGGTGGCAATCTGCGGGCGGATGCTACCTATACAGATGTTTCCCACACCAACGCCCAATCCGAGTTCGATCTGGAAGAAGTGCGCGCGTATCTCGCGATCACCGCGGTTCCCGACCGGCTCGCGATCTATATCGACCAGCGGCTCGCGCCCGGCGGCAGCACGAACATGGAAGCGTTCGCGCGTTACACCACTCAGGATCAGCGCTGGAACGTGCAGAGCGGGCAGTTTTATCTGCCGTACGGCTGGCGATTCGAAGACGACAGTGCGTTCGTGCGCCAGGTCACCGGTATCAACATGACGACGCCTGATCGCGGTGTGCAGGTCGGATATGAATCGGGTTCGATATCGGCACAGCTCGCGGTCACCAATGGAACCGCGAGCGGGCCGGAGCAGGATGAAGGCAAGCAGGTGAGCCTGCGTGCCGAGCACGTGCAGAATGCGTGGCGCGTCGGTGCGGGTTTCAACTTCAATCACACCGACACTGGCGATCGGCAGATGCAAGGGCTGTTCGCCGGGTTACGCACCGGGCCGATCGCCTGGCTCGCCGAAGCGGACTATCTCATGGACGAAACGCTCGGGCCGGAGGAGCGCAAGCAGTGGGTGGGGTTGATCGAGGCGAACTGGTCGATCGTCAAAGGCCAGAATTTGAAAGTGACGGCCGAAGTGTTCGAGCCGGACACGGACGTGAATGAAGACGAGCAGAATCGCTTCAGCGTGTTATGGGAGTACGTGCCGTTTCAGTTTCTGCAGCTGCGCGTTGGCGCGCGAGTCTACGACGGCATCCCGCAGAACGATTTGCAGAATCGCAAGATCTATTTCGCGCAGCTGCACGGATTTTTCTAATGAATGGCTCCCCGCCTCCGGCGGGGAGCGTAAGTATCAACGGCTCTGCCTCCGGCGGAGGCGTGAGCACCGATCAATAGATCTTCAGGCCGCCGAACTTTCGGCGGAGGCGCCTCGCCAGTGTTTGATAGCCACTCGCGTAGCCGATGCCGCCGGTGAGCACGATGGCAATCGACCACATCCACCATGCTGGGCCCGCTGTCATGACGACCGCGGGCTGCGGGGCCGGCTCATCTTCGATCGCCTCGGGCTCGCTCGGCGTCTCAGCCGGCGCGCCCTCGGCCATCTTGCCGAGTGAGGCCACGCGTGACTGCAACTCGTTGACCTGTCCCTGCAGCGTGGCGTTATCTTTTTTGAGGCGGGCAATCTCTTCGAGCGACTTCTTGTCCGGCTCAGCAGGCGCTGGCGCCGCCGAAGGCATCTTCTGATCGCGCTGAAGCTCGCGCAGCTTCACGGCCGCCGGCGGATCGTTGGTCAAATAGTTCGCGCCAACCCAACCTTCGCGCCCGTCCTCCAGCCGCACGTGAACCATGTTCCCGGAGCGTTCCAACTCCTCGACGGAATCGCCGGTCTGAATGGTCGCAACTCGCCCGCCGCCTTGATCGACCTGGGCATAAACATTCAGCACCAGCTTGTCGGAAACATAACGCTGCTGAGGCGCCGACGCCGGCGCCTGCTCTTGTGCCAGGCCTGCGAGCGGCAGCGTTGCCGTAACCAGCGCTATTGTCGCGACGAGCAGACAGCGATTTGCACCCGACGTTTTCATATCAGCCATGGTTTCATCAGTTGCCACCCCAGGGCAACTTCGACAACCTGAATGACCCGGATGCGTTCAGCAACCGATTCGTTCAGCAATCGTGAACCACGTCTTGCCTCACATCGGCGGCTGGCTGCACTTCACGTCCGGATTCCAGTCCGCGAACAGGCCCGACGGGCTGGGTTTCCAGATCCACACGTGCAGGTAGTAGAAGCCGCCGCGGTCGAAGCGCTTCAGCGGCTGGCCCATGATCTTCGGCGGCTCGCTGTTCTTCCAGGCATCGATGGGCACGATGTATTCGATGCCGTTGAGCTGGAACGAGCCGTCGACGCGTTTCTCGTAGACCAGCACCTCGGGCTTGGTCACTTCCAAGGTGGCGTCTCGCAGCTCGTGCCGGGTGAAGTGATATCCCATGCCACCCTGCGGCGGATATTCGACGCACTCTGTTTCCTGCGTGTAGCCGGCCTCGCGTGCGCGATCGACGGAATGAAACGGATTAGTCGCTTTACGCACCGCTTGCAGATCTCGATCGACCGCTGCGCCCAAGCCGCTCGGCAGGATCCCGGGCGCCCGATCCGAAGCGACACCGAGCGCCGCACTAAGTAACAACGCACAACCCGCAACTGCTCCGATCGTCGCCTTCATGAGCCGCTCCTCCAGAAATTGCAGGCAGCCTATGAAATATTCTGGCTGCTCCCCAGGTCCACTTCGACAGGACGGCGTAAGTCCACTTCGGGCCGCATTCATGCTCATTCGGGTCGATCCACGCCAGCGCGAACCGTTGCAGCTCCAGATATACGAGAGCGTGCGAAGGGCCATTCTGGACGGCGTACTGACGCCGGGCGCGCGGCTGCCTTCGTCCCGAGAGCTGGCTGATGATCTCGGTGTTTCGCGCCTCACCGCCGTGCTTGCGTTCGAGCAGCTGGCGGCGGAGGGCTATGTCACTTCGCGCATCGGCGCGGGAACGTATGTAAATCGTGAGTTGCCGGACGCGGATGCGTTGATTCCAGCGAGCGCGAGGGCGGCGGTCGCTCAGCATCCGCAACTCTCGCAACGTGGCGTCGGGCTGTCGCAAACACCGCGAGTTGTAAGAAAGATTCCCGGACCGCCGCGCGCGTTCCGGATTGGAACGCCGGCGCTGGATCGATTTCCCGTCGCGCTATGGCATCGGCTGGTGAGTCGTCACGCACGCCGGCTCACGATTCCACAGCTCGACTATGGCGATGCCGCCGGCCTGCCCGCGTTACGCGAAGCAATCGCCGCTCATGTGAGCCGCGCTCGCGGGACTTCGTGTACAGCCGATCAAGTCATCGTCGTCGCGGGCGCGCAGCAGGGCCTGGATATGATTGCGCGTTTGTTGCTCGATCCAGGCGATGTCGCTTGGGTGGAGGAGCCTGGCTATCCCGGAGCGTGGGCCGCGCTGACTGCCGCCGGCGCACGGATCGAGCCCGTCCCCATCGATGAGCAAGGGATGGTCGTCGAGCACTACTCGCAGCAACGAAACATTGCGAAGCTGGTTTACACCACGCCATCGCACCAGTTTCCTCTGGGTGTGCCAATGAGTCTGCCGCGACGGCTGGTGTTGCTTCGCTGGGCACGCGACGCCCGCGCCTGGGTGATCGAGGACGACTACGACAGTGAATTTCGCTACGGCTCGCGCGCGATCCCGTGCCTGCATGGGCTCGATACCGACGGACGTGTGATCTACGTCGGCAGCTTCAGCAAAACGCTGTTCCCAGGATTGCGTCTCGCCTATGTGATCGTGCCGCCCGACTTGCATCCGCCGATGGTGAAAGCGCGCCTGGCATCTGACATTCATCCGCCGACATTGCTACAAGGTGTCGTCGCGGACTTGATCGGCGAAGGACATTTCGAACGTCACGTGCGTCGCATGAACACCGAATATCGCGCACGGTTGCAAGCGCTCGAGGAAGCTGTGCGCCGTTACTGTGACGGTGCGTTGAAACTTCGGCCAGTGCTGACGGGGTTGCATGCGGTGGCAGATGTTCTCGCAGGCGATGATGCAAACATCGCCCGGGAAGCGTTGCAGCGAGGCATAGAAATGATGCCTTTGTCCGCGTACTACTCGAAGCGCAACGAGTCTTCGGCCAACGGGCTGGTCTTGGGCTTTGGCTCCGTCCCGCCGCGAGTTGTTACTGAAAGCGTCAAACGCCTCGCCGCAGCCATCGCTGGCTAATGCTTCAGCTCGGCGACGCGCTGCTGCGTGAATTCGATCACCACGTCGTCGAGCAGAATTTCGTGATCGCGCTTGGGCAGGATCGTGAGCGTGGCGGTGATGCCACGACGACCGGCCGCATCTACATAGGCTCGCGCATAATCGACCAGCGTGATCGGATCCCGCTCGCCGGTGATCGCGAAGACTCGCGTCGCCGGCGTCAGCGCAGTCACTGTATCGAGCGGCGACTCGCTGTCGCTCGGCCAGGCCCAGAACGGGCTGAGCTGCTCTCGCGCCATGTGCTTGCGGAACGCAGGCACGTCGCAGGGGCATGAAACCAGAATCAACGAATCGATCAGGCCGGGCGAGGCAGCCGCGACGTTTGCTGATATCGCTGCGCCACCCGAATGCCCGACCAGCACGACCGAGCTCGCCGAATACTCATTACGCAGCAACTTGATCGCGTTCGCCACGTCGCTTGTGACTTCCTTCGTGTAGTCATCGCCCGAAGCGTTGCCGCGGTGGCCGTCGGACTGTCCGCCGAAAGGATCCGCGAACCCCGGCCTCAACAGCGCGGCAACCGGCACGCCCGGCAAACGTTCCGACAACTGCGAGGCAAAGATGTAGTGATAACTGGGTTTGCGAAACGGCGCGTCTCCATGCAGGACGACGACGAGGGGCGTGCCCGTGCTCGCCGTTCCTTCCAGATAAAGACGGCCCGCGATCTCGTGGTCGGGTGCGCCTTGTGAGATAACGCGACCGCCTGCGTCAGCGTCCGGCCTCAACTCCGCGAACCCCCCGCGCACGCCGTACTGAAGCAGCAGCACGCCGACGACGATCAGGCCGAGCAGGCTGGCGCCGATGATTTTCCAGATTCGTCCGGAAGAGTGGGCCACGAGTTCTCCGTGTGCGTTGTTTGTGCCCAGGCCAATCGGGCCGGGCGATCCAGTTTTTTCAGTGCGGCTTCCGCTTTGAGGGCTTCGGACTTGCTGGAGTATGCGCGTGCGCCGAGCACTCGAACGGGAGGATTGGAACGTGTGAACTTCGCGCCTTTGCCGCTGCTGTGAACGGCAAAGCGTGCGGCGACATCGGTCGCGATGCCGACGTAAGTCCGGCCATCGCGACACATCAGCAGATAGAGCCACCAGGACTGCGTCATGCCGACAGGTTACTTGCGCTCGGTCTGCTGGAGCAAAGCGGCGAGGTATTGTTCCCAAACTTTCGCCACCGTGTGCGTGCCATGGCCGACCGTTTCAGGACCGAACGGAATGACGATGGCCTTGCCGTTGGGCACGCGCTTGATCTCGCGTTCCAGGATCTGCAGCTCCGGCGGATTGATGAGATCGTCGGCGGAGTTGATAGCCACCAGCGGTGCACGAATCTTTTCGAGCGCCGGCGCGGGATCGTAGTCTTCCGACGCGGACACTTGATACAGAACGTCGTTGGCATCGGAGGTTTTGATCCATTCGGCGACTTGAGCATCGAGCACTTCGTCACTGCGTTTGAGCGTTGGCATCTGCTGCTGGCGTAACACTGGGTTGCTGCCCATCAAAAACAACATCTGTTCTGCCGTGCGCAGCGAGGGCGGCTGTTCCTTGTAATTGCCCTGCTGCCATTCCGGATCGTTGCGGATGGCATCGATCACCACCCGTCGCCAGACGCGATTGCGGCCGGAGATCTGGCCGGGCAGGCTGGCCAGCGGCATCAGCGCATCCATATATTGCGGATACAGCTCGCCCCACAGCCATGTATGCATGCCGCCCATCGACGTGCCCGTCACCAGGCGCAGATGATCGACGCCGAGTTCCTGCAGCAGCCGATGCTGAGCTTCGATCATGTCGAGATAGCCATAGCGCGGAAACTTTGCCCGCAACCCATCGCTCGGCTTGCTGGATTTGCCGTGGCCGATGCCGTCGGGAAGGACGATGAAATATTTGTTTGCATCCAGCAGGCCGCCCGGACGAAACAGCCGGTCCGCAAAGTCGGCGCGCAGAAATTGAGCGCCGCTGCCGCCGGTGCCGTGCATGATCAGGACGGCATTGCGGGCGATGCCTTTCGAATCGCGTTCGAGCTTGCCGAAAGTGCGGTAATGCAGGCGCAGCTCCGGCAGCACCTCGTTCGACTCGAAGCGGAAGTTCTTGACGACCACGACGCCTTCGGCCGGCGGCCCGACGGTGCTCTGCGCCAGGCAGACGGACTGCAGGAAGCAGCACGCGAGCAGCAATGCGATTCGAATCATGAGAGCTCCAACGAAGCGACGTACGCCACTGTAGCAGCTCGCCCTGTCGCGCGAGCGGGCGTAACCTTGCCGGCCCCGGCAACGCGCAAAAGATTTTCAAACCGAGCTGTCGGCTCCGGGCTGCGAGGCTCGTCCTTGGAGCACTGAGGCGCTACTTACTGCAAAGGAGATCTGTCATGTCCACTGTTCGCCTGCATCGTGTCTTGCGTTCCAAGCCCGAGCGCGTGTATCGCGCCTTCCTGGAAGCCGACGCCCTGGTCAAGTGGATGCCGCCGCATGGTTTCACCGCGACGGTTCATCACCTCGATGCCCGCGTTGGCGGCACATACAAGATGTCCTTCAGGAATTTCACGACCGGCAACAGCCACTCGTTCGGCGGCAAGTACCTGGAGCTGGTGCCCAACGAGCGCATTCGTCACACCGACGTGTTCGACGATACCGGGCTGCCGGGCGAGATGCAGGTGACGATCATCATCAAGCCGGTGCTGGTCGGCGTGGAACTGAACATCGTGCAGGAAGGCATTCCTGATGCCATTCCGGTCGAGGCGTGCTACCAGGGTTGGCAGGAATCGTTGACGCTGCTCGCGCAGCTGGTCGAGCCGGAGATTCCGGATCAGATCTGATGGCGTGGCGACGGCTCGATGTCGTCCTTCGACATCGGGCCGTCATTCATCGGCAAGCAGTCTGAAATCCACCAGCAGCACGGCCGGCTGGCCGCTCGCATCGATGCCCCAGTACACGGGATAACCGCCGTCACCCCAGCCCGAATCGGCCACGACAGCATCGTTTATTCCGACCAGCGACAGCATCAACCCACGCGGCCGCCCGGCTGCGTAGGTGTAGGCGTCGAACCTGCGATGTTTCTCTCGGGCATTGAGCGTCTGGATGGCCGAGACATCCAGGATCCCGGCGTTGCCCGCATCGACACCGATGACGTGACCGCGGTCTGCACCCAGATCGGCCGGATGCCACTTCACGACCTGCTGTTCCGAAAAGCGGACGCGCAGAGCGGCGTTGCGCCCGAAGGCAATCGCGACTTCGGCCGGATAGTTTCCCGGCGGCACTCGTAGCCCCACTGGCCCCAGCGTGCTCGCGTCGTAGGCGAGATCGCCGACCACCAGAATGCCGGTGGAAACATTGAGCGTGCCGACAGTCCGCACCTCGATCGAATCCTTTTTCTTTTCGAGCTTGACGACGCGGCCGGCCCTGAAGAGCTCGGTGCCATCGAACCCGGCTTCTTCGGGCGGCAGCGGGCGCAGCGGACGAATCTTCGGATCGCTGAACTCAGCCTGATCGTCTTCGCTCAAAAACAGTTCATCCGGCTCATCCAGAAACTCGCGCAGCTGGACGATGCGCCAGTCGCCGGCGCTGACCTCGCGCAATTCATATTCGTAATACGTCGTCAAACCTTCATCGACGCGCGTTTCGACGAATACGCGCTCGCCCGCACGGCGCGTGCTCACGATCGGCTCGCGTTCCAGCGTGTGATCCGGTGAGCCGCCAATCGAATTCGCGAGCCCGAGCCCGCCCTGGTCGACAAAATGCGCTCGATCCAGCGCTGCGACCAATACATCCCAACGATCGAACTGCTCGTGATCGTCCGGATGCTTCTTGAGCTCGGTATGCGAGCGATGAAAGTCGGCAATGAATGCCTGGACGCGTTCTTCAGGTTGCATCGAAACAGTGTCTCGTGGCGCTGCTCGATTCACAAGTATGGCGTGCCGTCCTTGTGTGTGAACCGGCCGTCGGTCGCGGAGCTCTTCATATCGATATCCGAGCACGTCGTCAGATCGTCCGGGTGGCGTGAGCCGACTTCGAGATACAGCGCGACCGTCGACGATCGATTGATCATGTGATGGCCGTTGCCGCTGCCTTTGGGAAACGCCGCGCAGTCGCCTTTGCGTAACACCGTCTCGCCGCCGTCTTCGATCAGCACCAGCTCGCCTTCGAGCACATACACGAATTCATCTTCATGACTGTGCCAGTGCCGCTGGCTCGACCAGCCGCCCGGCGGCAAGGTCATCAGGTTGACGCCAAAATCTTTGAGGCCGCCCGCGTTGCCTAAACGACGCCGCGTGCGTGTTGCGCATGGCGCGTCGAACGGCGCCGGATAACCTGAGCCCGGGCGCACAGGGACGGTGGCAAGATCGATCTTGGGCATACGAGCTTCCTCAGCCTCGCAGATTCTCGACGGCGCGCAGGCCGGCGTAGTTTAAATCAATCGGCGCGCCCGGCAGCAGATAATCGTCGTACCAGACGGCCGGCTCGCAGTCGGCTTCGTCCACCCAGAACCTCACCAGCGGATGCGCCACTGTTTGTTCCATCCATTGCTGAGCGGCCGGCCACTGCGTCGTCACGGGATTGTGGCGCAGGAGGCGAAGTGCTGTCGGCGCGAGCATGAAGTCGGCGAGGCCAGCTTCACCGAACAAGAACGGCCCGCCGGATTCCAGCAGCATCGGCTCGATCGCGCTGAAGAAGCGCGAGGCTTCCGCATTCTCTTCCTCAGTCAGGTTGCGCTTGTAAGGATAGAACGCGCTCTCGAATGAAATGCGCGCACAGATGCGTGAAAGACCGGAATGCTGCCAGGCCATCAGCGAGCGTGCCTGCGCTCTGTGCAGTGGATCTGCGGGCAGCAGGCGCCCGCCGGCCACATCGTTTGCATATTCCATGATGGCGATCGAATCGAAGATGACTCGATCGCCGGCGGCCAGGGCCGGCACCGTGCCCGAAGGAGAAATCGTCCTCATGCGCGCGAGGTTGGCGAATCGCTGCGGCCGCCGGATGTCGACGATGATTTCCTCGAAATCGTAGTCGGCGGCGCGCAGTGCGAGCCATGCCCGCATGGCCCAGCTCGAAGCATTGCGCGTGCCGGAATAGAGAATGGCTCTTGGCACGGGCGGCCTCTGGTTCTACACTTACTATCAAAATAATAGTGGCTATTAAAATCGTAGTGCCGGGTCGTGTCAATGCGATGTGAGGAGTCAAAGAATGAAAAAGCGCGCAGCGGCGGCGGCCAAGACTGTTTCAATCCCTTTGCCCGGCAAGCCGGTGCGGGGCTCGCTCTCCGGCGCGCCCGTCATGGCGTTTCTGGATTTGCTGGGCCGGCGCTGGGCGATGGGGGTTTTGTGGACGTTGGGTGAACAGGCGCCGCTGTCGTTCAATGCGCTGCTGGAGCAGTGCCACAGTATTTCACCGGGCGTGCTCAATACTCGTTTGAAGGAGCTCGTGGCCGCCGGCCTGGTTGCATCCGGCGATTCCGGCTATAGCCTCACCCGACACGGACAACAGTTGTTCGAGATGGTCAAGCCGCTGGGCAAATGGGCTCGCGATGTCTGGGCGAAGGTGGTCGCAACGAGCTAACGCACTGCGGCTGAAACTCACGAATCCTGCCCTTAGACCGCAGAAGTGCTGAGTGCACTGCGGTTTTCTCACGAACGCATTTCTCAATTCTCACATCGGCGGTCCGCGTCGTCCTGTGCGCGGCCACACCCGTCCCTCGCTCCTCGGTTGTCGCAACGCTTTCTGTGCAGCATCGCCCATGCCCGGTTAGTGGTACGCCTCAATGACGAGATTGCGATTTTTCGAGGGAGAGATTCATGGACTGCCGTCTTCGCTTGGCACGCCTGCCTGTGACCACCGCTTACGCGATGGCGTGCATGGCGTTTGCGGCCGCTGCGCAGGATGTCACAACGGCGGTTGAAGCGCCGAACGTTTCAGTCCTCGGGACTTACGTCAAACCCGATGACGTGCGCGGTGTGAAAGAGGGGCAGGGATTTCAGTTCGCGATGGCCTGGGCGCTGACGGATGTCACGCAGTTGCAGGTCGCCACGTCATATATCAACTTCGACACCGGCGTGCCGGCGACAGATTTCTATCGCAGCTTTGTGGGCGCCGAGCTGGTTCGTTACTTCAATCCTCGCGGCTTTGCTCCTTTCTTCGTTGCCGGTGCCGGCGTCGCTTATAACGATGTGGCGATCGCTGCGCTGGATCACGCCGATATCACGAGTTCTGCAGGCTTGGGGCTGCTTTCTCCGCCGTTTAGTGATTATGGCATTCGCGTGCGCGCCGAGGCGCGCTACGTTCAAGATCGGTTTGTCGACAATCCCGAGGATGTGCATTTCTCGCTTGGGTTGTTCTTTCCTTTGCGTCGACCAAAGACGATTGAGGTTGTGCGCACGGAGTACAAGGAGGTCGAGGTAGTCCGCGAGGTTCCGGTTCGCGACACCGACAAGGACGGTGTTCCTGACAATGTCGATGCGTGCTCGGATACGTTGGCGACTGCAGCGGTGGACGCACGTGGATGCGTGCCGGCGCAGACGGTGATTCAGCTCACGGGCGTGCACTTCGAATATAACTCTGCTCGGCTCACAGAGAATTCCAAGAGCATTCTTTCCATGGCGGCAGCCTCGCTGCGCGGGCAGTCAGGCATGTGCGTGGAGATTGCTGGTCATACCGACGATCGCGGCGGCGATTCATACAACCTGGAGTTGTCACGTCGCCGGGCGCAGTCGGTTGCGGAATATTTGAATGCGTCGGGCATCGAGTCTTCGCGCCTGGAGTCGCGGGGCTACGGCGAATCGCAGCCGATGGATACCAACAGCACCGATGCCGGCCGCGAGCGCAATCGTCGCGTCGAGTTCCGCGTCCTTTCCAATTGAGCAGGATTGGAAGGGAGATCTACGATGAGGAGTCGCGGGTGTGTGTGGGTGTGTGTCGCCTGGCTGGCGTGCGCGGTGCTCGCGGGCTGCAATGCCCAGGGCGGTGGGCCGGGCGCTGCGGTGAGCACCTCTACGGGAGGTGATGTCACCTTCACTGTAGACAACAGCACTGCTGATACAGATGCGAACTCGACCAGTTCGAGCAGTTCGAGCAGTTCGAGTGGGTCGAGCAGCTCGAGCAGTTCGAGTGGATCGAGTGGCTCGATCGCTGCTCCCAGCCCGCCGGATGCGGACAACGACGGCATCGCCGACGCACTGGATAACTGCCGTGTCGTCGCGAACCCGAACCAGCTCGATGCAGACAGCGATGGCGTCGGTGATGCTTGTGACGATTCCGACGGCGACGGCCGACTCGACGTGGTCGACAACTGTCGCGTCGTTGCGAACTCGAACCAGCTAGATGCTGATGGCGATGGCGTTGGTGATGCTTGTGACGATTCGGATGGCGATGGCCGACTCGATATTGTCGACAACTGTCCTGCCGTCGCGAACTCGAATCAGCTCGATAGCGACGGCGATGGCGTCGGCGATGCTTGTGACGACTCCGATGGCGACAGTCGGCTCGATGTTATCGACAATTGCCCGCGCACTTCCAATCCGAGCCAGCTCGATACTGATGGCGACGGCGTCGGCAACGCGTGCGATGCCGATATCGACAACGACGGCGTCGTCAACACGTCGGACAACTGCGTCCTCACAGCGAATGCATCGCAAGCCGACAGCGACAGCGACGGCATCGGCGACGCCTGCGAAAACGACACCGACGGCGACGGCGTCCTCAACGCCACCGACAACTGCCCCCTCACCCCCAACCCCGGCCAACAAAACACCGACGCCGACGCCACCGGCGACGCCTGCGACGACTCCGACAACGACACCCTCACCGACGACATCGACAACTGCCCCCTCGTCGCAAACCCCTCACAAACCGACACGGATGGCGACGGCCTCGGCGATGCGTGCGACACCGACGACGACAATGACGCCGTTAGTGATGCGAGCGACAACTGCCCGGTAGTCACCAACGCGTCTCAAACCGACACCGACGGTGATGGTGTCGGCGACGCCTGCGATACGGACGATGATAATGACGCCGTCAGTGATGCGAGCGACAACTGCCCGCTGATAGCGAACGCCTCGCAAACCGACACGGACGGCGATGGTCTGGGCGATGCGTGCGATACGGATGATGACAATGATGCTGTAGCCGACGGCGGCGACAACTGCCCATTGACAAGTAATGCGTCCCAGGCCGACGCGGATGGCGACGGCCTCGGCGACGCATGTGACACGGACGACGACAACGACGCCGTCAGTGATGTGAGCGACAACTGCCCGTTGATCACCAACGCATCGCAAACCGACACCGACGGTGATGGCATCGGCGACGCATGCGAGAACGACACGGATGGCGACGGCGTCGCCAACGTCACGGACAACTGTCCGCTCATCGGCAACGCCGGGCAGCAGGACGGGGATGGCGATGGGGTGGGGGACGTCTGTGACGACTCCGACAGCGACGGCATCTTCGACGCTGCCGACAACTGTCCAACAGCAGCCAACACAAACCAACTCGACACCGACGGTGACAACCTCGGCAACGCCTGCGATCCGGACGACGACGGCGACACGGTGCCGGACGCAGGTGACAACTGCCCGCTCACAGCGAACATCTCACAAACCGATACGGACAGCGACGGCATCGGCGATGCCTGCGAGAACGACACGGACGGCGATGGCGTAACAAACGCCACCGACAACTGCCCGCTAATCTCCAACGCCGGACAACAGGACGCCGACCACGACGGCGCGGGCGATGCATGTGACGACTCCGACAGCGACAGCATCACCGACGACGTCGACAACTGCCCGCTCACGGACAACGCCTCACAAACCGACACGGATAGCGATGGCCTCGGCGATGCGTGTGACACCGACGACGACAACGATGCCATCAGCGATGCTACGGATAACTGTCCGTTGGTAAGCAACGCCTCCCAGACCGACACGGATGGCGATGGAATTGGCGACGCCTGCGAGAACGACACCGACGGCGACGGCGTCGCAAATGTCACAGACAACTGCCCGCTCATCAGCAACGCCGCCCAGCAGGACGCCGACAGCGACGGCGTAGGCGATGTTTGTGACGATTCCGACAACGACGGCCTGGTCGACGCCACCGACAACTGCCCGACGACCTCGAACTCGAATCAACTCGACACCGACAGCGACGGCGTGGGCAACGCCTGCGATCCCGACGACGACGGCGACGGCATCGCCGATGGCGGCGACAACTGCCCGCTCACAGCAAACGGATCTCAAACCGACACCGACGGTGACGGCATCGGCGACGCCTGCGAAAACGACACCGACGGCGACGGCGTAGCGAACGCCAGCGACAACTGCCCGCTGATTCCAAACGCCGGCCAGCAGGACGCCGACAACGACGGCATCGGCAACGTCTGCGACGACTCCGACACCGACGGCATCACCGACGACGTAGACAACTGCCGCGTCGTCGCGAACCCAACGCAAACCGACACCGACAGCGACGGCATCGGCGACCTCTGCGACACCGACGACGATAACGACACGGTGAGCGACGGCAGCGACAACTGCCCGCTCACAGCGAACGTCTCACAAACAGACACCGACGGCGACGGCATCGGCGACGCTTGTGAAAACGACACCGACGGCGATGGCGTCCTCAACGGAACGGACAACTGCCCGCTGATCGCCAACGCCGGTCAGCAGAACAACGATGGCGACAGCACCGGCGACGCCTGCGATCCGGACGACGACAACGACGGCGTGCTCGATGGCAGCGACAACTGCCCGCTCACAGCGAACGCCTCGCAAACGGACAGCGACGGCGATGGCATCGGAGATGCCTGCGAGGTGACGACCAACTGCGCTGCCGGCGCTGAATTCCAGCCCATCGTGCTACCCGCCGCGACCGTGAGCACGGGCACGACCGGCCTGTGCGCGCTGTGCTCCGTCAGCAACCCAAGTCGTGTCATCGACGCCGATCCAAACAACTTCGCAACGATGAACGTCACCGTCGGCGTAGGCGTGTTCATCCACGTGACGGACACCGACACAACATACTCAGCAGGCACGCGCGCCGGCTTCGTCATCGAAGATCCAGGCAGCCTTCTGCAACTCACATTGCTCCAAGGCATCACGCTACGCACGTACTTGAACGGCGCACTGCGCGACACCGCGTCCTATGGCGCACTGCTGGACCTCGATCTCATCGGGCTGACCGGCATCAGCGGCCGCACGCTGGTGACATTCACCACGACCCAACCATTCGATGAAGTCAGGATCGGCTACAGCGCGCTGGCCGGTGCGCTGAGCTCGATCGATGTGTCACAGGCATGTGTCGATCCAACGCCATGATGCGCACACTGGAAACAAGCTCGCTGGCGCTGCTGGCGGCCGTCATGTGCGGCCCGCTGAGCGCGGCCACGCCGATGCGCTTCGAGCGGCTCGGTCCGGACGAGGGATTGTCACAACAGGCGGTGCTGGCGATCGGCCAGGACGCACGCGGTTTCATGTGGCTCGGGACCGAAGATGGTTTGAACCGCTTCGACGGGTTTGCATTCCAGCACCCCGAAGAAAGCACCGGGCTCGGCAACGCGTTCGTCACCGATGTGGAGCTCGATTCGAGCGGCACGCTCTGGGTCGCCACCGATGGCAGTGGCGTGCTGACGCGAGATCCGCACACGGGACAGTTCAGTGCATCGTGGTCGAACGGAGCGAGCGACACCGCGGGATTGAGCAGCGCTCGCACAGTCAAGGCCGACGGGCTCGGTCGCATCTGGATCGGCACACGCGATGCCGGGCTGGTTGTTTACGATCCGCGGAGACATACATTCAAACGTTTCCATCACTCCGCAGACGATGCGACGACGCTCAGCGGAGACGCGATCTACAGTGTGCAGATCGTCGCCGGCGGTGCGTGGATCGGCACCGACGGCGGCCTCGATTACATCGATAACAATCTCGACAAGCCGGTCCAGCGTTACGTACTCGGTGCCGTTCAAGCGGTGCTCGAAGACCGCTCGGGAATGGTGTGGGTCGGCACCGCTCATGGGCTGATCCAGCTGGAGCCGCGCACGGGCGAGAAGGTGTTGTATCAGGCCGATAGTCGCAACCCGGCCGCGCTGCCCGCCAATGAAGTGCAAACACTGCTGGAGGATTCCGAGCGACGGCTTTGGGTGGGCACGACCGCAGGCCTCGCTTTGTACGATCCGAACAAGCAAGGCTTCGATACTTACAAACACGACGCCGCCGATCCAACCAGCTTGCCGGACGACCGCATCGTTTCGTTATTCGAGGATCGCGGCGGACTGCTGTGGGTCGGCACGCAACTGGCGGGCGCGGCGAAGTGGAATCCTCGCAGCTGGTCGTTCGGTCATCACCTGGAGCGCGACGCGAATCCCGCCGTCAATAACATCACTTCCTTCACACAGGATCGCGCCGGGACGATCTGGATAGGAACGTTTGGAGCTGGATTGCGCGTGCTCGACGATGCGAGCGGCACGACGCGCCCGTGGCATCGCGGGCCCGCCCGAGTCGACGACGCTATCATGGCGCTGCTCACCGATCGCAGCGGAGCGCTGTGGGTCGGCACGATGAACGCCGGCTTGCTGCGCATCGCCCCGGATCGAAAGCACACCGAAGTGTTTCGTAACGATCCGGCGCGGGCGCACTCGCTTCCCGCGGATGGTGTGATGTCATTGCTCGAAGATTCAGCCGGACGCATCTGGATCGGCACCTACGGCGGCGGCTTATCGCGCTTCACGCCCGCGACGCGCGACTTTCGGCCTGCCGTGCCCGACGCCGACCCGAACAGTCCATTGCGCACCGGACGAGTAACGGCGCTTGCCGAAGATCATGAGGGCCGCATCTGGGCCGGCACCGACGGCGCTGGATTGCATGTGCTGACCCCGACGACCGGCGCGACACAGCAGTGGCTGCACGATGCAAACGATGCGAACAGCCTCGGAGCCGACACGATCTATGCGCTGCATGCTGATACGAACGGCGCGTTGTGGATTGGAACGCATGGTCGAGGACTGGATCGCCTGTCGGTGCAGTCGCGCGATTTGTCACAACTGAAGTTCGCTCATTACAGAGAAGCGCAAGGGCTGCCGGACAACACCGTCTACGCCATCCTGTCCGATGACGACGACAATCTGTGGCTCAGCACCGGCCACGGGCTCGCCGCGCTGATCAGAAGCGGTCACAACCTGCGCAGCTTTCATCGCAGCCACGGACTGCAAGGCGAGGAGTTCAACTTTGGTGCGGCGTTTCGCAGCAGCTCCGGGCGGCTCTATTTCGGCGGCACGAACGTCTACAACGTGTTCGCGCCGCGGCGCCTGCAGTTCAACCGACATTTGCCGTCGGTGGCGCTCACCGGGATCTCCATACTCAATCAGCCGCTGCAGGCACCGGTGCCATACGAAGCGCTGGATCGAATGCAGCTGGGCTATCGTGATCAAGTCGTCACATTCGATTTCGCCGCGCTCGACTTCACCTCGCCGCGCGAGAATCGCTTCCGGTACCGGCTCGAAGGTTTCGACAGCGATTGGGTGAACGCCGCGGCACGTCGCAGCGCTACCTACACCAGGCTCGCCGGAGGTGAGTACACGTTCCGCGTGCAAGCAGCGAACTCCGACGGCCGATGGAGCGGCGCCGACCTCGCGCTGCGCTTGAATGTCGAAGCACCACCGTGGCAACGAGGTTGGGCGTATGCAATCTATGTCGCGGTTCTGGCCTTCGCGCTCTACGCCGCCTGGGCTGCGTGGCGTCGCAAGCGAGCACGCGAGGAGCACTATCGGATCGAGCTGGAAACGAAAGTTCGTGATCGAACCCGCGAGATCGCCGAGCGCAACGCGGAGCTCGAAGATGCGAACCGGCGCTTGCAGGAGGCGAGTCTCACCGATCCGCTCACCGGTCTTTCCAATCGGCGCGCGCTGATGCAA
>CAMLEO010000035.1 GCA_946478975.1 uncultured Steroidobacter sp.
CGCCGAGCGTGAATCTGCTCGGGACGTTCAACTACGGTCCGGTGCAACAGAAGCTGATCCTCGGCTATGAATATTACTACGAGCTCACGCGGAACGACGTGTTTCGCCGCTCGTTCACGGGCTTGTCGGCGCTCACGTTGCATGAGCGTGGCGAGCGCGTGAGTGCTTACGCGGAAGCTTACGTGGCGGCGTTGCCGATCCAGATCGCGCAACGCGAATTGGAAACGATCGGCAATGGCTTGAACTGGTCGCAGGAGCAGCTGTTTCTGCGCGGGCTGTCGAATGACATGGGGCCCGGCAACGTGGTGACGATCACGATCGAGCACGAGCACGTCACCGAAGTCTTCACCGGCTTTGGCGAGCGAGGCGTGCGTTCGGAAGCCGTCGCCGGCGCTGCTGTCGACGAGGCGCGTGGTTACATTGCGTCCAGCGCGGCGGTGGGCGAGCACCTTGCGGATCAGTTGTTGCTGCCGATGGCGCTCGGCCAGGGCGGATCGTTCACCACCCTGGCCGCCACGGATCATCTGCGATCCAATGCGCTCGTCATCGAGCGTTTCACGTCCAAGCGCGTGACCATCACGAAGTCGGCCGCAGGCTTTGAGGTGCGGGTGAGCTGACGTTCACGATCACCTTGCCGCGAGCGTGCCAGCTCGCGAGATACTCGATCGCCGCCGGCACTTCGTTGAATGAAAAGCGGCGATCGATCACCGATTTCATTTTCCCGGCGCGGGCGAGATCGGCCAGAACATTCAGATCGTCGTGAGTCACGTGCGCGATGAAGAAGTCGAAGTGCTCGTCGACGAACCAGTTCACAACGGCTCCTTGGAGAACGCCGCCAAACATGCCGATCCACGGGCCGTGTTTCGGCGCGCCGACGATGACGACGGTGCCTTTGGGTACCAGCGCGCGTCGAAGGGCGAGCGGCGACTGATTGCCGACGTTGTCGATGATCAGATCGTAACGTTTGCCCGCGGCGGTGAAGTCCTCTTGTTTGTAATCGACAACGTGGTCGGCGCCGAGCGAGCGTACCAGCTCGACGTTTTTAGTGCTGCATACACCTGTGACTTCCGCGCCAAACGATTTAGCGATTTGCACGGCGAAGGTGCCGACGCCGCCAGAGGCGCCGTTGATCAATACTTTCTGACCTGCTTGCAGATGTCCCTGGTCGCGTAGTGCTTGCAGCGCCGTGATGGCCGCGATTGGCATGGCCGCCGCTTCGTCGAAGTTGAGATTGTCAGGCATGAGCGCGATGCCGCGGTCTTCCCGAACGACCACATATTCAGCGAACGCACCGCCGCGGCCGCCGAACACGCGATCGCCCACTTTGAAGTGCGTGACCTGAGGACCGATCGCTTCAATCGTTCCTGCGAAGTCGACGCCGACACTCGGGTCTTCGGGCTTGCCGAGTCCGCCCGACAGCCGCATGAGATAGGGCCAGCCGGCGACGGTGTGCCAGTCGAGCGGATTCACGGCGGCCGCATGGACGCGGACCAGCACCTCGTTGTTGATCGGAGCGGGCTTGGGAATATCTTCGAGCGTGAGTATGGCGGGCGGGCCGTAACATCGCTGCATGACGGCCTTCATCGTGGGCTGCGCGCTTTCCGCGGACGAGGCCGTCGCCGGGCACGGTGCGTTGTGGCTCAGAGCGATCGCGAATGAGACGATCGCCAGTGCGAAGACGCCAAGCACGCCGATGAGGATGCGCTTTCCGGTTGTCATAGTGGTTTCTCCCTGTCGGTTTTGCGAGGACTATGCAAGCACGCGGGCGGGAAAACGAGCGCCATGCGACGAGTGACGGTCTGGACGCCTCCAGTAACGCCCAGCCGGGACGAATGGCGGCGTGCTGCGAGGCTCGCCAACAAGATTTATAGTGGCCCCATGGTTTCGGCAATCGGGCAGCAACAGATTCTGCAGGCACGGCCGCGAGGCATGGCACTCGCTTTCGGCTGGCGACGTTTGCTGCTGGCGCTCGGGCTTTCGACGCTGTTCGGCGTATTCAACAGTCTGCCGTCCGGCACGCCGCCGACGTACATCACGATTTTTCACGCCGTCGTCGTCGGCCTGGTTGCGGTGCTCGCCTTCGGTTTGTTTGAGCAGCGTCCGTTGCGCCTGCCGTCCTGGCTGCCGCGCTGGGTGCTGCAGGTGTTGGGGGTGATGATTGCCATTCCGAGCGGCGTGCTGCTCGCACATTTCATCTCCATGGCGGTCGACATTCATTCGGCCCACCAGCAGCCGCAGATGATGGGCCTGATCGTGCTGCTCGTGGAAGGCTTGCTGTTCGGGCCCTGGATTGCGCTCGGCGCGATGCTTCGGCAACGAGATATTTTCGCTCGCCACCAGGCGCTGGCCTTCGAGCTGGAGCGCAGCGAGCTGGAGCGTCGGGCGCTCGATGCGCGGCTGCGTTTGTTACAGGCGCAAGTGAAACCTCACTTCCTGTTCAACACGCTGGCGAATGTGCAGGCGTTAGTGAATGCCGGCTCGCCGCAGGCGTCGCCGGTGTTGGCGAGTTTGATTGCGTACCTGCGCGCCGCCGTTCCGAGAATGCAGGCGGAAGCCGCCACGCTGGAGCAGGAACTGGAACTCGTGCGCGCCTACCTGGAGATCATGCAAATGCGCATGCCCGACCGGCTGCAGTTCGCTTTGCAAATGGCGCCGGCGGCCGCGAAGTTGCAATGTCCGCCGATGAGCCTGCTGACGCTGGTCGAGAACGCCGTCCAGCACGGCATCGATCCGAGTGAGATCGGCGGACGTATCGACGTGGATGTATCGATGCGTGAGGGTCGTTGTTACGTGCGCGTCGCCGATACGGGTGTGGGATTGAAATCGGCAGGCGGCGGCCTCGGCACCGGACTGTCCACGCTGCGAGAACGGATGCAACTCGCCTTCGGCGGCGAGGCGCAGTTTCATCTGACAGAAATCGAGCCGCACGGGGTGTGCGCCGAATTGAGCTTCCCCGCGCGGCCGGCCGATCTATGAGCGCTCAGCATCCGACCGCATTGATTGCCGACGACGAGCCGCTGCTGCGAGATGCACTCGAGCGTATGTTGTCGAAAGCATGGCCCGAGCTGAAGGTGATCTGTCGCGCCCGCAACGGTCGCGAAGCGATGGATCAGTTCGATGCACATCGGCCGGACATTTGTTTTCTGGACGTGCAGATGCCCGGCAAGACCGGCGTCGAAGCGGCCCAGCACATCGGTCGCCGGGCCCATCTCGTATTCGTGACTGCCTATGATCAATATGCCGTGCAGGCATTTGCGCAGGGAGTGCTCGATTACCTGGTGAAGCCGGTGGAGCCCGCACGGCTGGCTGAAACAGTCGCGCGTTTGCAGGAGCGACTGCGTGCATCCCAGCCTGCACTCAACACCGAGACTCTGCTGCAACAACTGGTCGCGAGCCTGGAACGAAACAAAGCACCGGAGACACTGCGTTGGCTGCGCGCGTCGGTGGGTCAGACAGTACGACTCATCGCGGTCGACGATATCGATTATCTGCGCTCGGAGGAAAAGTACACGCAGATCGCCTGGCGCGACGATGCCGGCCAGCCGCGCGACGCTGTGGTTCGCACGCCGCTCAAGGAACTGCTCGCGCAACTCGATCCGGCGCAGTTCGCCCAGGTGCACCGTTCGGTCGCCGTCAATCTCCGTGCCGTCAGCCATGTCACGCGCGGGCCGAATGAGACCGCCAACATACATTTAAAGGGGCGCGACCAGGTGTTGCCCGTCAGCCGCAGCTACCTGCATGTATTCCGGCAGATGTGAAGCTAAGATACTGCAGCAGCGGAGGGCAGGGACGAATGGGGCAGCGGTACGGTCGGCGGGCGGAACTCTGGTTCATCGCGGGATTCGCGAGCGCGCTACTCACGTTGTCATCGGTAACGCATGCCGTTACGGCGGGTTCGCAACCGGCTGCCAGGCAGGAGGCTGAAGGGCCCGTCGATGCCGCCGAGGCCGAGCGCCGCGGCTTCCTGGTTTTAGGTGTCAATCGAGCTCAGGCGATGCAATGGTTCGAGCAGGCCGCACGCGCCGGTCGACCTGCAGCGCAGTGGGTGCTCGGGCGGCATTATTTCGATGCCCGAGGTGAGGCTCGCGATCCTGCTCGGGCTGTGCAGCTCATTCGCTCTGCCGCTGAACAGGGACTGGCACGCGCGCAGGGTTTTCGCGGTTGGATGTATCTGGAAGGCGCTGACGTCGAGCGCAATCCCGAGCAGGCATTCATGTGGCTCAAGGCTGCGGCCAGACAAGAGGATGCGTACTCGCTTCGCATGCTTTCGGGTTTCTATGGGAATGGCATCGCGACTCAGCGAAATCCGGAGCTGGCGCGACGTTTGTTATTGCGCTCGGCAGAGTTGGGCGATCCGGAAGCCGCCGTGGCCACGTATGCCTGGATGGCGTACGGACCGGCCGAGTCGCGCGATCCGCGCCTGGCCATTCATTTTGTCACTAAAGCTGCGAACACCAACGATGCACGGGCCACTTATGTGCTCGCTCGCGAATATCTGCGAGGCGAACACGTGCAGCACGATCCGAAGACAGCGGCGCAGTGGCTGCAACGTTCTTCGGATGCAGGCAATGCATTGGCGTCGCTGTGGTTGAGCGAGCTGCATTTCAAAGGGTTCGGGGTCGCACGCGATCAGTCGAGAGCCGAGAAGTTGTTGAACGACGCGCTGACGCGCGCGTCGATGCAGGAAAAGAATCAGTTCGCGTGGGATCTTTCGGTGAACGAGGATGAGCGGCTGCGTGATGGCTCGCTCGCTGTGCGAGTGCTCGAACCGGCGCTCGCAGCGGTGACGGAGAAGGTGACGGCGCACGTCGATACGCTCGCGGCCGCTTATGCGGAGATCAAACAATTCGACCGGGCGGTGACGACCCAGCTCAGCGCGATCGATCGCGCGAAACGCGAGCGGCGTCCGCAAGAAATGATCGACGGCATGGTGGCGCGCCTCAAGCTCTATCAGAGCGGCGCGCCGTATCGGGAGCCCGAGCCGTGAGCCGCTGGTTGCAAGCGATCCTGGCGGCGCTGGTGCTGGCGTTGATCGGCTTTGCGGCTCACGCTCAGTCGGTCGATGTCATCGATGAGCTGCGTGCGTTCCCGGCGCCGACCGTGCGCATGAAACAAATCGATGCAGCAGCTCGTGCGGCTTTCGATTCGGCGCTGGTCGAGTACGACAAACAAGTCGACCTCAATCCCTACGACGTCGTCGACCGGGTGCAGCGCTGTCGTTTCATCGATCAGTTCGTCGCCAATTACGAGTACGCCAGTTTCATCGATGATGTAACCGAGGAACAGGACCAGTGCCGCAGCAAGCTGATGGAGCAGTACCCGGCGCATCCGGAGGTCGCACTCTGGGACCTGGAGCGCGCGTATGGCGACCCATTGCTCACCAAAGGCGCCGAGCTGCTGAGTCAGCCGTCCTTCGATACCTGGACGACAGGCCAGATGGCGCGCCTGTACACCATGCTGGCGCGCGCAGCCGACGCGAGCGACAAGCGAGACCTCGCTTTCACATACGCGCAGCGAGCACTGGAGCTGGATGAAACATCCGATGTCAGGCTGATCGCGGCGACTCAGCTGATTGCGCAGAACCAGAAAACCCGTGCGCTGGAGATTTTATCCGCGCCAGTGCAGGCAGACCATTCGAAGGACGGCTGGACGCTGGTGAAGGAAATGGATTTGCTGGCGCAGTTGGGTGCGTACTCGAAAGTCATCGAGCTGCACGGCAAGCTGCATGAAATTGTGAACTACGATCACACCGAAGCGGCGCGTGTGCTGCGCGTAGCCGGCGCCAACGACCTGGCGCGCCAGGAGCTCAAGCTCGCGACCGAAGGCGGCGGCCCGTACAGCACGCAGGACGAGCGCGATTTGTTTCGTTTCGAGCTCGAACTCGGTTCCTCCGAGCAGGCGCTCGCCGCTTATGACGCATGGCGCAGCTCTGGATGGTTGGAAGATCCGCTCGGCATCAATCGCTTCGCGTTGTTTGTTCGGGATCCGCTGCTGCCGTGGCAAGCGCGCGACTTCTCAGGTTTGCTCGGCTTCCTGGCTGCGTTCCTGGCGATCGCGCTGATATGCGTCGTGCCGATTGCCGCGGTTCACTATCGAGGGCTCGCGATGCGCGCTCGCACCGGCGAGCCTTACCCGACCGAGGGCTGGCGTTTGCGACACGCGTGGACGGCGCTCACCTGTCTCGGGCTCGCATCGTTGTTCGCGCTGTATTCGGCGGGTGCCGTCGACGTGACGGCGCAGAACGCCGGTGGCTGGGCCATCGATGCCAGCAATCAACAGCTCGGGCGCATCACGCTCATCGAGTCGCTGCTCACGATCGGACTGCTGCTGCCGTTCGCGCTGGTGCCAGTCGCTCGACAGTCGGTGTGGCAGGGCATGCAATGGAGCATGACGAAGTGTGTGCTGGTGGCCGTTGGCGTTGCCCTGGTCTTTCGCCTTCCTTTGTTGCTGGCGTGGGCGGCGCGTCCGGAGTCGATGCAACAGCTGGCGCTGGACGATGCGCTCTGGCAAATGATCGGGACGCTGCGGGATCAGTATGGCCTGGTCACCGCGTTGTGGGTCGTGGCCGTGACGGCGCCGGTGGTCGAGGAGTTCGTGTTTCGGGGTATCGTCTATCGCGCCTTCGCCGCACACATCCGGCCGGGTTGGGCGAACGTCGTGCAGGCGGCGCTGTTCTCGGCGATGCACATGAATTTCAAAGCAGCCCTCGTGCTGTTCCTGCTCGGCTTCGTGCTCGGCACGCTGGCTCGCCGCTCCGGCAGCCTGCTGGCGCCGATGATCATGCATGCCACTTTCAACCTGATCGCGGCTTTGATTCTGCTCTGACCGCGGCGCCATCGGTAGTTTTTTCGTACCAAGGATTGAACCTCGCCGTAGTACTGCGGATTGTTCTCCTGAGCGCATCAACCTATGAGGTTCGAGGATGCCAGGCGATCGTCACAGCGCAGAGCGCATGCGTTTCATGCAGGCAGCGTTCCTGCTGGTGCTCGCGTTATGTTGGGGCTGGGTCGCGGCGGACGGAAGGTTTCACTGGGACGAGCCGGGGTACTGGTATACGGCGGCCTATTTTTCCGTTCCGGACATCCTGGCCGGCAACTTTCAGCCCTCGGGCATCGATGGCTTTTCGAACTCGCGGGTCGGGCACATTCTGCTGCTCAAGGCGCTGAATTCCGTGTTCGGGCCCGGGCCGGCATCGCTGGCGCTGATGATGGCGGCGTATCTTGCGATGCTGGCAATGTTCCTTTGGCTCACGTACCGGCTGTTGCAGGCGTTGAGCTCTGGCGCGCGTTACACGGGCGCCGCCGTCCTGGCCTGCGCGCTCACGCCGATCTTTGTCTATCTTGCATTCAAGACCGTGGCGGAAATTCCGGCGCTGTTTCTGAGCGCGCTCGCGGCGCTGGCGTTTGTGAGATCGTTGCGCGAGCGTCCGGTATTGTGGCTGGCCATTGTCGTGATCGCATTGGCCGGCGTGGCGTTCACCAAGAATCACATTGCACTGTTGCCGGCATCCATGATCGCGGCGTTGATGCTGAGCGGCGGGCTCGGCTATTCGATGCGCAGGATCGTCATGCATGCCGTCGTCGCGGGGCTGGCGTCGCTGGCAATATTTGCAGGCGTGTTGTTCGCGACCGGCATCCCGCTCGAACGCTATCTCGCCGTGCTCACGTTCGTTGCGCACATCGCGGATCCGCTTTCGGTGCGGCTGGTGACGCTGGCGCTGGAATGCGGCCCGGTCCTGCTGGTGCTGCCGTTCGCGTTCATGAATCCCAGCAAGCTGCAGCTGCGCTTTTTCGGGCTGTGGTTCCTGCTTGCAACCGTGCCGCTGCTGCTCTCCACCCGCATCGAAGACCGCTATCTGATCGCCAACCTGGTGCCGATGGCGGGCCTGGCGCAAGTGTCGTTCGAAGGGTTCAGTCACTTTGTTCGCAGTCGTGCGCCGGACCGCAGCCTGGTCGGGGTCGGAGTATTCGGCGCGTTTGCATTGCTCGCGTTGAGTGCACTGGAGCAGCCGCTGATGCTTCATGGCGTGCGCAGCGATCGCTTGTCCGCGCTCGTGCAGCGCTTGGATGCGCTCTACGGCGCCGGTCACTATACGATCGTCACGCCCAGCGAATACACGACGTTTTTGTATCTGCGTTTCGTGTATCCCGAGCGTGCCGTTTACACGGTGTTTACACCGGCGCCGCCCAATCATCGCGACCCGCGAGAGTGGGCATTGTTACAACAGCAGTATTATGGCGCACGGGCCCTGCAGAATTTGCGGGCACTGCGTGCCGTGCCGGGTCCGATCGTTTATGTATCGCCCGATGCCAATCCCACGGTGGCCACGTTGCAAGATGCGCTGGAGCATCTGCCCGACAGCGCACCGCGCCGGCTTGCCGAAGGCGTGCTCGCCAAGATGCATCCGGGCCGGCCGGATGAGATGAGCTGGATGCGCAGCGATCCGCAGGTGTCGCTGTGTGTCGTCGAACAAACCGGGCACTACGTGGCGTGGCAGGTGCGGCTGCGTCCGGAGACCATACAAGGTGTCGCATGCTCGTAACGTCACCCGCGGCATTGTGCGTCGACCTCGACGGCACGCTGGTCAGGTCGGACCTGCTGGTTGAAACGCTGCTGCGCTGGATCAAGATCAATCCACTGCGATTGTTTGTTGCGCTCTTGTGGTTGGCGCGGGGGCGCGCCTGTTTGAAGGCCGAGCTGGCGAGCCGCGTCGATCTGGATGTTGCCCAGCTGCCGCTCAACGATGCCGTCGTCGCGTGGCTGCGCGAGCAGAAGACAGCGGGGCGAAAGATCGTGCTTTGTACGTCGGCCAACCAGCGGGTCGCTTTGCAAGTCGCCGCGCGCTTGAACTTGTTCGATCTCGTGATCGCGAGCGACGCCACTCACAATCTCACCGGACAGGCCAAGGCCGAGCGGCTGGTCACCGAGTTCGGCGAGCACGGCTTCGACTACGTGGGTAATGAGGCGAAGGACTTCCACGTCTGGAAGCATGCGCACGCCGCCATTGTCGTTGCCGATCGTGCTCACATCGGACGCTGGAAACGTCACCTCGACGCCTTCCAGAGTGCGTTCGAAGTCGAGCCGGCCGGCGTTCGCGACTGGCTGCAGGCACTGCGCATCCACCAGTGGGCGAAGAATCTGCTGCTGTTCGTGCCGCTGAGCACCGCGCATCGGCTGCTGGATTTCAATGCGCTGGCCGATGTCGCACTCGCGTTCCTGCTGTTCGGTTGCTGTGCCTCCGGCACCTACCTGATCAACGATGTGCTGGATCTCGACGCCGACCGCGCCCATCCCCTCAAGCGTCTGCGGCCGTTGGCGTCGGGAAAGATCGCGTTGACCCGCGGCGTCGGTGTTGCCATCGCGCTGATCTGTGGCTCGCTCGTTCTGGCCGTGATCACATTGCCGCCATTGTTTTCGGCCGCGCTGCTGCTCTATATCGTGACGACGCTGTGGTATTCGTTTCTGTTGAAGCGCATCGCGATGGTCGATGTGCTGTCACTGGCCGGACTGTACACGCTGCGCGTTCTCGCCGGCAGCGCCGCGGCGTTGGTGATTCCGTCCTTCTGGCTGCTCGCGTTCGCGATGTTTTTATTTTTGAGCCTGGCGATGGCCAAGCGCTACGCCGAGTTGAAGTCGCTGCTCGACGCGGGGCGTGATCGCGCCTCGGGCCGGGGCTATTCCGTGAGCGATCTGCCGCTGTTGCATTCGTTCGGCATCGCCGCGGGCTATGTTTGCGTGCTGGTGTTTGCGTTGTATGTAAATCTCGGCGCGCCGAGTCAGTACTCGAAGCCGGAAATCATGTGGCTGGTGTGCGCGCTGTTGTTGTATTGGATCAGCCGGGTGTGGCTGAAAACGTTCCGCGGCCAGATGCAGCTGGACCCCGTGGTGTTCGCGTTGACGGATCGGCCGAGCCTGCTGGTCGGTGCGATCAGTGCGCTGCTAGTGGTGGCTGCAATTTAGCTCGCCTGCTCACCAGGATTACAAATAACAGCAGCGCGCCGAAGAAAAGATGTGATGCGAGCAACTCGCGCACGGGGCCGCCGAGCAGCCATGACGGGCGCAGCAGTGCGTTCGCCGCCATGAGATAGCTGGCCAGCAGCAACGGGCTACGAACTCTCGTTGCCGCTATGGCGAACACCGACAGCAGAATGCCGTAGTGATGTTCCCAAGCGACCGGCGCCGCCAGCGTCGCGCCGAGCAGCGCGATTGCAAGATCCAGCGCATCGGGAGTGCGTCCGCGCGTGGGCCAGAGCGCAGTCACCATGATCGCCAGTGAGCTGAGCAGCGTTCCGAAGTACACCACCGGGTTGTATGGCGGAAACGAATAACGATCGAAGTGCAACGCATCTCCGTTGTCCAGCAGGCGATTGAGCACGCCGTTGACGCTTTGATTCGGCCAGTACGCTTCGCCATGCTGAGAGATATAGCTCAGCACCTTCAAATATTCGAGATGATTGGCGAGGCCGTATCGAAGCAGTGAAGCGGTGAAGCCCACGCCGGCCACGGCGATCAAACCCACGCTGAAGCGCCAGTCACGTCGCAACACGCCCCACAGCAGGATCAATCCATACTGCGGCTTGATGAGACAGCAAATGCCGATGCAGGCGCCGGCCAGCGCGCGCCAGCCCGCCATATACGCGAGCAGTCCGGCGGCGACGAGGCAGTCGATGTAGATCTGGATCTGCCCCAGGATGTGAGCACGGACGAGCGGATAGAACATCACGCCGAGCAAGGCGCCACACACCGCAATAACCCACGTTGAGCTCGTGTTCTTACCGCGCAGGTAGAGCAGCACGCAGAGGAGGAGGGTGAGTGCGAACGCTGCTCTCGATGTCCATGTGAGCAGCTGGTTCATGGGCTTGCCCGGGTCCAGCGAGTCCGGCCCGTCGAACCAGCGCGCAGGAAACAAATCCAGCACGAACAGCGCCGACGGCGGATATTGAAACTTGATGTGATCTTCGAAGAAGACCCGATACAGGCTAACGTCCGGCTGCTGTTGAAAAGCGCGCTGGGCGCGCGCCATCGGCTTCCAGGAATCGTTACCAGTCAGATTGGCGAGGGCGGCGGAGCGCCCGGGCGCTGTCTGATGCAGCGCCTGCCCGGGAGGAACACCGAACGCGGCCAGCCCGGCAATCAGCGCGCCGTTCAAAAGAACGACGGCGAGGAGGGCGATCAGAAGTGTCCATGCGTGCGGTTCGAAGCGGCTACGCATGAACACCTGGGCGCCTATCTCTCTTGCGCCATCTGCCGGTTGACGAACAACGCGATCAGCGTGCCGACGGCGCCGGACAGCAGATACGCACCGGAAAATATCAGCCCGAAGCGACTGGAGATCGCGAGCGCGATCCAGGGCGCGAAGCCGGCGCCGAACAGCCACGCGAGGTCGGAGGTCAACGCCGAGCCGGTGTAGCGATAGTTCATGGGGAAGTTCGAGGCCACCGAGCCTGAGGCCTGGCCGAACGACAAGCCGAGCAGCATGAAGCCCGAGATCATGAACACGATTTCACCAATTTCGCCGCCGGCGAGCAACTGGGGCGCGAAGCCGCTGAACGCGGCGATGGCGGCGGCGGTGCTCGCGAGCAACGTGCGGCGTCCGACGCGATCGGCCAGCCAGCCGGAGGCGACGATCGCGGCCACGCCGAACGCGGCGCCGACGGCTTCGATCAACAGAAAGCGCTCGGGGCCTTCCTGCGTATAAAGGAACACCCACGACAACGGGAACACCGTCACCATGTGGAACAGCGCGAAGCTCGCGAGCGGCGCAAATGCACCGATGACGATGTTTCGTCCGCCGTTGCGCAAGGTGTCCAGGATGGGAGCCGGTTGCAACTCGCGCGTTTCGAACGACTTGGTGTATTCGGGCGTGACGACGATACGCAGGCGGGCAAACAACGCGACCACGTTGATGGCGAACGCGACAAAGAACGGATAACGCCAGCCCCAGTCCAGGAAGTCTTTCGCCGACAGGTGACCGACGATGTAAGCAAACAGCGCGCTCGCGACCATCAAGCCGAGCGGCGCGCCCAACTGTGGAATCATCGCGTAGTAGCCGCGACGATTCTGAGGGGCGTTCACCGCCAGCAGCGATGCGAGGCCGTCCCACGAGCCGCCGAGCGCGAGGCCCTGACCGATGCGGAATATCGCGAGCACATAAGCAGAGGCGACGCCGATGTCCTGGTAGTGAGGAATGAACGCCATCGCCACCGTCGACGTGCCGAGCAGGAACAGCGCGACCGTCAATTTCATGCCGCGACCGTAGGTGCGGTCGATGGCTGTAAAAATCACCGTGCCGAGCGGACGCGCCACGAACGCGAGCGCGAAGATTGCAAACGAGTAAAGCGTGCCGGTCAGTGCGTCGACATAAGGAAAAATCAGCTTCGGAAACACCACGACCGAGGCGATCGCGTACACGAAGAAGTCGAAGAATTCCGAGGTCCGGCCAATGATGACGCCGATAGCGATGTCGCCGGGGCGAACTTCGCCCGCGTGCGCTTCGTTGGTACGCCGGGCGTCGCGCTCCAGCGATGAAGTGGGCGCACCGGACTGCGCGACCGTCATAGCTCGCTCCTGTAGATCGATGCCGTCTTATACCGCCGGGTACGGGGATGGGACCATTGGGCAAAACGCCCAATGTCGCCGCGCAACCCAACACCGTATCCTGCGCGCCGTTGACTTTCTTTAGGGTGATCCGCTGAGCGTTTCGGTGGAACACCCACTAGCGTCACTCTCGTGTCGATGATGAACCGACTACGCAATCTTACATTGCTGCCTTTGTTTCTAGCGCTCGCCGCTTGCGACATGGTGGTGTTGAATCCTTCAGGCGACGTCGCAGTTCAACAGCGCGACCTGCTGGTCATGTCGACCTGGCTGATGCTGCTGATCATCGTGCCTGTGATGGCGCTCACAGTTCTGTTCGCCTGGCGCTACCGGCACACCAATCGCGAAGCGCGTTACGAGCCGGACTGGCATCACTCCATGCGCCTGGAGCTGGTGATCTGGTCGGCGCCGCTGCTCATCATCATCTGTCTGGGTGCGCTGACGTGGCTCGGCACGCATCTGCTCGATCCGTATCGTCCGCTCGATCGCCTGGCGCCCGGCCAGGAAGTGCCGCAGGAAACGCAGGCGCTGCAAGTGAACGTGGTCGCGCTCGACTGGAAGTGGTTGTTCATCTACCCCGAGCTCGGCATTGCCACTGTCAATGAGCTGGCGGTGCCGGCGAATCATCCGGTCGCGCTCAAGATCACCGCGTCGTCGGTGATGAACTCGCTCTATATTCCCGAGTTTGCCGGCATGGTTTACGCGATGCCTGCGATGGAGACCAAGCTGCACGGCGTCTTGAACAAAACCGGCGTGTCGGAAGGATTCTCTGCCAACTACAGCGGCGCCGGCTTTTCCGGCATGCGTTTCAAAGTGCGCTCGATGGAGCAGGGCGACTTCGATCGCTGGGTCGCGCAGGCGCGCGCCCTCCAGGAAACATTGTCGCGCGACGCATATTTGCAATTGGCCAAGCCGTCGGAGCGCGAGCCGGTGCGGTATTACTCTGCCGTCGATCCGCAGCTCTACGGCGCCATCGTCGGCTTGTGCGTCGAGCGTGGAAAGATGTGCATGCAGGACATGATGGGTACGGATCACGCCGGCCAGCATGAGTCGGCTCATCTGCACACTGCGCCGGTCGACCGCTCGCCGCTGCGTGGTGCGGGCTTGCCGAACCCTAACAAATCCGACCGTCCGTTGGTCGTCGATGCCCATGAACATGCCTCACGCTGATTCTCCATTGATGCAGCTGATTTTCGGCCGACTGTCGCTCGAGTCGCTGCCGCTGCACGAGCCCATCGTGGTCGCGACGTTCGTTGCCGTTGCCCTCGGTGGCATGGCGCTGCTCGCGGCCGTGACCAAGTTTCAGCTGTGGGGCTACCTGTGGCGCGAGTGGATCACGACCATCGATCACAAGCGCATCGGCATCATGTACATGATCCTCGGCATCGTGATGCTGCTGCGTGGCTTCGCCGACGCGGTGATGATGAGACTGCAGCAGGCGATGGCGTTCGGCGGCTCGGAAGGTTATCTCAACGCGCATCACTACGATCAGATCTTCACCGCGCACGGCGTGATCATGATCTTCTTCGTCGCCATGCCGCTGGTCACCGGCCTGATGAACTACATCGTGCCGTTGCAGATCGGCGCGCGTGACGTTGCGTTCCCGTTCCTCAACAACTTCAGTTTCTGGATGACCACCTCGGGCGCGCTGCTGGTGATGGCGTCGCTGTTCGTCGGTGAGTTCGCGCGCACCGGCTGGCTCGCGTATCCGCCGCTGTCCGGCCTCGATTACAGCCCCGATGTCGGCGTCGACTATTACATCTGGGCGCTGCAGATCGCCGGCGTAGGAACATTGCTATCGGGCGTCAACCTGCTCGCGACCATCATCAAGATGCGCGCGCCCGGCATGACGCTGATGAAAATGCCGGTGTTCACCTGGACCTCGCTGTGCACGAACGTATTGATCGTGGCTGCGTTCCCGGTGCTGACCGCGGTGCTGGTGCTGCTGTCGCTGGATCGTTACGTGGGCACGAACTTCTTCACCAACGATCTGGGCGGCAACCCGATGATGTACATCAACCTCATCTGGATCTGGGGCCACCCGGAGGTGTACATCCTGATCCTGCCGCTGTTCGGCGTGTACTCCGAAGTCACCTCGACGTTCTCGGGCAAGAAGCTGTTCGGCTACACCTCGATGGTGTACGCCACGGTCGTGATCACCATCCTGTCCTACATCGTGTGGCTGCATCACTTCTTCACGATGGGCTCGGGCGCGAGCGTCAATTCGTTCTTCGGCATCACCACCATGATCATCTCGATCCCGACCGGGGCGAAGATTTTCAACTGGCTGTTCACCATGTATCGCGGCCGCATTCGTTTCGAGCTGCCGATGATGTGGACGGTCGCGTTCATGCTCACGTTCGTGATCGGCGGCATGACGGGCGTGCTGCTGGCGGTGCCGCCGGCGGACTTCGTGCTTCACAACAGCTTGTTCCTGGTCGCGCACTTTCATAACGTGATCATCGGCGGCGTGCTGTTCGGCCTGTTCGCCGGCATCAATTACTGGTTCCCGAAGGCGTTCGGTTTCAAGCTGGACGAGTTCTGGGGCAAGGTGTCGTTCTGGTTCTGGGTGGTCGGCTTCTGGGTGGCGTTCACGCCGCTGTACGTGCTCGGCCTGATGGGCGTGACCCGTCGCCTGCGGTACTTCGAAGATCCGTCGCTGCAGATCTGGTTCCAGATCGCCGCGGTCGGCGCCGGCCTCATCGCTCTGGGTATCGCCGCGATGCTGGTGCAGTTCTACGTGAGCTTCCGCAAGCGCAACCAGCTGCGCGATACCACCGGCGATCCGTGGGATGGCCGCACGCTGGAGTGGGCGACATCCTCGCCGCCGCCGGCTTATAACTTCGCGTTCACGCCCGTCGTTCACGAAGGCGACGCGTGGTGGGATATGAAACAACGCGGCTACGAGCGCCCCACGGCGGGCTTCCGCGCGATTCTCATGCCGAGCAACACCGGTGCGGGTTTCATTCTTTCCGTGCTGAGCCTGGCGTTTGGCTTTGGAATGGTCTGGTATATGTGGTGGCTGGCGGGCTTGAGCTTCATCGGTATCATCGCTTACGCCATCTATCACACCTTCAACTACCACCGGGAATATCACTTCCCGCTGGCTGATGTCGTCCGCGCCGAGGACGAGCGCACCCGCCTTTTGGCGGCGGCGCGGAGTTAACACGCATGGGTCACGCATTAACCAACGAACAAGCGGCCGCACGCACGCTGTTCTATCAGCTCGACGAGCACGATCACGAGGCTGGCGGCAACACGCTGCTCGGCTTCTGGATCTATCTGATGAGCGACTGCCTCATCTTCGCCGTGCTGTTCGCGACCTACGGCGTGTTGAGCAACAACTATGCGGGCGGGCCCGGGCCGAAGGAGCTGTTCGACCTGTCGCTGGTGGCCGTGAACACCTCGATGCTGCTGATGTCCTCGATCACGTACGGCTTCGCGATGTTGTCTTCGTATCGCAAGAGCGTGGCCGGAACTCAGCTGTGGCTGGCCGTGACCGGACTGTTTGGCGCGGCGTTCTTGGGCATCGAGCTGTTCGAGTTCGCGCACATGATTCACGAGGGCGCGGGCCCTCAGCGCAGCGCGTTCCTGTCTTCGTTCTTTACGCTGGTCGGCACACACGGACTGCACGTGACGTTCGGCATCGTGTGGCTGACGACGCTGATGATCCAGGTCGGCAGGCACGGGCTCAACAAGGCCAACGCCCGCCGGCTCGCGTGCCTGAGCCTGTTCTGGCACTTCCTGGATGTGATCTGGATCGGCGTGTTCACATTCGTTTATTTGATGGGTATGTTGCGATGAGCGTCCAAGGCGACTCAACCAGTCATGGGGCCGGGCACGAAGCGGGCCCCGAGCCGCACGGCACGTTGCGGGACTACACGATCGGCTTTTTGCTGTCGGTGGTGCTGACGGCGGTGCCGTTCTGGCTGGTGATGGGCGATACGTCCTGGAGCAAGCAGACCATCGCGTTCGTCATCATGGGCTTCGCGGCCGTGCAGATGGTCGTGCACATGGTTTACTTCCTGCACATGACGCCCAAGTCCGAAGACGGCTGGACGCTGACCTCGCTGGTCTTTACGCTGATCCTCGTCGTCATCACGCTCGCCGGGTCGCTATGGGTGATGTACCACCTCGACAGCAATATGATGCCGCGGCACGAAACCCACGCGGCCGTTCACTCGCCCGAGTAGCCGCGATCGTCGTCGCAGCGCTGGCGGGCATGGTGATGTTCGTCAGCCTCGGCGTGTGGCAGGTCCATCGCCTGGCATGGAAGCTCGATCTGATCGATCGCGTCGAGCAGCGCGTGCACGCACCGCCGGTCGCTCCGCCCGGACGAGACCGATGGCCGCAGATCAACGCGGCCAACAGCGAATATCTCCACGTCGTCGTCCAAGGTCGCTATCGCAACGATCGCGAGACGCTGGTGCAGGCGGTCACCGAGCGCGGGCCCGGATTCTGGGTTCTCACACCGCTCGAAACCGTCGACGGCTATGTCGTCCTGATCAATCGCGGCTTCGTGCCGCCGACCCATCGCGATCCCGTCACTCGCTCGCAAGGGCAGATCGAAGGTGTGACGACCGTCAGCGGACTGTTGCGCATGAGCGAGTCGGGCGGCGCCTATCTGCGTTCCAACGAACCGGCCGCCAATCGCTGGTTTTCACGCGATGTCGCGGCCATCGCAGCGGCCCGTGGCTTGAGCAATGTGGCCCCGTATTTTATTGATGCTGACGCGAGCGAGACGCAGAGTGCCGAAGCGCCGATCGGCGGGCTCACCATCATTCAATTCAATAACAACCATCTGCAATATGCGCTGACCTGGTTCGGCCTGGCCTTGATGGTGGCGGGCGGCGCGTTCCTGGTGCTCCGGCAAGAGTGGCGTTGGCGTAAACTGCCGGCACCGTGAGCGCAGCCCCATCCCACATCGATACCGCCAATCGCAAGAACCTGGCGCTGCTGGTCCAGCTGCGCTGGATCGCCGTGATCGGCCAGATCGTGACCATTCTGGTCGTGCATTACGGCTTGGACATTCTCCTGCCGCTGCCGCAGATGGTATCCGTCATCGGCGCGTTGCTGGCGCTGAACGGCGTGAGCGAATTCTGGTTGCGGCGACACTTGAACGTGAGCAACCAGGCGTTGTTCATCGCCTTGTTGCTGGACGTGGCCGCGCTCACCGTGCAGTTGTATTTCAGCGGCGGCGCCACCAATCCCTTCACTGCGCTTTACTTGTTACAGATCGCGCTGGCAGCGGTGCTGCTCACGACGCGTGGCGCCTGGCTCGTGGTTGCGGTCACGTGTGCGGCGTTCATCGGGTTGATTCGCATCAATCAGCCGCTGGCGGTGCAGCCGCCGGACAGCTTGCTGAAACTGCACATCATCGGGATGTTTGTTTGCTTCGCGCTGGGCGCCGTGCTGCTGGTGATATTCGTCACGCGGGTGTCGCGCAACCTGAGCGAGCGTGACACGCACCTCGCTAATCTAAAGCGACAGGCGGCGGAAGAAGATCACATCGTGCGCTTGGGCTTGTTGGCCTCCGGCGCCGCGCACGAGTTGGGCACGCCGCTCGCATCCGTGTCCGTGATTCTCGGCGACTGGCGGCGCATGCCGGAGATCGCCGAGAACCCGGAGATGTTGCAGGAACTGCAGGAGATGCAGGCCGCGGTTCGCCGCTGTAAAACCATCCTGCGCGGCATTTTGTTATCGGCGGGCGAGGCGCGAGGGGAGGCGCCGGCGGTAACGACTCTGCATCGGTTCCTCGGTGAAATTGCCCGCGAATGGTCCGACGGCCGCCCGAGCGGCACGCTTCAATATCACGCCGGCAGCGGTGCGCTGGGCGAGGACGTGGCCATCGTGTCGGACCAGGCGCTCAAGCAGGTGGTGACCAACCTGCTCGACAATGCATTCGAAGTCTCGCCGGGCTGGATTCGATTGAACGCCGAGCGGCGCGGTGACATGCTGCGAATCGAAGTGGCCGATCTCGGGCCGGGATTTCCCGCCACGGTGCTGGAGAATTTCGGCAAGCCTTATCAGTCGACCAAGGGCCGCCCCGGCGCCGGCCTCGGAATATTCCTGGTGGTCAACGTGATTCGCAAGCTCGGCGGCAGCGTGTCCGCACACAATCGACCCGACGGTGGAGCGACGGTCACCGTGGAGCTGCCGCTCGCGTCCGTGAAATACAGTGAGAAGGACCGTGGCTGAGGATACGAATGGCGACAGCGAGCAGAAGCTGTTGCTCATCGTCGAAGACGATGAATCGTTTGCACGCACGCTGAAGCGCTCGTTCGAGCGTCGCGGCTATCGCGTGTTGCACGCGGCGAGCCACGACCAGGTCACCGAGTTGTTGAAGACCGAGTCGCCGCAATATGCCGTCGTGGACCTGAAGCTCGACGGCGCATCCGGCCTGTCCTGCGTGCAGACGCTGCATGCTGACGACGAGGATATGAACATCGTCGTGCTCACTGGCTTCGCGAGCATTGCCACGGCGGTGGAAGCGATCAAGCTCGGTGCGCGGCACTATCTCGCGAAACCTTCCAACACCGACGACATCGAAAAAGCGTTCGGCAAAGCCGAAGGCGACACGGACGTGGAGCTGAGCGGCCGGCCCACGTCCATCAAAACGCTGGAATGGGAGCGCATCCATCAAACGCTCGCCGATGCGGATTTCAACATCTCCGAAGCCGCCCGCCGCTTGGGTATTCACCGCCGCACGCTGGCTCGCAAGCTGCTCAAGCGGCAGGTGAAGTGAGCTCTAGAAACGTTTGCTGATGCGGAAGTAGATGAAGCGGCCGATCAGGTCGCTGCAGCTTCGTTTGTAATGAGAACTGCCGCAGGACCGGGGCATTTACTCCGACAGCCGGATCCGACCGTGTTCCTCGTCGAAGATCATTTTGACGCCCGGTTCGGCGGCGACTGCCTTCGCATACGACTCCGGCGAGTCCACTTTGACGCTGGCAACTTCGACCACGCGTGCGGCGAGCGTCGGACTGTCCACGACGATCTGCGTGCGATTGCGCCGATTCAGCTCTTGGGCTGCGGCTGAAACGGTCATGCCGCCCAGATCCAGCAGGCCGCTGGCCCATTGCAACTTGCGTTGCGCATCCACCTGCGAAGGTTTCGGTGCCGTGAGTGCATCGTCGGATACGCGCAGCTCCTCGCCGGCCTTCAATGTCACGGCATTGCCATTGACGTTGTCGCGGCCTGTGACTTTCACGACACCTTCGGCGACCGTGGTCGTGACACCGTCATCGATGGAAACACCGAAGCGCGTGCCGACCGCCATGGCATCGACCAGGTGCGTGCGCGCAATGAAGGGGCGTTTAGGATCTTTGGCAACATCGAAGACGGCGCTGCCTGCGCGCACGAGCACGACGCGAGCCGTATCGGTGTATTCGATTTCAACTTTGCTGTGGGCATCGATGTGAACTGCCGTGCCGTCGGCAAGCGTCATGTTGTGCCATTGGCTGGCGCCCGTTGCGATGATGTTCTTGGATTCCCAATACGGGTGAGTCACAAACGCCAGAACGACGCCGACCAATGCGGCTGCGGCGATTCCTGCCAGCTTGAACGAGGACGGGATGCTGCCGGTCGAGTCCTCATCGAGCGCGCGCTGTAACTTGTGGGTCGAGCGCCATGGCAGCGATTCGTCCGCGTCGGCGAACTCGGCCGAACGCAGCGTTTGTTTGAGCTTGCGCAATTTGCCGCCGAGCTGCGCGATCTTGAGCAGCTCCGCGATGTTTTCCGGCGAGCGTCGCAGCCACGCCAGGAAGTCGCGACGATCCGAACGCAGCGTGTGCGGATCATCGATACACAGGAAATACCAGTAAGCCGCTTCTTCGCTGACCAGCTGCATCCGTTCGAGTTTGCGCTCGAATATTGCTGGATCGTTCAGCTCGGCCGGTGTCGACTCGACGTTGTCGCGCGTCGGTTGCAGGGCGCGCCAGACGGGTTCGAGCGCCTCGAAGGCGGCGCGATTCTCCGGCGATTCCTGCCATTTGCTCCAGCGCACCAGCAGGCGCGGCGGCAGGTCGGGCCGTTGCAGCCTCATCATCCATCGGGCCGCCTCGCGGAAGGGCCGGTCGGAAGGATCGTGGCCGCAGGTGTCGTTGCTCATGTGCGTTCCAGTCCGATCATGCGCTGTATCTCGACGATGCCGCGTTCGAAGTCGCGACGGCAGGTGCGTTCATGGACGCCGAGCTCGCGCGCCATTTGTTCGAAGCTGCAGCCTTCCCGAAAGCGGGTCAGCACTCGCCGTTGTCGCTCAGGCAAGTCGTCGATCGCCCGCAGGGCTGCGGCGGCCGCCTGTTGCTCGCTCCACGTGCTTTCCGGCGTGCGAGGGTCCTCGTCGTCGACTTGCAGCAGCGAGTTGGCTTTGCGCCGGATTTGCAGCTGCGCCAGCGTGTCGTTGGCGAGGTTGCGCGCGATGAACCACAGCCGCCGGTTCCAGTCGCTGACTTCCTTGTGGGGCCCGATCAGGCGCGAATAGGTTTCCTGCGCAAGCTCCTGTGCTTCATCGCTGCAACTGGACAGGCGCAGGCGGAAGTACTGCTTGAGCCGGGCGCGCTGCTCGTCGAACAAAGCTTTGATGCGTGCGCTATGGTCAGTCACGCCGGTCGGCGCTCCATCCAGAGTGTTTTGTGGCTCCACTAATTCAGATAACCGGCGACACCTCGAATCCGGACACCGCACCGGAAGAAAATCTGCTGGAGCGAAGCTGTGGGGGCTGGCGCGCCGGCGAAGGCCGGTCATTCATTGCTACGGCCCCGGCATCGCCGCACTGACGGGCGCATCATCGAAGCGCTCATGGCCCGGTCCGTTCAGATTGTGAAAATGATCACTTCGCCGGCGCGCCGCGAAAATTAAGTTACCTGTCATCACGCCGATGAACGAATCGCGGCCGGCCCCGGCCAGCGAAGTAACAGTATCTCCGGCGGATCGCGACTTCCGGGAAGACACATGCGGATCAGACTTTTCACCACTGCGGCCTCGTGGCTCGGCATGAGCCTGGCCGTTTGGGCCCATTCAGCGTCGGCGGCCAGCGAATACCTCGAGCGTCCCGAAGTGCGCTCGTTCATCGAGAGCATGCAGACCGAGCACGGCCTGGATCCGGCCGAGGTCGAGCGCGTGCTGGGCGATGTGCAGTATCAGCCGGCCGTCGTGCGGCTGATCGGGCCGCCGCCGGATCAGCAGGCGGAAGAGCCTGCAGTGAAGCCGGTGCGCTCATATCCGCGCTACCGGGCCAAGTTCCTGACCAACGTTCGCATCGCAGCCGGCGTGCGCTACTGGGACATGCACGAGGAATATCTGCGTCGCGCCGAGGCGGAGTTCGGCGTACCGGCCGAAGTGGTGCTCGGCATCCTCGGCGTGGAAACGGCGTTCGGCCGCAACACCGGTTCGTTCCGGGTCGTCGACTCGCTCGCCACGATCGCGTTCGACGGGCCGCGGCGCCAGGAATATTTTCGCGAGGAGTTGAAAGAGCTGCTGCTGCTCGCACGCGACATGAGTATCGACCCGCTGGAGATCAAAGGTTCCTACGCCGGCGCCATGGGGCTGCCGCAGTTCATGCCTTCCAGCTATCGCCGTTACGCCGTCGATTTCGATCATGACCAGGTCACCGACATCATCGGCAGCCCGGCCGATGCGATCGGCAGCGTCGCGAGCTACCTCAAAGCCTATGGCTGGAAGTCGGGCGAGCCGGCGACCGTGAAGGTGAAATTGCCGGTCGGCCGCGAAGCCGACCTGGTCACCGGCCTGGAGCGTGCTCATGACGTTGCCGAGTTGAAACAGCGCGGCGTGAAGTTCGTCACATCGAAGCTGCCTAAAGGGGCCTGCTCGGTCGTCGAGCTGCCGGTCCCTGGCAAGCCTTCGAAATACGTGGCCGGCTTCAGCAACTTCGAAGCGGTCACGCGTTACAACCGTTCGACCTTCTATGCCAGCGCCGTGCTCGACCTGGCCGATGCCATCCGCACCGCGCGCCTGCGTCAGATGACGGCGCGCTCGGACGGCAAAGCGCCCGCCAGTCACGGCCGCTAGGACCTTTCCACCGCTTCATCTTTCGACGTAGCTGCGGCTCATCTCGCCGCAGCTCAAGCTCCTGAGCCTGCGGGCCGATCTGCGACACAGTTGCCAACTGTATATAGAGTCAGATCTGTCCGATGAATGCCGTCGTGATTCCGCTCCCTGCGGCGCAGGCCTCTGCACAGCCGCGCCCGCGTTCCCAGCGCAGCGGCTGGACGCTCCGAGCCCGGCTCAGCGTCGCTGCTGCCGCGTGTGCCGTCATCAGTCTCGTTTCCACTTGTTTCGTCATCGGCGTGCGCGGAAGCGCGATGGCCGAAGCGGATGCCTCAGCGCTGGCTCGTGGCGCAGCCGAGCGTGTGGCGCATAAAGTCGAGGCAGAGCTGAGCCTGACGTATTCCGTCATCGAAGCGTTGGCCCGCACGCAAGCAGCGCTGCGCGAGAACGGCTCGCAGCTCACACGTGCCAATCTGGATGTGACGATGAAAGCCGTGCTGGAGTCGCAGCCCGGCTGGCTGGGCACCTATTCGACCTGGGAGCCGAATGCGCTCGACGGTCGCGATGCGGAGTTTGCCAACAAAGGTCCGGGCTACAACGCCACTGGCCGCTACATTGCCTACTGGAATCGCGGGCCGGGCCACATCGTGGTCGAGCCGGGCGGCGATACCGAAACCGCGGGCATCAACGACTGGTACGACATTCCCCGCCGCACCGGTAAGAATGCGCTGATCGAGCCCTATGATTATGAGATCGCCGGCAAGGATGAGCTGCTCACATCGCTGGTGACGCCGATCATCGTGCAAGGCCGGTTCATGGGCGTGGTCGGCGCCGACTATCTGCTCAAGGGCCTGGCGCAGCGCTTGAGCGCGATGGAATCCGTGCCGCAAGGGCAGATCGCGCTGCTGTCCAATGGCGGACTGTATGTGAGCAACGTCGATGCGCAACGCATCGGTGCATCGGCCGACGACTTGCCCGAGCTCGCCCGCAATGCCGTGCGCAAGGGCGAACGTTATGAATTCGTCGACGACGCAGGATGGGTGCATGTGTTGGTGCCCGTACGGGCGACAGCCGACGTGCCGCCGTGGAGCCTGCGTGTTTCCTATCCAACCAGCGCGGCGCGCGCGAGCGCACACGAGCTGTTGAAGGCGACGATCATCACTGCAGTGGTTTGTGTGATCGCAACGGTGCTGCTGCTGGTTGCGCTGATCAGCCGCATGTTGATTCCGTTGTCACAGCTCACCGGCGCAGTGGAGAACCTGGCGAGCGGGCAGAGCAACCTTCGCGTCGAGCTGCCGGTGCGCGGCGACGATGAGCTGGCCCGCATTTCTGGAGCGTTCAATCGTTTCGTCGCCAAGCTGCGCGACGCCTTCGGCGACGTGCGCGATGCTTCGGCCCAGGTCGAACTTGCCGCGGGCGATATCGCAACCGGCAATGCCGATCTGTCGACGCGGACCGAATCGCAATCGTCGAGCCTGCACAGTGTCGCGTCGTCGATGACGCGGCTCACTGCAAACGTCGCCGAGAATGCCAGCACCGCAAGCGAAGCGGTGAATCTCACATCTGCTGCCACACGCTCGGCGGAGCGCAGTGAGCAGGTGATGAAAGAAGCGGTCGCGAGCATGGATGGCCTGAGTGCCGCCAGCCGGCGCATCGCCGAGATCACGGCCGTCATCGATTCCATCGCGTTCCAGACCAACATCCTGGCGTTGAATGCAGCGGTCGAAGCGGCGCGCGCCGGCGCACAGGGCAAAGGCTTCGCTGTGGTTGCGACCGAAGTCCGCGACCTGGCGCACCGCTCGGCCGCCGCAGCCAAGGACATCAAACAATTGATCGACGATTCGGTGGCGCGCGTGGACCAGGGCAGCCGGCTGATTCATGCCAGCGGCGCCGCCGTGTCGGAGCTGGTCGCGGCCGTGAATCGAGTGACATCGCTGATCGGCACGATCGGCACGTCCAGCGATGCGCAGGCCACCGGCATCGCGCAGGTCGACGCGGCGATCGACGCGTTGGAAGAAACAACTCAGCAGAACGCCGCGCTGGTCCAAGAGGCGGCTGCGGCTGCGGCGTCTCTGCGACAGCAGGCACAGCGCCTCACGGCGACCGTGGCCAGCTTCACTTAAATCTCGTTCCAAAAATTCATCTCATGAGTCACCGAAACGTTTGTTTTGCCGGCGTCATTTGTCTGCTTGGTATGGTGCTTGCCAACCAGGGCAACGCCGAGAACGTGACCGCGAACGCGGCGCTGACGAGCGACTACATTTCGCGCGGCTTCACGCAGACGTGGTCACAACCGGCGTTGCAGGGCGGCCTGGACTACGCGAACGCAAACGGCGTGTATCTCGGCACGTGGGCATCGACGTTGAGTGACACCGAGTTTCGCGACGGCTCTTTCGAGCTCGATTTGTACGGAGGCTATGCCGGCAAGCTCCGCGCGATAGGTTATACGGCGGGCCTCGCGTACTACGCCTATCCCGGCAGCTCCGCGCCGGGCGTCAACGGCCGCACCTATGACTATGCCGAAGTGAAGCTCGGCGCCAGCTATGGCATCGCGAGCCTCACCAGTTATGTGACGGTGACCAACGATTGGTTTGGCACCTTCGCCGATGCCCGCGGCTCGTACTATCTCGATGCGACGCTGGCCCCCGCGCTCGGTGCGAGCACCACGCTGCAGATGCATGCGGGCGCCGGTCGAGTTCACAATCACAGCGAAGCAAACTGGAACGACGCGAAGCTCGGCATCACCCGAGCGCTCGATGCCGGCTGGAGCCTCAGCGGCGCAGTGACGCGCGGCTGGGACAAGAACGCGTACTGGGTGGGTGCCGATTTCCAGAAAGATCCCAGCGGCAGCACCTACAGCAAGCGCCTGGGCGACACCGCGGTCGTGGTTTCCGTGGCCAAGGTCTTCTGATCAGGATGCTTTGCCTGGGCCGATGATATCGCTACCATTGGCCCTGGTGGATAAATCCTCCCTCAATCACTGGTTCGCCCGCGAAGTGCTGGTCCACGAGGCCGCGCTGCTGCGTTACCTGTCCCGCGTCTGGCCGAACCGCAGCGACGTTCATGATTTGCGCCAGGATATTTATATTCGCGTGTATGAAGCGGCGAAGCTGGCGCCGCCGTCCTCGGCCAAAGCGTTTCTGTTTTCCACCGCCCGCAACCTGCTGATCGACCGCGTGCGTCGCAGCCGGATCGTGACCATAAGATCTGTCGGGGATTTCGCCGAGTTAAACGTCTTAACGGATGAGGTCACGCCGGAACGTCATTTGACGGCCGGGCAGGAGCTGGACCTGCTGGCTCGCGCGTTCCGTCGGCTGCCGCCGCGGGAGCGTGAAGTCATCTGGTTGCGCCGGGTCGACGAGCTGCCGCAAAAGGAGGTCGCGTCGCGCCTGGGCATCAGCGAAAAGACCGTCGAAACCCATTTGCGGAGGGCCGTGCAGACCGTGGCCAATTCGCTTTATTCGAGAGCTGCCCGGCAGACTGGCTTCGCTCAGGAGCCTGCCGAGGGAGAGTCACGCGAGCGCGACTACAGTGGAAAGCGTCAAAGAGGTTGAGGAACAGGCGGCCGCGTGGCTGATCAAGCGCGATTCCGGCCGCTGGACCGAAGCCGATCAGCAAGCGCTGGATGCGTGGCTGGACGCTGCGACGGCGCACACGGTCGCATTCATTCGTCTCGAATCGGCCTGGCAGCGGACCGGTCAGTTGAAAGCCTTGGGCGCCGGAACGCCGCGTGGCGTGGTGCCGTCGCCGGATGATTGGCAGTTATCGGCTGTATTCAAAAATCCCAGCGAAGATTCCAATTCAGCATCGCGCGTGAGCCCCGGTTTGTTTCATCGCGCGCGATGGGCGCTTGCTGCCAGCGTCGTGCTCGCTGTGATGATCGGCGTTTGGTATGTGCGTTCATCGGAGTCGTCGTATCGCACGCCGCTCGGCGGCGTCGCGTCGGTGCCGATGACGGATGGCTCGACGATCACGCTGAACACCGACAGCGAGGTCCGGATTGCGCTCGATGAGCACAAACGCCGGGTGCGGCTCGATCATGGCGAAGCTTTTTTCCAGGTCGCGAAGGACGCGAGCCGGCCGTTCATCGTCGGCGTCGATGGCACGCGAGTGATTGCCGTCGGCACCGCATTCTCGGTCCGACGCGACCACGATGAGGTGCGTGTCGTGGTGACCGAAGGCGAAGTGAAAATCGAAAGCGACGATCGCGGCACCGTGCACGTGCCCGCTGGCAATCGCGCACGCAGTCGGCGCGATGGAACGACGGTGGAACAGCAAGGCGCCTCGGATCTCGATGCGGCGTTGAGCTGGCGGACTGGATTCCTGGTGTTCCGGGAGACGCCGCTCGTCGAGGCCGTCGCGGAATTCAACCGGTACAACAGTCGCAAGATCGAGGTTGCCGATGACGCGGTCGGCAACATCCGCCTGAGCGGGAAGTTTCGCTCCACGCAACACGACGCATTCATCCGGCTGCTGGAAGCCGGCTTCCCGGTGCGCGTTCAGCAAACAGGCGATCGGATCATCCTCAGCCAGCGCTGATCGTTGCGCTTGCAACTCATGTCAGGCAAGCGTCGCGCTCGTTCGTCTTGATACGCACAGACGGCCCAGGCTAGGGCCGCTGTGGGGGGATGTTCATGCTCAAGACGCTCATCCGAGCGAGTCTGACGGCGGCGGCGTGCTCGCAGGTATGGGCGGTCACGGCGCTGGCCGAAAATCGAGAGCACATCGCGGTGCCGGCGGGCGACCTCGTTGTCGCGCTCGAAACGTTGATCCGGCAGACCGACATCAATCTTTTGTATCAGGCCGAAGAGATCCGGGGACTCACGACGCGTGGAGTCAACGCGGAGGTCACACCGCGCGAGGCCGTTGAGAAGCTGTTGCAAGGGACAGCGTTGCGAGTGCGCGTCGATGCGGCCACCGGCGCGATGATGATCTCCAAGGTCAGCCCATCTTCGATCAACACCAGTCAGCTCGCCGCCACTCGCAGAGTGGCGTCGGCGAAACCGCTGGAGCCGCGAACAGTTGACCCTGAGCGTGGCTCGCTCGAAGAAGTCGTCGTCACTGGTTATGCGCGGGCCTTGGAGCAGGCGGCCGAACAGAAGCGACGCAAAGTCAACGTGGCCGACGCCGTGTTCGCCGAAGACATGGGCAAGTTCCCGGACACCAATCTCGCCGAGTCGCTGCAGCGAGTGCCTGGCGTGCAGATCGAGCGCGATGAAACGGGCGAGGGCACATCGGTCAACATCCGTGGCCTCGGCAGTGCATTCACGACGCTCACATTGGCCAATGCGCCGATCCAGACGGCGAACGAAGGCACGGTCGGCGGCGTCGCGTCCGGCCGCGGGCTGGAGCTCGATTTGTTTCCTACCGAGTTGTTTCGACAGCTCACCGTGGCCAAGACGCCGACGGCATCGCAGATCGAAGGCGGCATCGCTGCGAATGTCGACCTGCGGCCGATTCGCCCGTTCGATTATGAGAGCTGGCATGGCAGCGCTTCGCTTCGCGGCAACTATCAGGAGACCCGGCAAGCGGTCGAGCCGCGCGGCGGTTTGTTTGCTACCAATACCTGGAATACCGACATTGGCCGGCTGGGGCTGCTCGGTGGCTTTGTTTATTCGGGCCGAAAATATCGCAGCGACACGCTGAATACGATCGGGCAGACGACGTTCAGCCTCGGCGCGCGTTGCCCGGCGACGCTGCCCGGATGTAACTCGCTTGCGTTCGGCGGTAATGCCGAGAATCCCAGTTTCGGCTATGGCGGCAGCGCGCAGATTCCCACGACGGTGCCCGACAACGTGGGCTTCGGCCTGGTGCCAAGATCGCCGCTCGTGCCGTGCGGCCCCGGCGGAACGTCCGGGCTCAGCTGCCAGGCGTTGAGTTATGTGGCCATTCCTCGCCTGGTGCGTGCCGAGACGCTCGCGGGCGAACGCTCGCGCCGGACCGGCATTCTGACTGCGCAATATCAACCGCATGCAGATCTGCAGTTCTACGCCGATACCATCTATTCGCAAGGCGAGCAGAACTTCGATCAGCACAGCTTCATGCTGGTCACGCGCAGCTCCAATAACAACATTCCCATCGACTTCCAGGTGAACGATCGCGGCGTGCTGACGCATGGCACGTTCGCCAACGCGCAGTTCATTTCCGAGAGCCGCCGTTACGATCGCGACTATGACTTTCAGAATGTCGACGTCGGCTTCGACTGGCGACTGAATGACACGTTCCGTTTCGACGGGCAGGTGAACTGGAACGAAAGCCACTTCGACCAGAACGCACCGATCTATCATCTGCGACCGCCGCGCGGGCAAGGATTCGCGGCGACGTATGATTATCGCGAAGGTGCCAACGCGCCCACGTTGTCGCTGAACTTCGATCCCAACGATCCGCAGCTCGGCTGGGAATGGATCCAGCTGACGATCAATCCGCTGCGGCGGACCAATCGTCAGACCGGCGCGAGATTCAACGGCACCGCCCAGCTGGGCGCGGGGGCAAGCCTGTCCGCCGGCATTTCCTACGACAAGTTCTATCGCAACATCACGACCTGGAACTTCTCGACCTGCGCAACGGCGAACAACGGCACCTGCAGCGGCATTCCGTTCGACTATCCCGGCGCCAGCCGTTCCATTCCGAACGCACAGCTCGGCAGCTACATGAAACGTTGGGACCTCGGCGAGCTGTTCTCGACCGCGCCATTCAACGTCGGGCTCAACAACGGCTGGGCCATCCCCGATATGGATCGGATGGCGCCCGTGGTCGGCATCGATTACTTCTCCAACCTCGATCCCTTTGTCATCAATGCGGCCGACCCGAGAGTTCTGCGCGAGAACACGCAGGCGGCGTATGTGCAATTGGATGGCGAGCACGCGCTGTGGGGCAGGCTGCTGCACACCAATGCCGGCGTGCGCTTCCTGCGCACCGATCAAACGATCTCGGGCGTCGTCAACGACCCGGCGACCGGGCGCCAGATACAAACCTACTCCAACACCTACGATGAGTATTTACCGAGCGTCAACGCGGCGTATGAAATTGCGAACGATGTGATTGTGCGAGCTGCTGCGAGCCGTACGATGACCCGGCCGGCGCCGGGCGATCTCGCTCCCGGACAGTCACTCAGTTACAACGGCGACCAGCTGACGCGCGGCAATCCAGCGTTGCGGCCTTATTTCTCGGATAACCTCGATGTGGGCGTTGAATGGTATTTCGATCAGCGAGGGATGCTCGCGCTCAACCTGTGGCAGAAGCGCGTCGATGGCTTCACGATCGTTCGCAATCGTCTGCGGCCGTTCGGGGAGCTCGGCATCTCTCTCAACAGTCTTTCGCAAGTGACGCGCGACAGCCTGACCGCGCTCGGCGGCGGCGATCCGAACAATGCGCTGGTCAACGTCGCCATGCGCGAGAACTCCGACGAGATCGTGACGTTGCGCGGCCTGGAATTGAGCTGGCTGCAGCCGCTCGACGTGCTCGTGCGCGGCCTCGGCTTTAACGCGAACTACACGCGCATTCACCAGGAATCGTCGAATGGCGTAGCGGCCAGTCCCGGCTTCAGCGGGCTCGGTTCCGCCGTCGTGGGCCTGTCGCCGAGCACCTATAACATCGCGTTGTACTACGAGAGAAACGGCTTCGCCGCTCGTACGTCGTACAACCATCGCGATCCCTACCTGTTCGTGCTCGGGCCGCAGAACAACTTTCCCGGCGATATCTACCGCGCCAGCACTCGATCGCTGGATATGACCGTGAGTGTGCCGATCGCTCCGCGCGTGCGCTTGAGCGCCGACGCGACCAACCTGCTGAACCAGAGCTCGCTGTCCTATGTGAATGGCGATGAGTCGCTGCCGTGGTCGGGATCGGCACCGGGGCGCAGCTATCAACTCGGCGTACAAGCGAGCTTTTGATTGGAGTCGACGATGGTGGCAACGACGATGGATCTGATCAAGGGACGCGCGGGCAGTGGAGCTTTGCCGCTGGCAGGTGCGATCGCGCGCGATCTGGGCATCCAGATACTTTCCGGCCGCCACAAGCCGGGCGATGCGATCACCGGCGACATCGATGCGAGCAAACAATTGCGCGTGTCGCGAGCGACCTATCGCGAGGCCATGCACATTCTCGCGGCGAAGGGACTGGTCGAGCGTCGCCCACGCGCGGGCACGCATGTGGCGCCGGTCGATCGTTGGAACTGGCTCGACGTGGATGTGATCATGTGGCGCTGCGAGTGTGGCGACATCGCACAGTCGCTCGCTGACTTCTTCGAGCTGCGCAGGGCAATCGAGCCTGAAGTGGCGGCGTTGGCCGCGACTCGCAATTCAGAGCAGGAGCTCGCGCTCATGCGGCATGCCATCGAGCTGATGAACTCGGGCGTGCGCCTGATGAAACACAGCAAGATGCCGCTGCGGCAGTTCAGGAAGGGCTTGTTTCAAGCCAGCGGCAATTTGTATTTCATCGAAGTCGGGCGGGTGATCGAGCGAGTGTTTTCTTTGCTGAGCGGCACGCACGCGAGCCGTCAATCTTCCGAGCTGCTCGAAGCCATCGTCGCTCAGGATCCGCAACGAGCTCGCCGGGCGGCCTGCGAGCTGGTTGCGGACGACTGGAAGGCGGTGTCCGCCCGGTACGCGGCCAACGTCAAGTCGTAGGCGCGGGCTTTGCGCTCGGATCGCCGGTCGGCGGCGGTGCGTGATCGACCTTCGCGGGCGGACCGAGCACTTCGGTGAAGATGGGCTTCAACGCGTCCGCCCAGATCTGATAGGCCTTGACCGACAGGTGCAGTTGATCCGGATCGGTCATGCCTTCGAACAATCTGCCGCTGGCGTCGGCGAGCTGGCTGTTGAGGTTGATGAAACGAATCGAGCGGCCATTGGCGAGCTTCGCCAGGTTCGCGTTGATGCCGTCGATGATGGGCATGACGGCGATGTTGTCGTTGCGCGGCGTGATGCCGGTGACGACGATGGTCGCCTTGGGCACTTTCTTCCGGCACAGATCGACGATGGCGCGAATGCCGCGAGTGACATCCTCGATGCGAGGATCGTTGTCGCCGGTGGGCGATGCTTTGCCGACGTTGTTGGTGCCGGCCATGATGACGATGACCTTGGGCTTCAGGCCGTCCAGCTCGCCATTTTCCAGGCGCCACAGCATGTGCTGCGTGCCATCCGCGCCCCAGCCGAAATCGGCGGCATTCCAGCCGTAGAAATTCTTGCGCCAGTTTTCGAGTAATGGCTGATAGCGCTCGTCGGTTGCGCCCCAGCGGCGCGTGATCGAGTCGCCGATGAAATAAACATCGACCTTGCCCTTGGTCTTTTTCTCCAGCAGCTGCTGATGCGCGATCCGCGAGTTCTCGTCGGATCTCGGTGCCGCCTGGTACGGAACGTCACCTCGCGCGATCCCGGTTAAAGCCAGGCCGCATGCGAGGAACGAGATGAGTGTGCGCGTAGCCAATGTGAGTACCTCCTGAAGCTTCGAGGATATCGCATCACCCCGTCCAGCGGTGGGTGTGTCGATGCCGCCCCAGCCCTACCACATCGAACTCGTCGACATCCGGGCCCGCATGCACGCCGAATTGCCTGAGCGCCTGATTGATCGCGTCCACTGCAACGACGGGCTTGCCGATCATTGCTCCTTCACGGAACAAGATGTGAGCTTGCAAGCCAGCACCGCCGAAGAACTGCGCCTCCAGGTACGCAACGGTTCGATCTTTCGACAACTTGCTACACAGCGCGGCCAGCGACTCGGGCAGCGCAGGCTTCTCGTCCTCATCCGTCAGCGGCAACGCCGGAATATCGAAGCGCTCCCTTAAAGCCAGGTTCAAGGGGACCATCGCCAATCGGTCTGTCAACGCCACACACGCGAGGCCATCACTGCGACATATCTCCATCATGTCGCTAGCGCCAACAATCGCCTGCAAGCTGTAACTCATCCGTCCGTGCCCTCTATCCTCGTACCTGGCCTGGTTACCGTACACGAATGCACACGTGAATGCTCGCGGACGCGGGCACAGCGCAGATCGGTTCCGGCATACCAATTGTCAGACCAGATGACTGAAACCACCGTGCGCTCGCTCCCACCTGCCTACACTCGATTCAAGAAACATTTGCAAGGGGGAGATGGATGACGACCCAACGTAACGTTCGTGCCGGCGGGTGGGGACTGGTGTGGCTGGCGTCCGTGGGAGCCGCGCACGCGCAATCGCAGCCGGCACAGACACCGACGAATGAACTCGAAGAAGTCGTCGTGACCGGCTTTCGCCAGTCGTTGGAAGACGCCGCGCTCGACAAGCGCGCCAAGACCAACTTCACCGATTCGATCTTCGCCGAAGACATCGGCAAGTTTCCCGACCTGAATCTCGCCGAGTCGCTGCAACGGCTGCCCGGCATTCAGATCGAACGCGACGCGACGGGCGAGGGCACGCGCGTCAATATTCGCGGCCTCGGCTCGCAGTTCGCGATCCTGTCAATGAATGGCGCACAGCTGCAGACTGCCTCCGACAACAGCGTCGGCTTCGTGAACGACGGTCGCGGTTCCAGCCTCGACATTCTGCCGACGGAATTGTTTCGCAGCCTGACGATCAGCAAGACGCCGCTCGCGTCGCAGATCGAAGGCGGCATCGCCGGCAACGTGGAAATGCGTCCGATCCGCCCGTTCGACAACCCGGGCTTTCATATCAACTATCAGCTCAAGGGCGTGTATCAGGACGTGATGGAAGAAGCGTCGCCGCGCGGCGGTGTTTTCGCCAGCAACACGTGGGACACGGGCATCGGCCGCCTCGGCGTGCTCGCCGGCGTGGCGTACGCGAAAAAGGAATATCGCTCCGATACGTTCAACACCGTCGGCTTCACGACGTTTGGTCTCGGAGCGCGCTGCCCGGCGACGCAGCCAGGCTGTAATTCCCTGAACTTCGCCGGCAACGCCACCAATCCGTCGTATGGTTATGGCGGCGGCGCGACGATTCCAACCACGGTGCCGGCGGGAATGGGATTTGGTTTGACGGCGGGCACGCCGCTCGTGGCTTGCGGCCCGGGCGACACGGTCGGCGGCACGTCCGGCATGAGCTGCAATCAACTCAGTAAAGTAATCCTGCCGCGACTGGCCCGCGCCGAGAGTCTCGTCGGCGAGCGCGAGCGCACTGCTGCCATCATCACCAGCCAGTGGCAGCCGTTTGATGCACTGACGTTCAATCTCGATTTGATCTACGCCGAGACCCAAAACGACTTTGCGCAGCACGACTTGATGATCATGCTCCGGAGCACCAACAACAACGTGCCGTTCGACGTACAGGCGAACAGTGACAACATTCTCACCCATGCAACCTTCGCCAATGCGCAGCTGCTGTCGGAGAACCGGCCGTACGAAACCGAAGCGGATTTTTTCAACTCGACCTTGGGCATGGAATATCAGGTCACCGACCTGGTGAAGGTGAAGAGCTTCGCGACCTTCAACGACAGCACCCAGGATCAAAGCGCCAACACCGTGTTGCTGCGAACTCCGCTCGGACGCGGCTACGCGGTCACTTATGATCTGCCGGAAGGCGCGCTCACGCCGAAGCTGAGCACCAACTTCGATCCCAACGATCCCAACCTCGGCTGGCAGTGGGACACCATGCGCGTGCAACCGCATCGACGCTATGTGAAACAAAAGGACGCACAGCTGCACGTGGAGATCGGCGACGCCGAGAAGCTCAGGCTGTCCACCGGCGTGCAATACACCGATTTCGAACGTCAGATTCTGACCTGGGACGTGAGTGCGTGCGCGACCAACGCGATCAACGGCCGATGTAGCGCCACTTCGACGGTCGCCTCCGCCTATCCCGGCGCGCTGGCGGCGATTCCGAATGCGCAGCTCGGCAATTATATGCGGCCGTGGAATCACGGCCGGCTGTACGGCAGCTCCGATTTCGACGTCGGCTTGAACAACGGCTGGGCCATTCCCGATTTCAAGAAAATGGAGTCGGTGCTCAACCTGGATTACTTCGAGAACGACCTCGATCCGGCGACGCGCGTGAACTCTTTCAATCCGCGCCGGATCGATGAAGAAACGACGGCAGCGTACGTGCAAGTCGATGGCCAGGCCGAGCTGTGGTCGAAGAACGTGCGTTACAACGCCGGCGTGCGCGAGGTGAATACATCGCAGGATGTGTCGGGCGTGGTGAACGATCCGACGCTGGGCCGCGGCGTGCAACGTTTCAGCAACGACTACACGGAATATCTGCCGAGCATGAACGTTGCGGTGGATATCGCCGAGGACTGGGTGTTTCGCCTGGCGGCGGGCAAGACCATGACGCGCCCGAATCCTGGCGACCTGGCGCCGGATTTCTCACTCAGTCTCGGCGGCGACACGCTGACCATCGGCAATCCGGAGCTCGAACCGTATTTCTCCAAGCAGATCGATCTGGGCGTGGAGTGGTACATCACCGATAAGAGCACCGTGGCGCTGAACCTGTGGCAAAAGAAGATCGACGGCTTCACGTCGATCTATCGCACCGTGGCGCGCTTCGACACGCTCGGCATCAACTACAACAATCTTTCCGAGATCACCCGCACCGGTTTGCGCAATCTGGGCGGCGGCAATCCCGGCGATGAGAATCAAGCGCTGGTCAACGTGCAGCAGCGCCGGAACACGCCGGAGACCATCACGCTCAAGGGCCTGGAATTCACGTTGCTTCAGCCGCTCGACTTCCTGCTGGAAGGGCTGGGCTTCACCGCGAACTACACGCGCATCAACCAGTCATCCAATGGCTCGCCGGTGACCACGGCCGGCACTCGCAAGGCACAGGGTTCGGCCGTAACGGGGCTCTCGCCGAATACATACAACCTGTCCGTGTACTTCGAGCGCCCGGCGTTTTCGAGCCGGCTCTCCTACAACCAGCGCGATGCGTTCGTGACGTTCCTCGGCCCGCAAAACAACATCGAGGGCGACGGCATTTCCTCGGAAGGAAAATATCTGGATGCGTCGCTGAGTTTCCGTGTGTGGGAGCAGGGCCGGATTTCGTTCGAGGCGCAAAACCTGTTGAATGAAATTCAGCTCACCACGCTCGACGGCAACCCCGACCTGCCCTACGGCGCCTATGCCCCCGGGCGCACATTCGTGCTCGGATTGTCGGGGAGTTTCTAGCATGCTCACAGGCAAACGGACTGCGAGTTTTCTGCTCTCGGTGTTATTGGGTGCGCCGGCGCTCGCCGGCGTCACCGTGACACAAAACATCGGCCCCGGTGCGACCAGCTGGCCTGCGACTCCGGTGGTGAGCACGGTGACCAATCCGAGCTCACAAGCCACGGTGGGCGAGAGTTTTGGCGGCGGAGCCAACAGCTACGGGCAGACATTCACGATGCCGGCCGGCAGCGACCGCC
>CAMLEO010000036.1 GCA_946478975.1 uncultured Steroidobacter sp.
CGCTCAGCAAGCAGTATCGCAAGCTGTTCGACATGGAAGGCGTGGAGCTGGAGTTCCGCACCGATGCGCTCAAGGCCGTCGCCAAGAAGGCCATGCAGCGTAAGACCGGCGCACGCGGTCTGCGCACGATCCTGGAGAACGTGCTGCTCGAAACCATGTATGAATTGCCGTCGCTGCGTAACGTCCAGAAAGTGGTCGTCGATGAGCAGGTCATTCTCGGTGAGAGCAAGCCGTATGTGCTGTACGGCAACTCGGACGAGGGTCGCCTGGCTGCGGTCGAAGAGCGTCGGCCGACAGGCAGCGATCACTAGCCACTTCGTAACATCGTCACGCTCGGCTTCCGGGCGTGGCGATGTCACAAACTTCCCCGCTTCTGTTTTGCATGAACTGCGTTTGCCGATTGCCCGTGTCGGTGATCGTGGTCAGCGCAATCAGACCGACCCTGTAAATCGCATTCGCCGCGCCATACATCTGCGAAAGGCGCGAGCAATTTGCGTGGCATGGAACTAGCAGGGCTGGGCTGCTTCGGTTATTTTCCAGTTGCACCTCTCGACAGTCTCGACCCGATTTTTTTCAACGTCGGCGCTTCTTGCCGACGCATTACCACAAGGTACTGCGCGTGAGCACTGATACCCCCGAATCTGGTTCCCCCGAGTCCGACAAGACAGACAAGACGCCGGCCGCCGCGTTGCCGGTGCTGCCGTTGCGCGATGTCGTTGTCTATCCGCACATGGTCATTCCGCTGTTCGTCGGGCGGGAGAAATCCATTCTGGCGCTGGATCAAGCCATGCGTTCAGGAAAACAAATTCTGCTGGTGGCGCAGAAGCAGGCGGATGTCGACGATCCGAGCGCAGCCGATTTGTATCGGCTCGGCACGGTCGCGACGATCCTGCAGTTGCTGAAGCTGCCTGACGGCACCGTCAAAGTGCTGGTCGAAGGCGCCGAGCGCGCCAAGATCGAAAAGCTCGTCACCGGCCAATACTTCTCCGCCGATATCTCGCCGTTCAAAGACATCGAGAATTACGACGAGCGCGAGATGGATGTGCTGGCGCGTTCTGTCACATCGCAGTTCGAACAGTACGTAAAGCTCAATCGCAAGGTGCCGCCGGAAGTGCTCACTGCGCTCGCAGGCATCGAGCAGCCGGGCCGGCTCGCGGACAACGTCGCCGCGCATATGTCACTGAAGCTCGACGCCAAGCAGAAGGTCCTGGAAATCCAGGACGTGCGCAAACGTCTCGAGCACATTCTGGCGCTGATCGAAGGCGAGATGGATGTGCTGCAGATCGAGAAGCGCATCCGCGGCCGCGTCAAGCAGCAGATGGAAAAGAGCCAGCGCGAGTACTACCTGAATGAGCAGATGAAGGCCATTCAGAAGGAGCTGGGCGAAATCGAAGACGCGCCGAACGAGCTGGCCGAGCTCGAGCAGCGCATTCAGAAAGCCGGCATGCCGAAGGAAGCGCGCGACAAGGCGATGAGCGAGCTGAACAAGCTCAAACTCATGTCGCCGATGTCTGCCGAAGCAACCGTCGTGCGCAACTATGTCGACTGGCTGGTGAAGGCTCCTTGGAAAAAGAAGACCAAGGTCCACAACGACATCAACCTCGCCGAGAAAGTGCTCGACGAAGATCACTACGGCCTGGAGAAGGTCAAAGAGCGCATCGTCGAATATCTCGCCGTCCAACAGCGCGTGAAAACATTGAAGGGCCCGATCCTGTGCCTGGTCGGTCCGCCGGGCGTCGGCAAGACCTCGCTCGGTCAGTCGATCGCGCGTTCGACCAATCGAAAGTTCGTGCGCATGTCGCTGGGCGGCGTGCGTGATGAAGCGGAGATTCGCGGTCACCGCCGCACATACATCGGCTCCATGCCCGGCAAGATCATTCAAAACATGGTCAAGACCGGCGTGCACAATCCGCTGTTCCTGCTCGATGAGATCGACAAGATGGCGATGGACTTCCGCGGCGATCCGTCGTCGGCGCTGCTGGAAGTGCTCGATCCGGAGCAGAACTCCACCTTCAACGATCACTACCTGGAAGTCGACTTCGATCTGTCGGAAGTGATGTTCGTGTGTACCGCGAACAGCCTGAACATTCCGGCGCCGCTGCTCGATCGTATGGAAGTGATTCGTCTGCCTGGCTACACGGAAGATGAGAAGAGTGCGATCGCACAGCGCTACCTCATCCCGAAGCAGATCAAACAAAACGGTTTGAAGGACAACGAGCTCAAAGTTCCGGAAAGCACCACGCTCGACATCATTCGTTACTACACGCGCGAAGCGGGCGTTCGCAACCTCGAGCGCGAAGTGTCGAAGCTGTGTCGCAAGGCGGTGAAGCAGCTGCTCACCAAGGGCGAGCCGGATCACATCACGATCACACCGAAGAACCTGTCGAAGTATCTCGGCGTGCGTCGGTTCCGTTACGGGCGCGCGGAGGAGCAGGATCACATCGGCCAGGTCACCGGGCTCGCGTGGACGGAAGTGGGCGGCGAACTGCTCACTATCGAATCCGCGATCGTCGCCGGCAAAGGCAAGCTCACGCACACCGGCCAGCTCGGCGAAGTGATGCAGGAATCGATTCAGGCCGCGATGACGGTGGTGCGCAGCCGCGCCAGCGTGCTCGGCCTGGATCCGGACTTCTACCAGAAGGTCGACGTGCACATTCACGTGCCCGAGGGGGCAACGCCGAAGGACGGCCCGAGCGCGGGCATCGGCATGTGTACGGCGCTGGTCTCGGCGCTCACCAAGGTGCCGGTGCGCTCGGATGTCGCCATGACCGGCGAAATCACCCTGCGCGGCCAGGTGCTGCCGATCGGCGGCCTCAAGGAGAAATTACTGGCTGCGCATCGCGGCGGAATTCGCACCGTGCTGATTCCGGACGACAACACCAAGGACCTTGCGGAAATCCCGCAAAACATCAAGGACAGCCTGGAGATCAAGCCGGTGAAATGGATCGACGAGGTGTTGCAGGTGGCGCTCAAGCACATGCCGGCACCGATGACGTCCAGTGCCGAGCCGTCGCGCGGCAACGACAAGCCGCGCCCGCGGCGGGTCGCCAAGCGCTCCAACAAGCAAGTGAGAGCGCACTGACCTCGCAGTGCGCTTTCTTTCTCAGCCGGTGGCTGCTATAAACGCGCCCCCATTCTCACGTCGCACATCGACGCGAGCCTGAGGGCGCGAGTCTCTATAAAAGAAGGAAACCGGATATGAACAAAGCGGAACTGATCGACGCCGTGAGCGGCAAGACGGGCCTGCAGAAGGCCGAAGCAACCCGTGCCGTCGACGCCGTTTTCGATTCGATCACTGCGGCGCTGAAGGGCGGGGATTCCGTCGCGCTGCTCGGCTTCGGCACGTTCGTGGTCAAGGGCCGTGCAGCCCGTGCCGGACGCAATCCGCGCACCGGCGAGACGATTGAGATCGCCGCCACAAAAGTTCCTGGTTTCAAAGCTGGCAAGGCTCTGAAGGATGCTGTAAATTAGCGCGCCTTCGAAACGGGGTGCCTGAAACACCTCAACTGTTAGGGTGCTTAGCTCAGCGGTAGAGCGTCGCCCTTACAAGGCGAATGTCGTGGGTTCGATCCCCTCAGCACCCACCATCTCTCGTTAGAGAGTGCGAAGGCATCTGCCCGAGGTTTCGCAAAAGCGTTTTCAAAGCGCGGAGCGGTAGTTCAGCTGGTTAGAATACCGGCCTGTCACGCCGGGGGTCGCGGGTTCGAGTCCCGTCCGCTCCGCCATTGATTTCAGTGCGCTGCTGAACGCCACTGGAATAGATAAAGCCGCGAGTCTTCGCGGCTTTTTTCTTGTTCGCACTTTTCATTTGCGCCAGCTCAGGCGGCCCCAACCATCGTGTGAACGATGTGACCGTCTTCCTGCGCAACGAGAAGAATGTTTGCGCCCACCATCAGGCGCCAGCTGATGTAAGAGTGGCGAGCGTTTTATGGCTCTCGATATCGAATCCGCCTCGACTCGACCACATAGCGCCAGCGGTCGTAGTTGTGCTTCTCCGGATGATCCTTGTATCCAAAGTCGAACGCACAACCCACGGCGCTTACGACATTGTTGTAAGTCTTCATATTCTTCGTGTGAGCTGCGGCGATGGCGGCGAGCCGTGAATATATGATTTCTTCAAAGTGGTCGTTGCCAATCTCTGGCCGCCAGCCTGTATCGAGAATCTTTCTGTATCCGTTGAGCGTGGAGTAAGCCATGCCGCTCATTGAAACGCGCTGGGCGACACGAGTTCGGTCCAATGATGGGATGGGACCGGTAGTGTCGGCGTGACAGCGATTTACGCCTGCGGAAAAAGCGCTAGGGACAAATCTGCGCCGCCGCGCGTGGAGTGAGGTGCGGTGTATCCGCAGCTTCTTGTATGGACAAAGCGATCTCATCTTCGCTGCGGCCGCCGTTGATGGCGACGCGCCTGCCAAAGACAAAGTGGGGAACCGATCGGACGCCGGCTGCGGCAGATCTGGCTGCCTCCAGCTCCACGCGCTTACGCTGAGCGGGGTCAAGAGCGATCGCGCGAGCCTCTGCACGAACGAACCCGTGGCTTACTGCGATGTCGGCGAGCACATCGACATCGGCGATATTCTTCGCACCAAGGAAGTAGGCGTTGGAGATAGCCACCGCGAGCGCATGCTGCGTGCCGCGCTCGCGTGCGGCAAGAATTAACGCGTGGCTGGCACATCGGGTAGTAACACGACCGGATGATGCTGGATGTCCACGATGAGATCGGGAAAGCGCTCCGCCAGTACTTTATCCAGCCGGTGTTGCCCGATGATGCACCAGGGGCAGGAGATCTCGGTGTAAAGATCGATTTGCAACATCATGCCCTCGTCACGTCTGGCGATAGCGGCGGCAGGATCGACTCGACGCGGTCGCGCTGGGTGACGCGCGTCCATATCTCTTGGGCAATCTCGTCGGGGTTGATCACCGGATACCTCGGGTCGAGCGTTGCGCCACTAGACATCATGGCGCGAAGGCCTGCCGAGCGGTCGATGATGGCGCCAATGCTCACCGTGCCGGCATAGACGCCCTTGGGCATCACCTCGGCGTTGAGCGTGAAAATGTAGTTGCGCGCAGCCGCCATCAGCGGACCGACGCCACTCAATCCCGGCATCGTGACCACGGCGGTGAGACCACCGACGATGACAACCGCACCATCGCCCCGAGCCAGCATGCCAGGCAGAACCGCGTGCGATACCTCGATGGGTGAGAACGTGAAGATGGCCGCCATCGATTGAAGTTTCGACGCGTCGAGTTCCACTGCAGGCACGAAGCTGGCATCCGAGGGTACCGGCGAGAACACTGCGACGTCGATCGTGCCGAATCGCTTCTCAATGGAGCGAACGAGCGCGGGAATGCCGTCGAGGTTGGTGAGATCGGCCGGGAACGCAGCGGCCTCGATGCCGCTGCGAGCGAGTTCGGCGACTCGCTCTTCGAGCGGGCCTGCGCGGCGCGCCACGAGTGCGACTCGATAGCCTGCGCGTCCGAACCGAGTGGCAACGGAGGCGCCAAGCCCGGTGCCAGCGCCGAAAATCGCGATCGTTTTCTTGTCAGCCATGATGAACCTCTCAATGAGCAAACATGTGAACTACCGGCGTTTGCTCAGAAATATATGGCTCCTTCACTGGTCTCACAAGAAGGCACACGAATGTCACTGAGTTACATATATTTGCTCGGGCTCGAATCCGATGAGTGCGGCTGCTGGGTGGGGAAGGATAATAATCAAATGTCGGTGTTGCTCTCTTTGAATCGTTGTCTGGCTTTCTTCACTTCCTCCTCGTGTTGGCTCGCCCACATCGCGAGCGCGCTGACGGGTTCGAGCAACGTGCGACCGAGCGAGGTGAGCTCGTAGTCAACTCGCGGAGGAATCGTAGGGAAGATGGTGCGAGTGACCAACCCATCCTTTTCCAGGCTCTTGAGCGTCAGCGTCAGCATGCGTTGAGAAATTGTTCCGATCGCGCGTCTGAGTTCATTGAATCGCATCGGTCCGGCGGACAGATATCCGACGACCAACATGCTCCACTTGTCGCCAACGCGAGTGAGGAGCTCCCGCGCGAACGCGCTGCAGTGGGTGGGAATCTCAAAGTGACCAGGTAACATGAATGTGCCTGTTGTGCATTCGGGCTCTCGGTGTCAAATATAGTGTCGGTTACTAATAGGCACCGCAAGAAACGCGCGGAAGCATCGACCTTCGGCGTGGAGTTCGAGAGGCCGGCCGAGGAGTGCTGGCATCGCCACGACTGCATTGCAGATCGGCGCGACGGCGTCGAGATCAAACACGGATCCGCCGAGCGTACGACCTTCATCGTGACTCCTGGCGGCAATATCGCAGCCACGGTCAGCGGTCTTTCGCCTATTGAGAACGTAGAGAAAAGCGCGGTTATTGCATAAGCTCATGCGAACGCGCGATGGCGCGTGACTGCATTGTTACTGGTCTGTTCGCTACGCTTCACTCTCCGGGCAAGCATCGAGCATTGGTGTAATTTTTTACCGCGCCGCTGCAGCGAGCTTGCGCTCGGTATGAGCCCAATTTTTCAAAAATTGGAATTTCTCAACGCCTTCCGCTGAAGGTCAGGACAACTGGGAACGTCTAATGAGCCGCAACTGCTTTCTGCGCTCCGCTGCTTTTGCTCTCATCTGTATCGCGACCACCAGGGTCGGTTATGCCCAGCAAGGGGCTGCAGTCGAGGAGGTGACCGTGACCGGCTCGCGCATCGCACGTCCCGCCAGCGAAGGCGCGACGAGCGTAGTGAAGATTCAATCCGACGATCTCGATGCGCTGGGTTTTCGGAATGTCATCGACGCGCTGGACCAGCAAACGCAGAACACCGGCTTCGTGCAAGGAGCAGATTTCGGCAACACCTTCACTCCTGCGGCCAATGCCATCAGCCTGCGCGATCTCGGCCCCAACCATGCGCTCGTATTGGTCGACGGCCGTCGGGTGGCCGACTACCCGACCGCTTATGAAGGTGAGGTCAACTTCGTCAACCTCGCGAACATTCCCTCGGCCGCGATCGAGAGAATCGAGATACTCAATGCCGGCGCCTCGGCGATCTATGGCTCGGACGCTATCGCCGGCGTCGTCAATCTGGTGCTCAAGAGGCACGTCGAAGGTGTCGAGCTCGGCGCGAAGATCGGCGCAACCGACCGTGGCAGCGGTGAGAATTGGCGATTCCAGGCCACCGGTGGGCACACGTTCCTTGATCGGCTGGAGACTGTAGCCGCGATCGAATTGAGTCACACCGATCGCATCTGGAGCCGCGATCGCGACTTCATGTCGTCCACTACGCGCGAAGGCGAGGCGCCGACGGTCGTCTGGTCCCGCAGGAACCTCGATACAAATCGTTATATTTCTCCCGGCACGACCTGCGATCTATTGGCGGATTCGTTTGATCGCAGCGTCGCGCTGTCGATAACCAGGGCAGGGCCGGTGTGCGGCAGTGGTAAAGCGCAGCCGTCGTACTGGACGACCAAGACAGAAAACAGCAGCCAGAATTTATATGTCGCTGCCAACTATGAGTTCAATGCACATGCCGTGGCCTACGCCAGCGCCATTGCCGGATGGAACGATACGCGTAACAACACGCGTGGTCCCAGCTGGACTTCCGACGCCGCCAACAATGGCTTCTTTCTCAACGCCACGACCGGGAACTACGAGGTGTGGACGAAGCGAATCTCGCCGGAGGAAATCGGCGGCGCGACGCGATTCGACCGAAAATGGCAAGACACATCGACTGTCCTCACCGCCGGCCTGCGCGGCCGTATAGGCGACAACGCCTGGACTTACGATGCCTCCTTCAGCAGCTCGAGCTATCGAAGCCGCAACACTCGTCCGCGCCTGCTGCGAGCAATCGACGATTACTATCTCGGCCCGCAGCTTGGCGCCGATCCGGATGGCGTCGCGATCTTCGCTCCGGACGCCGCCCGCTTCGCGGCGCCGCTCACGCCTGCGCAATTCGATAGTCTCGTTGGAAGGACCAGGAGTCACGACCGATCCTGGCTGCAAACGCTGAGCGCCAGCGCGACTGGAGAGCTGTTCGATCTACCGGCCGGCGCTGTCAAAGCAAGCGCGTTGGTGGAGTACGGCAAACAAGGATTCAGCAACAACCCCGATCCTTTGTTGAATCAAAACCTGTTCTATAACACCTTGCCGGCCGATCGCGTGAGCGGTTCACGCTCGCGATATGCGGGGTCGGCGGAACTACGAATTCCGGTGATTGAGCCGCTGACGACAACGCTGGCCGCACGTTACGACGACTATTCGTTCGCAGGTCGCAGCGATGGGAAGCTCACGTACAACGCGGCGCTGGAGTACCGCCCGGTGCGTTCTTTACTGTTGCGCGGCAACTATGCGACGAGCTTTCGAGCGCCGGACATGAGCTACATCTTTCAGACGCAGGTTCGCGGCTACTACTCATCGACGACGGATTATTATCGATGCGCACTGGCGCAGCAGCCGCTGTCAGACTGCGAGTTCGCAAACGTTTCCCCCGGTTCGAACTACCTGCAGTCTGGAAACCGCGAGCTGGGCTTCGAGAATGGCAAGTCGTTTGGCTATGGCTTGGTGTTGTCTCCGTCGGAGGGCCTCGATATCTCGGTGGATTACTGGCGCATCAGCATCGACGATCTCGTGACCAGTCTCGATGCAGATACGCTCCTGCGCATCGAGGCGGATTGTCGAAGCGGCAGCCGCCCCGCAGGTTCAGCCGAATGCGTAGATGCGTTGCGTCGAATACAACGCAATCCCGCGGATGCGGCGCTGAATCCTATCGCCATTACCAACATCCTCATCGATCCTATCAATGCTGCCGAAGAGCGCGTCAGCGGCGTGGATGTCGGCGGAAACATTGCTTGGAAAATTGGCGGCTGGGGCGATCTGCTTTGGCGCCTCAATTACACTAAAGTGTTGAGCCATCGATATCAGCAATTCGCGAGCGACGTGAGCCGCGACGAATTGCACGCGCTCGACAACACCGACTGGCGCGACAAAGCCATCGTGAGCGTCACGTGGTCGTTGAAGAAATTGGATACGACGCTGCAGGTCACGCGGTACGGGCGCGTGCCGAATGCAGCGCAGACGGCCTACCTGACACCCACTTCGCTGGCTAACTTGAGCCTGCAATACCAGTTGAACCGCAGCGCGTCGGTCGGATTCATCGTCAACAACGTACTCGATGAGATCAAGGACGACGATTCCTTCGGCTGGCCCTATTACCCCGTTGGCAACTACAGCCCGTACGGACGCGAAGCCTGGCTGGAAGTTGGATATCGGTTCGGTTCGTAGCGACGAGCGAGACAGTTCGGCTCGGCTGCGAGCTTGTTGATTGCCAGGTAACGGCTGAATCTGCTGGCTCCGCCTGTTCGGCAACGCGTGTATCGGGCTGCTTTTGCGAGCAGCCACCACAACGCGACTACTGCAATCCGAATGACCCTTTTCCGTGGAGATCCAAGATTTCCGTGGTCAGGATGACGTTCGAAACGCTGTTCCCAACGATGTGATCGAGCGCCAGCACCAGTGCGTGTTCCTGTTCCGATAGCCGCCATGGCTTCGCTGCGAATACCGAGCAGATTGATAGGTCAACCGACTCATCAAGGCAGCACTGGTGACGCTGCGCGCTGAGTTCCATGCAAGCGGGACAGGGCGCGCACGTGAGCGATACTCAACCCGCACTGCCAAGTCGCCGTATTAGAGGCATCGCCACGCTCCAGCTCGAATGTTTCTTTCGCGGATCGATCCAGTGTCGTGTAGCTGCGGGAGGATGCCTGATAGCACTGCTCACTGTCCCGGTTGGCTTACGGCGGAGGAGTGACGTCAACCAGAGCGTTGATGCGGTCAACGCATTTAAAAAAATATATGGTTGACAGCGGTGCGTCGTCGAGAGCAACTTACGGCAGCCCGATGCTTGTTGGCGAGTTAAAAGACTGAAGCTCCCGCTGGCCGGCATCGCTTACGGGAATATCGATCGGAGAAGAGAACAACAGCCAGGCTGGACGCCTCGTTCGCCGTCGTACGATTCAATCAGAAAGCCACGATGTGATCGGAACAGATCATGTGCGTGAAGCTCGTACAGCGGTGGCGCAGAAGGATGAAACGAAAATTTTGTAGGGGGTAGTCTTCCGCCATCTTCGCTATTCGGTGGCGAGCGGTGGGCTGTGCGCTCGGAATACGTACTGGGACCAACAACGTGTCTTGAACGAAGAAGACATGGAGGTATCGAGTGGGCAGGGAAGTTATCCAGACCGTCAACCCGTTCCGTTGCCGCATGTGGGATCTTCACGATCGGCTGGACGCGCACATAACGGAAGATAGCTGCAAGGCCGAGATCGAGAGCTTTCAGCGCCATGGCCAGATCGTTCCGGCGCTGGGGCGCAAGCTCATCGGCGACCCGGCTCATGACTACGAGCTGATCTACGGCGGGCGGCGCTTATTCATCGCACGACATTTGAACAAGCCGCTGCTCATCGAAGTGCGCTCGATGTCGGATCGCGAGGCCATCATCGCCATGGACATCGAGAACCGCCATCGGCAGGACATCAGTCCGTACGAGCGCGGACGCAGTTACGCCAACTGGCTGCGCTCCGGCAACTTCGGTTCCCAGGACGACATCGCGAAGAGTCTGAAGATCTCGGCATCGCAAGTATCGCGGCTGCTGAAGCTGGCGCGTCTGCCGAGCGTGGTCGTCGATGCTTTCAGCTCAGCCTCGGAGATCTGCGAGACCTGGGGCCTGGAAATTGCCGAGGCGCTGGAAGATCCGCAACGACGCCCGGCCATCATCCATGTGGCACGCAGCCTTGCAGCGAAGCAGCCTCGCGAGAACGCCGCGACAGTCTACCGGGAGCTGGTGCTGGCGGGCCAGAGGAGTCGCAATGTGAAGAAGCCGGCGCACGACGAAGTCGTGTTCGACAACGGTGGTGTGCCGCTGTTCCGGGTGCGTTATCAGCGCAACGCCGTGGCGCTGGTGCTGCCGATGGGGAAGTTGTCGCCGACATCTCTGGGTCACATACGACAAGCAGTGTGCCGGCTCATGCAGAGTGCCGAGGACAGTGCCTCATCCGCCAATGTCATGAAAAGCAGCGACTCGGCCAATCATGGACTTGCCTGATTTCACGCTGAAAGTGGTGTTCGCGTCGCGCTCGTTGCTGGAACTGTAGTTTACAAATACTGCATTCGACCACAGCATCGTCCGGGCGGCCACCGGTGGAGCAGGAGATCCAGATGCACAGTGTTTCCGAGCAGCAGCGCCAGTTGTTGGAACAGATCGTCGAGCAACGCAGGCGGCGGCGCGACTCGCAGGCGGAAGAGAGGTTCGCGGCATCGTTCTCACAAGAAGGTCTGTGGTTCCTTCACGAGCTGTTCGAAGTCGGCTCCGCCTACAACGTGGCGATCCTCAGGCGAGTGCGTGGATCGTTGGATGTACCGGCGCTCCAACGTGCATTCACCGAAATCGTTCGCCGGCATGAGGCGCTGCGCACCCACCTCGAAGAAGGAGCCGATGGCGCGACCCAGGTCATCGAGGCTGCGAGAGAGCTGCAGATCACCAACGTCGATCTGAGCGCACTGAAAGAGTTCGACCGGGTCGTCGAGATGGGCCGGCTGCTCGACAAACATTCACGGGCACCGTTCTCGCTGGCGCAGGGGCCGCTCATCAGAGTGGTGTTGTTGAAGTTGGCCACGCGGGAGCACGTGCTGCTGATTGTCCTGCACCACATAGTGTCGGACGCCTGGTCTGCCGGCATTCTCACTCGCGAGCTGGGTGTGCTGTACACGGCCTTTCATCGTGGCGAGCCGTCGCCTTTGCCGGAGCTGGAAGTGCAATATGCCGACTACTCCGTCTGGCAGCGGCAATGGCTGCAAGGAGAGGTCCGGAAACAGCTGCTGGATTACTGGCGCACGCAGCTCGCTGATGCGCCGCTGGCGCTGGAACTGCCCACAGACTTGCCTCGATCGGCGATGTCACGTTTCGAAGGGGCCTCTGTGCCCGTGTCCTTGTCGGCGGAGCTGTCCGCGGCCCTGACGAGAGTCAGTCGAAAGGAACGAACATCGTTGTTCATGCTGCTGATGGCGGCATTGCATGTGTTGTTGAGTCGCTGGAGCGGGCAGCGGGATGTGCTGATCGGTACGCCGCTCGCAGGGCGCAGCCTGCGCCAGACCGAAGAGATGATCGGCTTCTTCGTCAACATGCTGCCGATTCGTGCACAGGCGCTGGATCATCTGAGCTTCAGGGCCTTCCTCCGGCAGGTGCGCGAGACGGCACTGGATGCCTACGCCCATCAAGATATCCCGTTCGAGACGCTGGTGACGGAGCTGCGGCCAGATCGCGACCTGTCGCGGGCGCCGATTTTTCAGACGCTGCTGGTGTTGCAGAACCAGGAGCAGGCACAACAACCCTTCGTGCTGGGGGACCTGGAGCTCGGCACCTTCCCAGGCACCGAAGTGGCGGCCAAGTACGAGCTGTCGTTGTATCTGCAAGAGAAGTCCGACGGCATTCAGGGCTACTTCGAGTACCGGACCGATCTTTTCAACGCCAGCACGATCGAGCGCCTCGCCGGTCACTTCGCGGTGCTCCTGGAAGCGGTTGCCGAGAATCCGGAGACGGCGCTCGGGCAGCTCCCGCTGTTGGGGCCGCAGGAGCGGGAGCAGCTGTTGAAGAGTTTCAACAATACGCGCGCGCAGTACGATGAATCGCGTTTCATCCACGAGCTCTTCGAGCAGCAGGCGCGCGAGTGCCCGCAAGCGGTGGCAGTGGTGTATGAGCAAGACCATCTCACCTACGCACAGCTCAACGCGCACGCCAATCAGCTGGCCCGCTACCTGCGCGCTCGGGGCATCGGCCCTGAGGATCGTGTGGCACTGTGCGTGGAGCGCAGCCTGGAAATGGTGGTGGGCGTGCTGGGCATTCTCAAGGCCGGTGCTACTTACGTGCCGCTCGACCCCCAATATCCCCCGCAACGCTTGCAATACATGATCGATGACTGCGCCCCCGCGCTGTTGCTGACTCATGCGGCGGCTCGCGATCGCATTCCAGCGCCGTCCGTGCCGGTGCTGCAATTGGATATCGCGTCCCCCGATCCGGCGCTGGCAGCGTCGTCCAGGGAAAATCTCTCGGTGCAAAGCATAGGTTTGCTCCCCGATCACCCGATCTATCTCACCTATACCTCAGGCTCCACCGGGCAGCCCAAGGGCGTGCTCAATACTCATGCCGGTGTGCGTAATCGTTTGCTGTGGGGGCAGCACACCTTTGCTCTCGATACCAGCGACCGCGTGTTGCAGAAGACGTCTTACAGCTTTGATATTTCGGTGTGGGAGTTGTTCTGGCCGCTGATGTGCGGAGCGCGCCTGATCCTGGCCCGTCCGGGAGGCCAGCGCGACAACGCCTACCTGGTGCGCCTCATCCAGACGCAAGGCGTCACGGTGTTGCATTTCGTTCCGCCGATGCTGCAGCTGTTCCTGAAGGAGCCGCAAAGCGCAGCCTGCCGCTCGCTGCGTCATGTGATATCCGGGGGACAGGAGTTGCCCGCGGCGCTGGCGCAAGAGTTCTTTAAAGTCCTGCCCGGCGTCCAGCTGCACAACTTGTATGGTCCGACGGAGGTCTCGATCGAGGCCGCGCGTTACAGCTGTTCACCCGAGGATCGAGCCAAGACGGTGTCGATCGGTGGTCCGATCGGCAACACGCAGATCCATATATTGGACGGTTGGGGCGAGCTGGTGCCCATCGGCGTCACTGGTGAAATCACCATTGGCGGCGTTGGAGTTGCGCGCGGCTACTGGCGCCGCCCGCCCCTGACCGCCGATCGCTTCATTCCCGACCCCTTTAGTGACAAACCCGGCGCGCGGCTGTATCGAACCGGCGATCTGGGGCGTTGGCGAGCCGACGGCACCATCGAGTTTCTTGGCCGCAACGATTTTCAAGTGAAGATCCGTGGCTTTCGTGTCGAGCTGGGAGAGATCGAATCGGCGCTCGTGCGTCACCCCGCCGTGAGCCAGGCGGTGGTTCTGTCTCGGGAAGTAGCGCCCGGCGATATGCGGCTCGTCGCCTACGTGGTTGCGAAACCGGGCATCACGATGCCCGCAGGCGAAGTGCTGCGAGCGGAGCTCAAGTCGAGCTTGCCCGAATACATGATCCCAGCTGCATTCGTCGAGCTGGCCGCGATGCCGCTCAATCCGAATGGCAAGATCGATCGCAAGGCTTTGCCCGCACCCGATGGCGCAGCGGCGAACGAGCAGCAATACGTCGCCCCTCGCACGCCCAACGAACAGCTGCTGGCACAGATCTGGGCGGACGTGCTCGTGACCGAGCGGGTCGGAATTCACGACAATTTCTTCGAGCTCGGCGGCCATTCGCTGCTGACGTTGAGGATCGTGGCCAGGATTGCCGAGCGCACCGGGATCAGCCTGCCGGCGTGGACGGTGTTCCAATCGCCTACGGTCGCCGCCATGGCTCAGCGCATGGAGGAGTCGACGAGCTTCGCCGAGGACGAGCTTGCGGATGATGGTCAGCCCGAGGTCGAGCTCGCCGAAGGAATCATCTAGTCGACTATTGAGAAACAGCGACTCGGGCTCCTGCCACTCGCGCTGTGGCGCCCGTGGGAAAAGGCGTGACTTTTCCTCGGGCGCTCGCCGCCTGCGGCGGCGGGCACATCCATGTGCCTGGGGTGGCTCCAGTAAAGTTTCATGGCTTGCGGGTCGGCGGAGCCGATGGAGAACTACTGAGACCACTCGGTGGGCACTCGATCCCAGCGATGCTGGCGAAGCTGCTCCATGAGCACGCCGGGTAATCGTCGTCCATCGCTGCAGGCCATGTTGTTACGAACGTGCGTCGGCCGGCGCATGCCGGGAATCACGCAGGCAACATCGGGGTTTTGAAGTATGAAACGCAGCGCCAGGTCGGGAAGGGACCAGCCCGGTGGCAGCAGCTGTTTGAGTGCTTCCGCGCGCTTGACACTCTCGTGGAGGTTTTCGGGAACGAAATAGGAGTTGCGCCAGTCGCCCGCAGGCCAGGTTGAATTCGGTGTGAGCGTGCCGGTCAGCGTCCCCTCATCGAACGGCACTCGCGCAATCACCGCGATGTCGAGCTCGCGACAGACACCAAACAACTCGTCCTCAGGCGCCTGATCGAAGATGTTGTAGATGACTTGCACCGCGTCGATGAGGCCCGTTCGCAGGGCGCGGATGACATTCGACGGCTCCCAGCGGTTCACGCTGATGCCCACGGCATCGATCACACCGTCGGTCTTGAGCCGCTCGATCTCTCGCTGCCACGAAGGATCGTCAGTCCAGCTGTCTTCCCACACGTGAAAATGCAGCAGGTCGATGCGATCGGTTTGCAGATTGGCCCGCGACCGTTCTGCGTACGCCCTGATGTGATCTGGCGGAAACACATCGTGCAACTGCATGTGAGGCTTGGAGGGCCAGCACCGATTCTTCGGAGGAATCTTGGTCGCCGCGTACAGGCGGACGTCGCTGCGACGTCGCAGGATCTCACCTAACAGTACTTCACTGTGCCCGCGCCCATAGATCCACGCGGTGTCGAAAAAATTGCAGCCGAGGGCGATGGCTTGCTCCAGGCTTTCCAGGCTCTCCGGATCGCTGGCTCCGACCCAGCCGCCTTCACCGGCACCCACACCCCACATGCCGTAGCCGATCTCGCTGACCTGCCAGCCCAGCCGTCCAAAGCGTCTCGTGAGCATGCGCTGCAACCGTGTCATGAGAGTCGGCGCCGATGGAAATCGGCGTATGTTTCCAGCGCGCGTGCGCCGGGAGGCGGCCAGTCGATCCCGAGGCTTTCGAGCGCAGAGAGTGTCTGATTGCACGAGAATCGTCCGCCGGCGTCGGCGACGATCTCGGCCAGCTGTGCCTCCCAGCGCTCGGAGCTCGCGATGCTGGGATCGGGGAGCAATGCCAGCGTCAGCAGCAGGTCAGGATCCGCCGCCGGGGCTGCGCAGGCATTCCTCAGCGCTTCGTGAAAAGCCGGATAAGGCACCGGCCGAATCGCGAAACCGGCATTGCTGAAGCTTCTGAAGATTGTCTCCAGCTGCTGCCCCTCGGGATGAAAAACATGAAACACCGGCGCCGGGAGCGTGCGCGCGGTCATGGCTGCGCTCAGAAAACGTGCGACGTAGTCGACCGGGGTGTAGTCGACTCGGAGCGAAGTCTCGAAACTCAGACCGAGCCGCAGGCAGGCGCGGATCAGCGTATCCAGTAGTGCACGTGAATTTGCAATACCGGTTCGTGAGTGCGGCATCACTTCGCCGAGACGATACGTCACAGTCGATACGCCGCGCGCACGGGCTTCGACCAGCAAACGTTCGGCCACGGATTTCGATTGCCCGTACCCCGACGCAGGGAAGGGTGCCTCCGCAGACAGCTCGGATTCATCGAAGCGCGCACGCGCGTCCGCCGCGACGGCAGCGAGGGTCGAAATATAATGAATCCGTTTAGGCCGGCCGCGGACGGCGAGCCGGATGAGCTCGAGGGTGCCGCTCACGTTGCTTGCCTGGAGTGCAGAGTAGCCGAGCAGGAAGTTCACAGCGGCGCCGCAATGGACGATGGTATCGATCGAGCGCACCAGGCGTTCGTAAGCCGCATCCGCCAGGCCGAGTTGTGACAGCGCGAGATCGCCCGCAATCGCGGTCGTACGCTGCATACGATCGTCGGTGTCGAGCCGATAGTGCTTTATCGTTTCTCCCAGGCGCTTGGCAGCGGCGGCATCGTCCGCAGCGCGTATCAGGCAGATGACATTGGCTTTCGTGTCCGCCAGCACACTGTGCAGCAAATGGCTGCCGATGAATCCGGTCGCCCCGGTCAACAGCACCACGTCAGGCGCATCGATCAATGCTCCGGCGCCGGCACGGATGTTTGGATCGAGTCGCGCGGCCGTTCGCAATGTTTGCGCGAGCCGCGCATTCGCCTCCGTGTCGCTGCTTTCGCGGGCGCTTTCCACGAACGTCGCCTGCGTGCTGATGGTAGGGCAGCGGTAGATATCGCGAGTCAGCACCTTGCAGCCGAATTCGTCCCGGAGTCTCAAGCCCAGCCGGACCGCGACCAGGCTGTCCCCGCCCAGGCTGAAGAAGTCTTCGTGCAGACCGGCGCTGTTCAACGCGAGCAGCTCCAGCCACGAGTTGTGAATCCGGCGCTCCACATCAGACATGGCCTCGGGCGCAATGCTCCGCTGCGATCGAGACAGCGCCGCCAGCGCTTTACGATCGACCTTGCCGTTCGAGTTGAGCGGCATGCGGTCGATCATCACCACTTTCTTCGGCACGCAGTACGCGGGCAGCGAACTCGCCACTGTTTGTGTGATATCCCGAGGCAGCGTGCCGGAATGCGCCACGACATATGCTGCCAGCCTGCGCGTCCCGTTGGACTCGCCCTCGACGATCACTTTGACGGCGCGGACCGCGGGATGAGCGGCGATGACGCTTTCAATTTCCGTCAGTTCGATGCGCACGCCGCCGAGCTTGATCTGGTGATCCTGGCGGCCCACGAAATGGAGCCTGCCATCCGGGCGGTGATAGCCGAGATCGCCAGTGCGATACAGGCGGTTACCGGGAATTTCGGGCAGGTGGTTGGGAATGAATGCGGCTTGAGTCTTCAGAGGATCGTTGAGATATCCGCCGCCCAGGCAATCTCCGCCGATGAGAATCTCACCCACGATGCCCGGCGGCACCAGCCGGCCCGTGGCGTCCACGATTGCGGCATAACAGTTATCGATGGGGCGGCCGATGGGGATTGCCCAGCCATCCTGGTCACACACCTCGTGAAACACGCAACCGATGGATGCCTCGGTCGGACCGTAGGTGTTGGTGATGTGACATCGCGGCAGCCAGCCGCGAAATTTCTGGACTGCCCTGGCACCGATCTCCTCGCCGCCGATCAGCAGCCGCCGCAGCGAGCCGAGCCGGGAAATGAGATCGCGATCCGACTCGATCAGCTCCACCAGCGCATTGAAGATCGAAGGCACGAAATCGGTCATCGTGATGCCATGTGTTTCGATGAGCGCTATCGTGTAGTGGAGGTCGAGCAGCTTGCCGGCAGTGGGAATCACGACGCGGCTGCCGCTGGTGAGCGGCCATAGCAGTTGCCAGATCGAAGAATCGAATACGTGGCGGCTGTTCTGCAGCACGACGTCATCGCCGGCAGCACCGAAACGACGGCTCATCGCCAGGAAACGATTGAGCAGTCCGCCGTGAAAGTTGAGGGCACACTTGGGCACGCCGGTGGAGCCCGAGGTGAAGAACCCGTAGACGAGATCTTCCGGCCGCGGCATCGCCTGGCGTGGTTTGAGAGTTGTCACATCGAGATCTGCAGCTTTGAAGCACAGCCAGGGAACCGAATCGATGCAGGCCGTCGAGTCGTCGTCGCAGAGGACCACGCGTGCTTTGAGCTGACTGAAAATGACCCGCAGCCGCTCCTGCGGCCAACTCACGTCGACCGGCACGAACGCGGCCCCGAGCTTCAGCAGTGCAATCATCGCGATCGGCAGCTCCAGGGTGCCGGCTGTCACCATGGGTATCAGCTCGCCCGCTTGCACGCCGTGAGCGTGCAACAGCGTTGCCAGCGCGTTGGCTTTGCCGTCGAGCTGCGCGTAGGTGAGGGTCTGCTCTCCGAATGTGAGCGCCGGCCGGTGACCGCCTCTGCGAGCGCAGTCTTCGAACAGGTGGAGAATCGTTCTCTCCCGTTCGTAGGGCACGGCGGGATCGTTGAACTCGGTCAATATTTTCTTTCGGCATTCCGCGGAGACCCAGCCGATCTCGCTGACCTGGGTTGCAGGATTGCGCGTCAGCGTGCGCACGGCTTCGCGGAGTGCGTCGACCAGAGCTGCAGCAGTGATGCGATGGGACGCCGCCTGTGCCGTCCGCACGTCCAGGCTCAAGGCGTGTCCCTCATCCCTGAACTCGAATTCGAGCTCCACACCTTCGTGGTTGAAGGACACAGCGTCGATCGTTTCCTCTGACGTTCCGTCGCGCCAGCGAATCAAAGCTTCAACGGTTGCAGGATCTGCGGTTGATTGAGAAACGGGCGCCACGTGCAACGCATCGTGGGCTGCCAGCGCGAGCTCCTGGAACGGCGCTTCCGCGGCCACGGCAAGCTCGATCGCGAGTCGATCTCCATCCGTCCGGCGTGATCGGTCGCCGATCTCCGGGTCTCGCCGGATTGCGAGGCGCACCCGATCTCGTCCTCGATACAAAGCCACGAGACAGGCAACCAGCGCAGCGAACACCGCGGTCGCGCCGACCTTCCCATTGGCCACCCGTTCGACGAAGGGGCCGAGCTGTTGGCACACCGTCGCTGTCTCGGCAGCTCTGCGCAGCGAGTGAGGCCGCCAGGCAGTCTCAGGTCTCATGGAGTTGCTTCCGTGCGTTCGTTTCTCGAACAGACTGTATCGCCGCGGATTTCCACAAGTCGAGCCAATGTGAGTTCTCTGCAGTCGCAGCGGCGATTGCAGGCAGCAATTCCCCAACAGATTGATCGCAGACGATCCTTGGCGCACGCTCCTGAAGAGAGGTCGACGGGTGAGCGACAACCATACGAGCCCCGAACCAGCACCGGCAGCTCAGCCGGAATTCTGTGCGCGCACGCTGTTGGAAGCAGTGTCTGTCCCCAGCTTTCGCAAGGCCAGCTGGGCCGGCATCAAGAAAGGTTCGACCAGGGTCGATTCGACCAACGGTCTCAACTGGGTGGTCAAAGTGCGAGGCGCGCTGGATTTCGACGCACTCGAACGTGCGTATCTAGCAGTGATAGCGCGCCACGACGCGCTTCGAGCCTCCATCATTGATACGGAGCAGGGGCCTTACCTGTTCTTCCAGCCTCAGGTCTCGTGGTGTCTGCAACGGATCGATCTGAGCGACGTTGCGGCAGAGATGCGCGAGGCGCGGGCCAGGGAGCTGGCCAGCTCCCTCGTCTGGATGCCGTTCGATTTGTCACAGGCACCGTTGTTCCGAGCGTTCGTCATTACGTTGGGACCGCGTGAGCACGTGCTCGGGCTGGTGGCTCACCATTTCATCGCGGATGGCACATCACGAGAAATCATCAAGCGAGAAGTGCTCCTGGCGTATCAGGCGTACTCCCATCAGCAGGTGCCACGCGAGCTTGCAGAGCCTTGCGTGCAATACTCCGGATACTTGATGTCGATGGAGAGATGGTTCGCGAGCCCAGCTGCGACGCCCCATTTCGTCTACTGGAAAGAGCGCCTTGCGCGTGCGCCCGCCGTCATACTGCCAGACTCCATGCGGGACAGCACCACGGTGCGTACAGAGATCAAGCTGGGCGCCGAACTCACATCTGCCATTTACGAAACCGCGCGTGCCCTTCGAGTCACTCCTTACTTCCTGCTATGCGCCGCGCAATACGTGCTGTTGTCGAAGCTGACCGAGCTGGAGGACGTGACGATCGGATCGGTAATCCAGGGGCGTGAGACACCCGCGTTGCAGCCGGTCGTAGGCAATCTGGCCGATCGGGTGTACCACCGCGTGAGCCTGGTCGGAAATCCCCGCTTTGCCGAACTAGTGCAACGGGTACGCACCGCTGTCATGGAGGCAGAGTCTCATCAATTCGTACGCTTCGATATTCTCACTCGAATTCGCGGCGACGAGGGGCTCGTGGTCGCGCCGATGTTCAATTACATGCCGGGCGGGCCGGCCGAAGCAGCTCCGCCGGCGTGGAATGAAGCGGATGAATCCGTAACGAGGTTTCCCATCGCACCGGCGCCCGTAAATACACCGGGAGGCGGGCCGTCCTATTGGCTGACGATGTGGTGGACGTCGGACGGGCTGGAGGGGAATTTTCGTTTCTGGGGTCGCTCGATGCCAGCGGTGGCGCCGGCATTCGCGGCAGTGCTTGCCCAAGCCGTGAGATGGACTCGTCTCAGACTGCGCTCGTTCGCTCTGAATTGAGCCCCTCCGGCCCGAGTTTCTGTGCGAGCTTCTTCCTCAGTATTTGCAGGCTGCGCTGCTTGAGGTCGCTGACCTTCTGCATCATGTAGTGTCCTGCGAGGCTTTGACCATTGGCCCGCGCGTAATCTTTGAGCGTGCCGTAGATCTCGAAACCGAATCGTTCCCACACGTGATGCGCAGTGGTATCGGCGCGCACGTCGAGCGTCACCAGTTCGGCGCCGTCACGCTCGCACTGGAGTGCGATCTCGTAGAATGCCGTCGGCAGAATCATTCCGCCGCGATGTGCCTCGGCAATCATGCCCTTTGCCAGATCCACGATGTGACGATTGTTGGGATTGAGATTGCGCCGGAGGGTGCACAGCGCAATCAACTCGCCGTGATGGCGAATCTCCAGCAGCCTGCATTTGCCGGCGCGGAGATTTTGCCGCAGCTCCCGCAGGTACGTTTCGGCTTCGGCGTCGTCGATCGTGGTACCGAAGCCGATGATGGGAGTTGCGGCGCTCGTCTCCCGCAGGAGTCGCACAATCTCGTTTTCGAGCCGTTCGTTCGTATCCGACGGCCAGAGATACTCGGTGGCCTCGGCAGTATCGGGTGCCGCACTCATCTCAGACCACATCGGCAACGAGGTGCGGGGCGGACTCGACGTCATCCTCGACCAGGCTGCCGAGGTCGTTGTTCCTCAGCCATTGATCGTCATAGATGGTTTCCAGATATTTGAGTCCGCTATCCGGCAGTATCACCACGATGTTGGAGTGGGACGAGAGCTTCTTGCCGTACTCCAGGGCTGCATGGACCACCGCGCCGGAGGAGCCGCCCAGCAACAGCCCGTCGTTCCTCGCAAGCTTGCGGCACGCTGCAAAGGCATCGACGTCGGCCACTCGGATCACCTCGTCGATATATTCGGTGAGAATATTTCCCGGTTTGAAGCTGAGCCCGGCACCGTTCTGCAGATAAGGTTTGTATTCGCCGCCGAACACCACGGATCCCGCCGGTTCCACCCCGACGATGCGGATGTTCGGGTTGCGGCTCTTCAGATACTTCGCGGTGCCGCTCAAGTGACTGCCGGTGCTGGCGCTGCCGATGAGCACATCGATGCGCCCCTGGGTCTGCTCATAGATCTCCGGGCCGGTGGTCAGGACATGCGCCTCGATGGCGGCGGGATTGTTGTACTGATCCAGGTTGATGCAGTTCGGCAGGCGCGCGGCGATGGCTTTGGCCAGGGCGATTCGTTTCCTTTGATAGCCGCCGGTTTCATCGGGCGTGGCGACGATTCGGACGTGGCCGCCGAATGCCTTGACCAGTGCCACGTTGCTCTTCGGTGTCTTGGGATCGAGCACGCAGATGAAGTGAAGTTTGGCGATCGCGCACAGCATCGCGAGCGCGTGCCCCATGTTGCCGGAGGTGGACTCTACGATGGTCCAGCCCTCCTTCAGCTCGTGATCGCTGCGCGCCTGGGCGAGCAGCTGTCGCGCGGTTCGATCCTTGACGCTGTAAGCCGGGTTAAGCGCTTCGAGCTTGCCGAAGATATCGACCTTGCGCGCATCGTCGCAAAAGCTGTTGAGCCGGAGCAGCGGCGTATTGCCGATGAGCTGTTCGACACTGCGGAATTTCATGCGGAGGTCCTCTCGCCCGAATGTTTGGCAGCCTAGCGTCGGGCTTTGCGAGGTGAACCTGTCCGCTCGGGCAAACCGCACGCGTGCCGTCGCTCACCTGGTGTAGTAAGGTTTGTGTGCATGAACGGACTCATTGCACGCCGCAAGTCCGCAAGTAGTTGGAGGCCAAAGGATAGGCATGAGTGCGCAACCGGCGACGGTTCACGGCATACAACAGCTCGTAGATCAGCTCCGGCCTGATGCACCCCTGCAGGCTGCGCTGAGCCGCGAGACGCGCTTCGTGGCGGATCTCGGTCTCGCGTCGCTGGAGCTGATCGGCCTGGTGTTTTTGTGCGAGCAAACGTTCAGCGTCAGCCTGATCGATCAACCCGGGTTGCTCGCGACGCTCCACACGGTGGGTGAGACAGTAGATGCTTTGCGAAGACTGCAGGGCAGCGCCGCCGAGCCCGTGCTCGAGGTGAGTTGATCGCATGCGCATCGTCGACGGACATGCGCACGTCGCCTCCATGAGGTTCATTCCAACCGAGTTCGTGACCGGAGTTGCAAGAAACATCGCGGCGCAGGGCGTGAATTCGCCGAGCAAGCGACTGAGCGTCGAGCAGATCCAGTCGGTGCTGGTCGCGCAGCACCAGGATCATCAAGCCGATGAGCTGGTGCGCGATATGGACGCAGCGGGCATCGCCATGACCGTGCTGCTGGTGCCGGATTTCAGCCGCGCGTTGCGCTGTTCGCTGTCGATCGCCGAGATGGCGGCCGAACATCACAAAATCCGCGAGCGGCATCCCGGACGTTTTTACGTGTTTCAGGGCGTCGATCCGCGCTCCGGCGCCGAAGCGGTCGAGTTCTTCGAAGCGGTCATCGTGAACTATGGCTTCAACGGGCTGAAGCTGTATCCGCCGTGCGGCTATTCGCCGAGCGATGAGCGGCTGTTTCCAATCTACGAAATCTGCGCCCGACGCGGCCTGCCGGTACTTCTGCACACCGGCCCGACCTCGCCGGTGCTGGACTTCAACTTCGCCCATCCATCGCTGATCGATCGCGCGGCCAGAGAGTTTCCCGGGGTCAATTTCATTCTGGCGCACGGTGCGGTTCATCACACCAGGACGGCCGTGGAGTTGTGCGCCTATCGGCCCAACGTTTATCTCGATATTTCGGCGTTTCCCGGCATTCTCCACCCCCAGGGCTGGCAGCAGCAGCTCAAGGACCTGTTCCGGTTGGGAATAAATCACAAGATCATCTTTGGCACCGATTGGCCGTTGTTTCGGATGACCGCGGGCACCAAGAGCTGCCTGGATGAGCTGATGGGTGAGGGCGGTCCGCTCGTCGGGCTGCCCGCGAAAGAGATTGAAGCCATCATGGCAGGGACTATCGAGCGGCTGATCCCGCACTGACCATGCAAGCCAATCTTCACAGCTTGATGGCGGCAACTTATGAGGACTTCGAGCGCATCGAGATCCCCACGCGGGACGGGTCGACGCTCGTTACCTATGAGTACGGGTCAAGGGACGCGCGAACGGTCGTCATCGTGAACCCGGTGGGTGTGCCGATTGTCATTGCCTCGCGGCTGGCTCGCCGTCTGGGCCAGAGATACCGCGTTGTTTGTTGGGAACAGCGCGGCTACGGGACGCCACCGGATGACTTTCGAGCCAAGCCGCACGATTACTCGACTTACGTGACGGATGTGCTCGACGTCTGCGGCAGGGTTGAGGGCACACCCGCAGCTCTGATCGGGATCTGTTCCGGGGCAGCGCTGGCGATTACAGCCGTGGCGCGCAACATGATTCAGCCGCTGTCGCTGGTGCTGGTGTGTCCCGCTGTGCGTTTCAGCGAAGGATATCTGCCGAGCATATTCGACTCGGCTTTCGTTCCCTACATGCGCATGATCGGCGCAGGCAACCGCCCGCTCGCTCGTGAGCTGTTGGAGATGCGTGCGGCCTTCGCCAAAGAGCCGCGCAGCAGCGCTCCGCACATCGACGAGCAGATCATCGAAGCGGCGGACACTGTGAGCCTGCAGTCCCTCGACGGCATGCTCGTATACGCGAGGGTGCTGCAAGTCTTTACAGACGAGAGACTCGATGCAGAGATCGGTCGGCTCGGGCAGAAGACGGCCGTATTCGCAACGGCGGATGACAAGACCGTTTCGGTGCAGTCGATTCGTCGTCTCTGCGAGATGCTGCCGAACGCTGAACTGCACGAATATCCCAAGGGGGGACATTTCGCGGTGTTCACCCGGGAAGACATGCGACAGAGGATCATGGACGTCATCGACGCCGGCGTCGCCGCAGCTCCTGGAGAGCGCTGATGGCCGACCTGGCTGCCTCAGGCGATGAGCTGCAGATTCTGTTGCAGATCACCAGCGTCCTGTCGGCGCCATCGAATGACGTGCAGTGCCTGAATGCTGTGGCCGCCGATATCGGCAAGCTCGTGCCGTTCGAGAGATGCATTCTCATGCATGAACGGGACACCAGGGACGACACGGCGACGGTGATCTATGACTTTCCGCAAGGATCCACGGCGGATGCTCAGATCGGTCCGCAGTACACCCGATCGCTGCTGGTCTCGCGTCATCTCGAGCATTTCCAGCGGGTGGAGACGTTTCAGAGCGCGTTCTTCTGGCGCGTCGTGCGGGAAAACTCCGCTGCCTCGAAGCTGCCGACGGGCGATTTCATCCACCGGATGCAACTCACTCACGGCGTCGCCGGGCTGATCGACTCCGCCGAATGGGCCATGGGCAGGATCGCGACTTTGCTGCAGCTACAAGGCGAGAGCGAAGAGCTGCCGGCCAAGCACCTGTTCTTTGTCAACATCATCGCGTTCTATCTGCATGTCTGGCTGGTGCATCGGTCGGAGCAGCTGTTTGCATCGAATGCCGCGTGTGGGCTCACCCTCCGGGAAAAGCAGGTGTTGCAATGGATCGGCGGCGGCAAGACCTCCTGGGAAGTGGGGCGAATCCTCTCGATGTCCGAGCGAACGGTGAAGTTTCACCTGCAGAACATCTACGCGAAGTTGAAGGTGGCGAATCGCGCCCAGGCGGTCATCGCGGCAAGCCGGATGCGGCTGATTTGACGAACGCGGCGTGTATCGCGCGTCGGTCGAGCTTCAGGTTTTTGGTGCGCAGGCCGTTGTCGACGCTGAACTCCTGCTGTGTGAATCGAATCTCCCGGACCTGCTGGTACGCGGGCAGCCGGGTGTTGATCTCCTCTATCTGACGGCTGATCTGCCGCGTGGTGTCCACGTCGTTCGCATTCGCGACGGCGATGATGGCTGTGGTGCCGGGCACGCCATCATAGGAAGTGACTACGGCAACTTTGACTCGCGGATCCCGCTGGATCAGCGCCTCGATCGGTTCCGGATGAAATTTTTCTCCCGAGCGGGTGATGATCGCGTCTTTCTTGCGGCCGACGATAGTGAGAAAACCGTCGGCATCAAAGCGTGCGATGTCGCCGGTGGCGACCGCGCCGGCAGCGACAAATGTGGCGCGTGTATCTTCGTCCGAGGCTTCAAAGTAACCCAGCGAGAGCAACGCGTCTCGCGTAACGATCACTTCTCCCTCATCGGTCAGGCTCACACTGCCAGGCTCGGCAGGTTTGCCCACGGTTCCGGCCTTGACCAGCCCGGGCTTGTTCCAGGCCACCATGCCGGCTTCCGTGATGCCGAACGCTTCATACAGCGGCAGGCCGCATTTCCAGAAAAACTCCAGTGTCTTTGTTTTTATCGGCGCCATGCCCGTTACCAGGTAGCGGATTCTTCCGCCGAGCAAGGCGGAGAGTCTGCTCGCGGCGGCGGAGCTATCCGTGCCGCCAAGCGTCTGTGCGATGTGCTGCACCGATTCGTAAAAGAGCGGCGGTGCGATGATGAAGCTTGGCTTGTGAGCAGGCAGCGCGGCGAACAGCTGTGTGTAAGGTGTGGATACGAAATCGATGCCGTGATGCAGGCAGAAGTAATAAGACATGCGCTGCTGGTAGTTGAAGAAAGGCAGAAACGTCAGGAAGCGCTCATCGGGATGGATGCCGAACGCGTCGGCGTAGAGATTGACCAGCCTTTCGGTGCCCTTGCGGCTGATGATGAGTCCCTTGATCCTGCCGGTGGTCCCGGAGCTGAACACCAGCGAATGAGTATCCGGCGAATGTGCCGGCGGGACGTGGGTCAGCGCGCGCTTGCCTTCAGGGAAGTCAGGCGAGCCCATGTCCACGACGCAAGGCAGATCGAGCGCCGCGCCCGACATGCATTCGGGCGCGACAGCCAGCAGATGCAAATCATAGCGATCGATCAGCCGCTCGATCGGATCCGGTCCTTGCTCGATGAATGCGACACTGATGCAGCCGAGTTCGACGGCTGCCAGGTCCCACTGCATCCATGCGTAGGAATTGGCGCCAAGAATTCCAATGCGCCAGCCGGGCTGCACGGCGAGCCGTCGCAGCCGATCCACCAGCATGACCGTGTCGCGATGAAGATCGTCGAAAGTTTTCTCGGTGGCCGCGCCGCTAGCCGAGACGAAGATCAGTTTCGAGGTTCCGCCCCGCAGCCGCTGCAACAGTGCGTCTATCCGGATTGTCATTTGCATCCTTGCCTTTCATGCGCCAGTACTTCTGCGCGACGCTGTCGTACATGTTCCAGAACAACTTGCAGGTATGACCGACGGCGAACAGGGCCTCCTGTCGCATTTTGTCGGTGGTGCACAGCTCGGCGACCAACTCGATGCCCTCCCGGACATGCCCCACGTCCTCCTGCTGATGCACGGAGAAGAACAACGTGTCTTGCAGCGAGAGGTTATAGACTCTGCCCAGCAGCGAATGGCGGGCCTGGCCCGCCTTGGTTTCCAGGCTCTGTCCTTCGCTGGCGATCATGACCGCGGCGGCGCCGATGTGATATGTGCCATTGCCGGTCACCGCGTTCAAACGATACTCGATCAGCTCGCGAGTCTGGGGCGAAGGGACATGGGCATCCCGCTCCTCGTCGCTGATGCCCTGGGCACGCACGAAATCCTGCATCAGCGCCACGTGGTTCTTGGTCCGGGAAAGATAGCCGGTCTCCTCCTCGAACATATTGATCAGCAGCCGGCGCTTGTGCTTTTCCAGCGGACAGAGGAAATGCAGATGCTCGATGTACCTGAGGAAATATCGGGTGATCTGATAGCCCTCGAGCGTAATCATCCTGAGCAGCAGCCAGTTGCGCTCGCCCGCAAACAGCTCGTTGAAGATCGGATGCGACAGCGTCAGGTGCTGATTCAGCTCGTCCCTCAACCGGATCGCAAAGGCGTCTGTGCTCATGTACGGGTCCTTGCCGTGAACTTGTCGAAGCATCCGAGCGGAACACCATAGGGGATGCGGGCGGGAGCGCTACTGTCCGATCGTGCAGCGCCGGCGGAGTTGTGGCGTGAAAACGTGCAAACGGCTGACTGCGCAGCGATCTCTCATCTCACAACGTTCCGCTCGCAGTCAGCTCGGCATGGATGTCCTCGCGGAGCCGGCCGTTGAGGAAGATCGCGTGATGGCCACCCTCTGAGTACTCGAGATAACGGGCCGTGCGGATGAGCTGAGGAAGCCGCCGGACGGATTCCACCGAGATCACTTTGTCCCCGCGTGCCGAGACGATGCAGACGGTCCGAGAGAGGGCGCCAAAATCACCGTCGAAGCGCTCGTTGGTGAATGCTTCGGCAGTGCTGGCGTAGATGCGCAGAGCATCCAGCGATTGCAGGTTGCTGCTGTCCGCCGCGTGCACGAGAAGCACGTCCTCGCTCGTGCCCTCAGGAAAAAACTCTCGCTTCGAGAGCGTCAGGAGCTGTTCGGCGACGGCACGACGGCCCGCGGCGATCGCACGCATATAGGGCATGACGTTCTGCTCGAACTGACTGGGCACATAGCCCTCGGCAAAACGCAGCTGCGGGCTGATGAGCACCAGTGAGCTCGGCGCGATCTTTCCCTGAGCTGTCGCTCGCACCAGCTGCGCGGCCCCCGAGCACACGCCGATCATGGGGTGGTGCCGGCTCGCGCCGCTGAGAGCTGCGATCTCCACCAGGTCGCTCACGAAAGCTTCGAACCCGTGCGGCCGCGCGAAGAACTCGTCGGGTGTGGAATTCAGACCTCGCTGTTCCCAGCAGATCACCCGGAACGATTCGGATAACCGCAGCGCGAGGCGTGCCACGAGTAGCACCGGAATCCCTATGGGATTAACAATGATCAGAGGCGGGGCGCTCGCGGGCCCGCACTCGAAGACGCGCAGGCGCGTCCCATCTGCAGCACATAGATCGCGAGATTGAAACGAGCGCAGTTCATGCCCGATCCGTTGTGACAAACGCTCAGCGTCGAAGCTCATCGCTCATACGTTGCAGCAAGCCGCAGGTGAAATCCATCCGCGGGCTTCAGGTCCGGTTCGATTGACACCAGCACCCCAGCAGCTAAGTTCGCCCAGGAAGCCAGGGAGTGATCGCAGGTGAGGGAGCACGAGTGAGTGTGAGTATCGAAGGTCTGCTGCAGGCGGCGCAGCGGCAGGGCATCAAGCTGTGGCTGAAGGAGGATCAGCTTCACTATCGGCTGCCCAAGGACAGCCTCGAGCTCGACGTTTTCTCAGAGATCAAACGGCGCAAAGGTGAGGTGCGGGAGTTCCTGCGAGTGCGGCGGGCAACGCTGCCGCGCATACCTGATCTGCAGGCCCAGGTAAGACCCCCACGCGTTCCTTTGTCCTTCGGGCAGCGGCGATTGTGGGTGGTCGAGCAGTTCGGTTTCGCGCGAGCGGCTTATAACATCGGCAATTCCCTGCGTGTCCGCGGCGACATGGATGTGCCGGCATTCGAGCGCGCTCTGCACGAGGTCGTAAGCCGTCACGAGGCTTTGCGCACTCGTATCGAAGCGATCGACGGCGAGGGTTACCAGGTCGTCGAGCCTCCTGGCGTATTTCGCGTCGATCTGCGTGACTTGTCGGCATCAGAGCCGCGAGAGCAGGAGTACCAGGTACGCCAGATCGTCCAGACTGAGTTCGAGCGGACGTTCGATTTGAACCAAGCGCCCTTGTTTCGCGTGATCCTGCTGCGGCTGTCGGCGCGCGAGCATGTGCTGTCGTTTGTCCTGCATCACATCATTGCAGACGGCGCGTCGATGGAAGTGCTCGTCAGAGAGCTGATGACGTTGTATGCCGCGTTTCGGGCAGGACTGCCGTCGCCGCTCGAGCCGCCGAGCGTGCAGTACGCCGATTTTGTGCTGTGGCAGAGAGCATGGCTGCAGGGCGAGATGATCGAGCGGCTGCTGAGATACTGGAAGGAACATCTGGCCGGAATGTCGCCGACCCTGGATCTGCCCACGGACAGGCCGCGGCCACCGGTTGCAACGTTCATGGCGGCAGCGCGCACGCCGATCAAACTAGCGCCGGCGCTGACTGCGTCTCTCATCGAGCTGGGGCGTCGTCACACCGCCAGTCTCTACATGGTGTTGCTGGCCGCGCTGAAAATACTGCTCGCGCGCCTCAGCGGGCAAGATGATGTGGCAGTCGGCTCGCCCGTTTCCGAACGCACGCACGGTCAGTCCGAAGGACTGATCGGTTTGTTTGTAAACGCGCTGGTGATGCGCACCAGGCTGTCTGGTGACCCCACCTGTGCCGAGCTGCTGGAACGCGTGCGGGACAATGCGCTCGGCGCGTACGTACACCAGGCTTTGCCCTTCGAGAGACTGGTCGCAGAGTTGCAGCCGCCGCGAGATCTGTCTCGCCAGCCGCTGGCACAGGTGATGTTCACGCTCGACGTTTCACCTGAGCGGCGTGCCCTGTCGCTGGCTGACTTGCAGATCGAAGAAATACCCGCCGCGCAGGAAACAGCGCGCTTCGATCTGCTGGTGCACCTCGAACTGAACCAGGGTGCCATTCAAGGCAGCTTTGAATATCCGACCAATCTGTTCGATGCCGCCACCATCGATCGTTACGTGAAGTGGTATCAGCAGTTGCTCGAGCAAATGGTTGCCGATCCGCAGCGTCCCTTGTCGCAACTGCAGTTGCTGGACCCAGGCGAGCGCGAGCAATTGCTGCTGCATTGGAATCGCACGCAACGAGAGTACGCGCCTGCTGGTGTGATGGAGCTGATCGAGCAGCGAGCGCAAGCGAACCCACATGCGGTGGCGCTGACCTGTGGTTCGCGGCACGTGAGTTATGTGGAGCTGTGGCAGCGATCGAGTGAGTTGGCGCGTCATCTGCGTGGGGCGGGTGTCGGTGCCGAATGCGTCGTCGGCGTGTTCCTCGATCGCTCCGTGGAACAGATCATCTGTTTACTCGCTGTTCTGCAAGCCGGTGGAGCTTACCTGCCGCTGGATGTAACTCATCCCGTCGAGCACCTGTCGCGCATCCTGACCGAAACTCAACCCGAGTTGGTGCTGACTCACGAGAGATTTCTGCCGAGCCTGGCGCACGAGGCGGTGCGGGCAGTGTGTCTCGATCGGCAGGATCTGCAAAGCATCTCGGCTGAAGGCGCGCACGCTGTGGTTCATTCCGCACAGCTTGCGTATGTCATCTGCGTTCCCGGTCCAGGCGGCCGAGCTTTGGGTGTGTGCGCAACCCGGGAGAATCTGCGCTTTCGGGTGGCCGCTCAGCAATCGATTGCGCCCGGCGGTGCCGACGAGGTGTGTTGTTATCGCAGTGCTGTTGATTCAGCGGGTGCCATTTACGAAGCTCTGTCGGCACTGACCGCCGGTGCCAGGTTGTGGGTACCGAGCGAGTCTGAGAGCAGCGATCCAGCACAGCTGTTGGAGCAGGCACAGAATCGTGCAGTGAGCCGCTGGACCACGGGGGCAACGCTCGCGGCAGCGTTGACGCAGAGTGAGGATCTCGATGTCGATCCCGAATACCTGCGGCTGCGTCATTGGACGTTGAGCGGCGAGCCCGTCAGCGTCGATCTGATTCAATGGCTGGTACGTGAACTTCCCGAATGTCAGTTCGTCAATCTTTATGGCGCGTCGGAGGCGAGCTCGGGGGCGACGGCGTATGTGGCGCACGGCAGGGAGTCGGACCGCGTGCCGCTCGGAACGCCGTTCGAGGGCGTACGCGTCTATGTGCTGGACGAGGCATTACAACCATCACCCGTCGGCATGCCCGGCGAGATTTATATCGGCGGCGTCGGGCTGACGCGAGGCTATCTCAATGACCCTCGCCAGACGGCTCGACGTTTTCTGGCCGATCCGCACGGCCCGCCGGGCAGCCGGATGTATCGAACCGGAGATCGCGCCCGCCATACCTTGAGCGGCGAGCTCGAATATCTGGGGCGCCGGGATCAACAGGTGAAGCTGCACGGCCATCGAATCGAGCTGCAAGATATCGAGTCGTGTCTGCGCGATCACGCAGGCGTACAGGACGCAGCGGTGGTGTTGCACGAGCAGGCAACTGCGGCAGCTCAGCTCGTCTCCTATTACGTCGTTGCGCCGGGTGGCGACATTCCAGACGTTTCGGCGCTGAGGGAACATCTGCGCCAGAGATTGCCTGCCTACATGATGCCGTCCCACTTCCTGGAGCTGGAGCAACTGCCACGCACCACGAGCGGCGATCTGGATCGACTGGCGCTGCCCGTACCTTCACGCGCGTTGCAGCCGAAGGAGTATGTAGCCGCGCGAACTCCCACCGAGCAGGCTCTCGTCCAGATCTGGGAGGAGATCTTCAAGCTCGAGCGCGTGAGCATTCACGACAATTTTTTCGATCTCGGCGGCGATTCCATCGTCTCGATTCAAATCATCAATCGCGCGCAGCGGGTCGGGCTGGAGCTGAGCCTCAGGCAAACGTTCGAACATCCGACGATTGCTGAGCTCGCTCCCTTTGTTCGCGCCGATGTCGTAGCACCAGCCAGCGAGGCGAGCGAGCCCACGCAAGCCTGAGGGACTGAAGGAAGGAACAATACGATGCCATCAGCAAGGGATATGAACAAACTGATCTGTCACGCGAGAAAAAGCGTGCAGACGGATCCGAGCGAGTCGATGCGCGCCGAAATCGATCGGTACGCGATGCTGTTCGATCGGCAGGGCACCCCGGGAGTGCGCGCCGCGCTCAATATCTTCTCTTTCCACGTCGATGTTCCCGCCAGTCACCGGGTGATCGACTACGTGGACGTGAAGCACGATCACAGCATCTTCGACTATCACCGGCTGGCGGAGCACCTGGTGTGGGCCGGAGTGCGCTTCAACCGCGAAGTGCACACGGTCTTTGTCACCAACGAGAACTGCTCCGCGCCGCCGCCTCGGCCGGGGCTGTCGGTCATTCGGCTGCCCACCGATGATCGAGCTCCGATGCTGGAACGGGTCAAGGCAATGGCGGCCTACGTGCAATCCAAAGCATTCACCCAAGACACCGTTTTTCTGGACACAGACGCGTTTCCGAACCGGTCCCTGAAAGCCGTCTTCGACGATTGCTTCGACATCGGTGTGACCTACCGCACCACCCCCGGATTCATGCCGCTCAACGAGGGCGTCATTTTCTGTTCGCACAGCGATCCGGCGGCCGCGCTGCGCTTTTTCAGAAGTTACGCCGCCACGTATGAATATCTCGCGCGTGACCCGACGGTGGTCAATTACTACGGTGACATCGGCCGGTGGCGCGGCGGTCAGCTGTCGCTCAACGCGGTCGCCTGTCCGGAAGGCGATCTGAATAAAGTGCCGGCGTTCGAAACCAACGGCGTCCGAATCGCGCTGTTGCCGTGCAATCGATTCAACTACTGGGTGACACGCGCGTTGTCTCCCGGCGCGAAGTTATGGGATCGCAAGTTTGTGCTGCACCTGAAGGGCAGAAGCAAGCTGCTTGCGGATCACGTCATCGGCTATCAACACGACAGGAGCCTGCGATGGAGGGCGCCGACAGTACATCGGACGAGAGGCGTTTCGTAGTGATCGTGAATGACCAGGAGCGGCAGCATTGTTTGTGGCGCAGTGACATCGCGGTGCCGTCCGGATGGCGCTGGGCCAGCGGTGAGGGTTCGCGATCCGAGTGCCTCGAACTCATGGGTCGGATCGCGGAGCTGCTGCAACGGCTGCATGCGCTGACGCGCCTCAAATAGCAAAGGGATCAACTCGTTTCAGGGAGAGCGGCGATGCAAGAAAGTGCGTTCAAGGTCGAGCTGGAAAAAAGCGCGGCGGAATCACGGCAAAGGTCAGTCAAGGTCGTGGTCTGGGATCTCGACAACACGGTGTGGGACGGTGTGCTGCTCGAAGGCGATGCAGTGGCGCTGCGCGCCGGGGTGTACGAAACCATCAAAGAGCTCGACCGCAGAGGAATCCTGCAGTCGATCGCCAGCAAGAACGATCCGACCCTCGCAATGGAGAAGCTCGTCGCGCTCGGCATCGCCGAGTACTTCATCTATCCGCAGATTGGCTGGAGCGCCAAATCCGAGTCGGTCAAGAGCATCGCTGCGCAGATCAATGTCGGCATCGACGCGCTTGCCTTCATCGACGACCAGGCGTTCGAACGCGAGGAGGTGGCCTACAACCATCCCGAAGTGCTGTGCCTGGATGTTTGCGAACTGCCCGGCATGTTGCAGCGACCTGAATTCGTGCCGCGCTTCATCACGGATGAATCCGCGAGCCGGCGGCTCATGTACATGAGCGACATCCAGCGCAATACGCTGGAGCAGAGCTTTCGAGGTCCCAAGGAAGAATTTCTTGCGACACTGGATCTGGAGCTGACGATTGCACGCGCCACCGAGGCCGACTTGCAGCGTGCCGAAGAGCTGACTCGCCGCACCCATCAGCTCAATACGACCGGCTATACCTACAGCTACGACGAGCTCCAGGCATTCATGAGCTCGCCCGATCATGATCTGCTGATCGCGAGTCTGCAGGACAAGTTCGGCACCTACGGCAAGATCGGCTTGTGCCTGGTCGAGCGCTCCAGCAGCTACTGGACCATCAAGCTGCTGCTGATGTCCTGCCGGGTGATGTCCCGCGGAGTGGGGACTATCGTGATGAGTTATCTCATCGGGCTTGCGCAGCGCTCCGGCGTAAAGCTGCGCGCCGAGTTCGTGCGGACCGATCGCAATCGATTGATGTATGTCTCGTATCGGCTCGGCAACTTCAACATCATCAGCGAGAACGGCGACGTGCTGCTGCTGGAGAACGATTGCAGCGTGGTGCAGGAGTTCCCAGCCCATGCACGGGTCAAGATCGTCGGCGAGCGCCCCGTGCCGGTGCGGCAGCCAGCCCAGTGGGAGGATGAGCCGGTGTCGTTGTGGAAGTCCGCCGTCACTTGAGGGAAGGGTATGGACAGGCAAGTCATGGAAAACATCATCGCCGAGCGGCACACGAATCTGCTAGCGCGTTTTCGCGCGGTGGCTCGGGCGTTTCCAGAAAAGCTCTCGGTGATGCGCCTGGACCGCGGCGAAGACGAAGCGGAGTCGCTCACTTTCGCCGGGCTGGATCGACGGGCACGGTCGGTCGCAGCACTGTTTCAGCAGAAGCGGGCGCAAGGCGAACGGGCATTGTTACTTTTCGATAACGACGTGGAGTGCGTGTACGCGTTTCTCGGGTGTGTGTACGGGCGCGTCA
>CAMLEO010000037.1 GCA_946478975.1 uncultured Steroidobacter sp.
GGCGAGTGTGTATGGCGATGACATTGGCTTGGCAGCCTCGCGTGCGCGCCGTGCGATGGAGACGATTGTCGAGCAGATGAACTTGACGCCTGCGCAGGCGGAGCATGAAGGCCGCGGGTACGTGCAGTCGAATGACGTCGTGAATGAAGGGTTCACGCAGGAAGGCGATTCGCACATCGTCGTGCAGGTCGTTTATGACGAGCCTGCGATTCTCGATGATTACGAAGGCGTCGATATCACGCGCATGACGCGCGAGTTGAAGCCGAAGAATCCGTTCGCGTTGAACTTGATGCGCATCACGGTCGATGGCCAGCCGATCGACGATCCCGGCCGCAGCTCTGCAGACATCCAGCGCTGCACGGACGTTGCTCTCGATCGCGCGGACATTGAGTTTCAGTTCGACAATTTGCAGTCGACGCCTCGGCTGAGTGTATCGGCCTGGCCGAACACGATCGTGATGTCGGAGATCAAGGTTGACGACTATCTGGCGTCGCTGGCAACGGAGCAGCCCGCTGCCGAGCCTGCGGCTGAGCAAGCCCCCGCGACTGAGGCGCCCACGGTGGAAGGGATCGGCGACGAGCCTGATGAAACGGTTGTGGCCGATGCCGTGCCGCTGACCGACGCGGAGCGCGCGCTCGTGCAAACACCTTCGGATGAGACCATTTCCGCCCCGCCGGAGCCGAAGGTCCAGGCGCCTCGCCTGTTTGGTACGCCAGTGCGTTTCAATATGTACGCGAACTACGCCGCGTTCATCGATCACTCCGAAATCCGCATCTTCCAGCCCGACCAGTCGACGCAGGCCGTGCCTCTGAAGGTGCTGCCGCTCGACGCGGCCGGCCACGCTGAATGGGAACCGACGGCCGAACAAACGACGGCGCCGATGCGCGAGTTGATGTACGTGCTGCGCGCCTACGACAAGGCGGGCAACTTCGATGAAACGAGCCCGCAACCCTTGTGGTTCGTCCTGGACGACGGCACACACGCCGATGTGCCAGCCGAAGGCTATCCGACTCGTGCCCCGAACGAGTTGCTCGCAAGCTACGGCGCAACGGGCTTATCCGTTCATAACATTCCCCTGGGCAGCGGCACGATCAAAGTCCGTGGCGGCAGCATCCCCGCGAATCACAGCGTGTGGGTCGCGGGCCGCCCCGTGCCGGTCGATCCGCAAGGCAACTTCCTTGCCGAAGAAATCCTTCCCTCCGGCCTGCACACCGTGGAAGTCGCGGTGCTGGACGATGAAGGCAACGGCGCGATGTTCCTTCGCGATCTGGAGCTCAAGAACAACGATTGGTTCTACGTCGGCATCGCCGACCTGACGGCGTCGAAGACGCACACGACCGGCCCGGCTGAACTGCTTCAGGGCGAGAACGCGCCGTATGACTACGACTCGACGCTGGACGGACGCCTCGCGTTCTACACCAGCGGCAAGTTCGGCGAGCACTGGCGCTTGAGCGCGAGCGCCGACACGCGCGAAGGCCCGGTCGATGAGTTGTTCAGCAACTTCTTGAACAAATCGCCCGACTCGCTGTTCCGTCGCATCGATCCGGATTATCACTATCCGACATTCGGCGACGACTCGGTCGTCGAAGAAGTCGCACCGACGCTCGGCAAGATGTACGTGAAGCTCGCGCACGATGAGAGCCACGCGATGTGGGGCAACTTCAAGATCAACTACGCCGACAACGAGCTCGCGCAGGTCGATCGCGGCCTGTACGGCGGCAACTTGCATTATCAATCCGAGTCGGCAACGAGCTTCGGTGAGCAACGCGTGACGGTCGACGGCTTCGCCGCCGAACCGGGCACGCTCGCGAGCCGCGAAGAATTCCGAGGCACCGGCGGGTCGCTGTATTTCCTGCGCAATCAGGACATCCTGGTCGGCTCCGAACGCGTGCGCATCGAACTGCGCGATAAAGATTCCGGGCTCGTCACTGGCGTGGTGAACCTGCGCCCGGTCGTCGACTACGACATCGATTATCTGCAAGGCCGCGTCGTGCTCACCGAGCCGCTGGCCTCGACCGTCGATGACAAACTGCTCGTCCGCAGTGGCGCGCTGAGCGGCGACCAGGCGTTCCTGGTCGTGCGCTATGAATACACGCCCGGCTTCGATCAGCTCGATGCGCTGGCGAACGGCGGCGCTGCGCATGTTTGGATCAACGATTACATCAAGGTCGGTGTCACGACCAACGCGAATGAAGAGGGCGATGTCGACAGCAGCCTCGATGGCGCCGATGTCACATTGCGTCTCACGCCGGACTCGTGGTTCAAGGTGCAGGGCGGCCGCAGCGAAGGCCTCGTGTCGAGCGCGCTGTATTCGAACGACGGCGGCTTCGATTTCGTGAATCCCGACACCACCGACTTCACAAAGGCAAGTGCTGATGCGTATCGCGCCGACTTGAGCGTTGGCTTGAAGGACGTCGTGGATTGGATGCCGGGCCAGCTCACGCTGTACACGCAATCGCTCGGTGCCGGCTACTCCGCGCCTGGCTTGGGCACGCTGACTGACGTCAATCACTCGGGCGGCACGTTGCGAATGCAGTTGTTCGAGCACGTGGACCTGCGCGCCAAAGCGGACAAGCGCGAGCAGGATCAGGGCTTGTTCTCACAAGCGCAGGAGCTCGATCTCGGCTACCGCTTCAACGAACACTGGAGCGCGAGCATCGGCGGGCGCAAGGATGAACGTGAGTACAACGGTACGTTTATACCTGCGAATCGCGAGCAGGGTTCGCGCACCGACGCAGTGACACAAGTTGCCTATGACTCCGGTGCGTCGTGGCGCGCCTATGCGTTCGCGCAGGACACATTGTCCAAGACCGAAGATCGCCCGGACAACGGCCGTTTCGGCACCGGCGGTTCGTATCGCATGAGCGAGCGTTTCCGCATCGACGCGGAAGTCTCGGACGGCGATCTCGGCATGGGCGGCCGCCTCGGCACGAATTATCTGTACTCGGAGCGCACCAGTTTGTATTTGAACTACGCGCTCGAAAACGAACGTACCGACAACGGCCTGCGCGGTGGTCGTCGCGGCAATCTCATCTCCGGCATGAAACGTCGCCTGTCCGATGCGAGCAGCGTGTTCGTCGAAGAGCGTTATCAGCAGACTGATTCGATGTCGGGCCTCACGCATGCGACCGGCATGACGCTGGCGCCGAACGATCGCTGGAACTTCGGTGCCAACACCGACATCGGCAAACTCACCGACGATCAGACCGGCGCGGAGATCGATCGCGAAGCCGCCGGCGTGCGCATGGGTTACGGCTTCGAAGCCGTGCAGCTCTCCAGCGCCGTGGAATATCGCCTCGACAAGACCTCGCAGGTCGACTCGACGCAGTCCGAACGCACCACCTGGCTGTTCCGCAACAGCTTCAAGCTGCAGCTGAACCCGGACTGGCGCATCGTCGGCAAGTTCAATCACGCGATGAGCGAAAGCTCGCTCGGCCAGTTCTACGACGGCGGCTACACCGAAGCGGTGCTCGGCTACGGCTATCGTCCGGTCGCGAACGATCGTCTCAATGCGCTGGCGAAGTACACATACTTCTATAACGTGCCGACCACCGACCAGGTGACGCCGCAGAACACGATGGCGCAGTTCGTCCAGAAGAGCCACGTCGCGGCGCTCGATCTCACCTATGACCTGACCTACAACTGGTCCATCGGCGGCAAGTACGCTTATCGCTTGGGCCAGTTGAGCCTGGATCGTGAGAACCAGCAGTTCTTCGACAACCGCGCGCAGCTGTACATCGTGCGCACGGATGTGAAGTTCTTCGGCGACTATGAAGGCTTGGTCGAAGGCCGCCTGCTCGACATGACGGATCTGAACGAGCAGCGCAGCGGTGCGCTGGTGGCGGTGTATCGATATTTCGGCAAGCACGTGAAGGCGGGCTTCGGTTACAACTTCACGGACTTCTCGGAGGATCTGACGGATTTGAGCTTCCGGCAGGAGGGGGTGTTCGTGAATTTGATTGGGACGATGTAGAAGACGACCGCGATCCGGCGTAGACCGCGGTTGCAGCTCGTGGTTCATCCCCGGGCTGAAGTCACTCGTTGAGGCGGTCAATTCCCACAGGCGCTGCACGGATATTCCGCAGGCGCCGTAGCAAAGGAAACGCAACGAGTGACGTTAAGAACCACTGGCTTGGTGTTGTTGGCGCTGCTGCTGCCGGTATCGGCTCCGATCGCGCAGCCAAGCTGGAAGATGCAGCCGGTGTCGCTGGCAACACGCTGGGCGGCGCAGGTCAGTCCAGAGACGGTGTGGCCGGAGTATCCGCGCCCGCAGATGGTTCGTCCCAAGTGGCAGAACCTGAATGGACTGTGGGAATACGCCATCACTTCGAACGTGGCCTCCGCTCCGGAGCAATACACCGGCCACATTCTCGTTCCCTACCCGGTGGAGTCGGCGCTCTCCGGGGTGAAGAAACCGCTGCTTGCCGACCAGTTGCTTTGGTATCGCCGCACCCTGAACGTTGCGCCCGGCACCCAGGGCGAGCGGGTGTTGTTGCACTTCGGCGCGGTCGACTACGAAGCCACCGTGTATGTGAACAACAAACAAGTGGGCACGCACCGGGGCGGCTACCAGAGTTTTTCGTTCGATATCACCAATGCGCTGCGCCCTGGAAGCAACGAGCTGGTGGTGAAGGTTTTCGACCCTACCGAGGACGGGCCGAATCCACAAGGCAAGCAGCACGTCAATGCGCAGTGGATGTACTACAGCGCCAGCAGCGGCATCTGGCAGACGGTGTGGATCGAGCGCGTACCGGCAACTTATATCGAAGGCCTCAAACTCACTCCGGACTTGAACAGCCGCGAGCTGCACATCGAGGTGGCACTGGCTGGCAGGCAAGAGCGCCACACGATCGAGGCCATCGCCCGCAGCGGCCAGAAGGTGGTGTCCCGAGCGGTGATCGAAAACGGCGGTGCCTTGCGTATCGAGCAGCCTCGGCTGTGGTCTCCGGACGATCCGTATTTATATGACCTGGAAGTGCGAGTGCTCAACGGCTCGAAGGTCGTCGACAAAGTGCAGAGCTACTTCGGCATGCGCAGCGTCGAGCTGAAGGCGGACGAGCAGGGCCGGGCACGCATCTTTCTCAACGGCAACAGCACGTTCAATCTCGGCGTCGTCGATCAGGGATTCTGGCCTGAGGGTCACTACACCGCACCGACCGATGCGGCACTGAAATTCGATGCGCAGCTCATCAAGGCGCTCGGCTTCAACACCGTGCGCAATCACATCAAGATCGAGCCGCAGCGCTGGTATTACTACTGCGACCGGCTCGGGCTGCTGGTGTGGCAGGACATGCCTTCGTCCAACAATGACTCGCCCCAGGCGCGCGCACAGTTCGAAACCGAGCTGCGCCAGAATGTGGCTCAATTGCACAACCATCCGAGCATCATCAACTGGGTGCTGTTCAACGAAGGGTGGGGCGCGTACGACGAGAATCGTCTGCTGCGCGCGATGAAACAACTCGATCCGAGCCGCCTCGTGAACGGCCATTCCGGGCCTTACGACCAGATCCTGCATGCCAACTGGATCAAAACGCTGCAGCCCTCGCAACTGCTCTGGCCGCTGGGCGGGCCGGTGCCGTCGTTCGACAGTTTCCAGTCGTTGCAGTACGCGGCGAAAGACGATTGGATGGCGGGCGACATGATCGACCTGCACTACTACGGTGGGCCGAAAATGTTTCCGGCGCGGAGTGACGCAGCTTCGGTCACCGGCGAGTTCGGCAGCTTCGGTGTGTATATCGAAGGGCATGAATGGAACGAGTTCAAGCCGGTCGGAGTAGGGCTGGGCGGATCGCAGCTGTCCCCGCCTCAGATGCTGCAGAAGTATGAAGAAGCGGCGCGCCAGTTGAAGCAGCTGCATGATGCGCAGGGGCTGAGCGGTGCGATGTACTTCGAGATGGTGGATGTGGAAATGGAGCAGCAGGGATTTCTCACCTATGACCGCGAGCTCGCCAAGGTTCCGATCGCCGATATCGAACGCATCAATTCGCAGCTGGTGCCAAGGGCGAAGAATTATGAGCAGGCGGTCGAGGGCCTGGTGGTGCGTAACGCGGATCCGATCGCCGAGCCCGAGCTCTATGCGCAGCGCCTGGCGGAGTTTCGCGGCGGCAAACGGGAGCAAACATTCCTGAAGCGTCTGGCGATGATGGCCATTCGGCAGAAGGATGTGACGAATGCCGTGACCGTGGCCGACGCATTCGTCGAGCAGGCTGCACGGCCGTATTCGAAGGAGACCTGGCAGGTGATCCAGGCGGTCGCTTGCTCCACCCGCTCCGAAGCGTTCAAGTTGCTGTTCAATCAAAGAGTCGAGGCGAACGCCGCGCTGGGTGAGGGCGAGGCGGAGAAGACGATCGTCGAAGTCCTGCTACGCGAAGTGGTCACGCCCTATTTCCAGGACCCCAATCGCAAGACCGACTGGGATGCGTTCGAGTCCACGGTTGCCGCCGAGTACGGCGATCTTGGACGCGAGGCGGTGTATGGAGCGCGAATGATGGAAGGACTGGTCAAGTCGGACTGGTCGACTTTCGGCAGCTACTACCAACGTTATTTCGCGACGGCGGCGGCTCGCAGTCCTTGGCCCGTGCATTCGCTGGCGTACCAGGTGCTCGTGCACGTGACCGATATGCATGTGCTCGAGAGTGCGGTCCGCGTGATGCGTCGGCAGTTGGATGTCCCGCGAGAATCTCCCATCTTCGGTCGCTACGATCCGGTGGAACTCGACACCTACGCCAACCTGCTTTACAAGGTCGGGCGCCTGCTCGAAGCTGTGGAGTGGCAGCAAAAGGCGGTTGCGCTGGCGGACGGACGCGACGAGCAGATCGTGGCGCGGCTGGAGAAAATGAAATCCAGCCTCACATCATCGTTGACCAGCTACTGACCGTGCCGGGCGCCAGGTAGGAGCGTGGCTTCGATGATGCTGGCGCCCAGCGGTGCTCCGGAGCGATCTCGCATCGAAGCTGCGGCTCTTTGCACCCGAGCCCGCATGGCCTCGTCGGTCCACACCGCGTTGGTCTGTGCGAGCAACGTTTCTCGCGACATTTCCGCAACGGGCAAACAAACGCCCAGCCCCAACTCGGCGACCCTGCGCGCGACCAGATAGTGATAGGGCGTGGGCGGCAGGAGAATTTGCGGCCGTCCCCAATAGATGGCTTCGAGCGCGCCGCCCTGGCCCGCCTGGCCGATGAACAGATCGACGTTTTGCAAGATGTTGAAGTTGCCGGCGTGCCGGTTGATATGGATGTTGGCGGGCAGCGCGCCGAGCTGCGCTGGATCGAAGTCGCTGAGCTTATCGTGCGATGCCGAGATCGACAGGATCACATCCCAGGGTTGATCGCGAAAGGTGTCCACCATCTGTCGGCAAAACTGGATCTGTTGCAGCAGTCCTGAGGTAGGCGAGATCAACACCCGCGGCCTTGGACCCTCCAGCGCGGTCCACGGGCGAAACGGCATCGAACGTCCTTCGGGAATGAATCCCACGAAGTGAAAGCGCCGCTCGGCCTCGAACCATTCCAGCCGCTCTTGGAAGAACGCCGGCACCGTGATCACCACGGTTTCATCATGAGTGTAGTAGTCGACGTAGCGCTCTTCGATGAACTGCGTGGCCAGCCGCACCTTGGGAATGCCGAGCTTCAGCGCCAGCTCGCGACCCGTGGTGTCGAGCGAGTCGTCGTGAACGATCAGATCCGGCGGCCACGGAGTTGGCGAGGTGCCGTGCAATCGAGCGAGTTGTGCCAGCGCGTGTTGTGTTCTCTCATCCCTGAGTTCCTTGCCCCGTTTGCTGTAGTACTCCTGCGCCGCTGCGTTGTTCAGGTGATCGTTCTCCAATCTCATCTCGGACAGCGCGGTCTTGCGGATCTCCAGCAGCTCGATCACGACTGGCGTGGCGCCGATGGTGCGGATCAACGGCGCGAAGCTCTCGGTCACCACATATGAAACATGATGTCCTCTGCGGATCAGCTCCATCGCAATCCCGAAACTCGGCACGGTGTTGCCGTAGGCTTGATCCAGAAAGAACGCGATGTGTCGACCCGCCATAGAGCACCGTCTCCTTGGATTAGAGCTTCTGCAGCTTCCATTTGCCGCTCGCGAACAGGGTGTAGTTCCAGATCGCAAGCGTCGAGTTTGCCGCAGGTACCGAGATGAACACGCCGAGCGCGCCGAGGCGCAGGACGTCCGAGAGCAGCAGAGCGAAAGGAATTGCACCGAGCCACAGGCAGTAAAAACTGGTGCGCGTCGGCGTCCAGATGTCGCCGGCGCCGTTGAACGCAGCACCAAAGCAGGTCCCCGCGCCAAACAACGGCAGCGCGAAGCTCAGGATGCGAAGAGCCTGCACCGCGTAGGCGACCACCTCCGCATCCGACGTGAACAGTCGCACCAGTGGCTGCGCGAAGATAAAAAAGATTGCACCGGCGATGGCCAGCAGTACGACGTTCAATCGCGTCGCGATGTGCACGGCGGTCTCGGCCTGGTCGGGCTGCCGGGCACCGAGATTCTGGCCCACCAGCGTGGCCGCCGCTCCAGCCACTCCCGTTGTCGGCATGAGTGCAAACAAGACGATTCGAACGGCGACCGTATATCCAGCAATGGCGGCGCTGCCATACGATGCAAGGATCCTGGACAGCGCGAGCCAACTGGTGGTCGCAATCAGCAGTTGCGCAATGGCGGTGGCGGATGTGCGCACGAGCAGCCGGACGATCTCGATCTTCGGCACGAAATGTCGGAGCCGCAGACATATGCGGCAGCGAGCGCCCGCGAGGTGCCAGAGCTGATAAAGAACCCCGGTGCCGCGACCAATGCATGTCGCCACCGCCGCGCCGGTGACGCCGAGCTCAGGAAACGGCCCCCAGCCGAAGATGAGGCAGGGTGCCAGCAGCATGTTGATGGCGTTCGCGAGCCACAGCGTGCGCATCGCGAGGGCTGCATCGCCGGCGCCCCGGAAGATTGCGTTGATGACGAATATATAAAAGACGGTGGCGTTGGCGCCGAACATCACGCGGGCAAAGTTTGCGCCCACCTCGATGGCCGAGCCGCTCGCACCCATCAAGCGCAATATTTCGACGGCGAAGCAACCCAGCACGAGTCCAAGCACCGCGGAGGCTGCGAGCGTCAGAAGAATGACCTGCGCCGCTGTCTGCTCGGCGCGCTCGCTGTCCTTCTCACCCACTCGGCGCGAGATGATGGCGGTGGCGGCAATCGCGACGCCCACGGAGATGGCATACACCACGGTCATCACCGACTCCGTCAGTCCCACGATCGCCATGGCATCGCGTCCCAGGCGAGCAACCCAGAAGATGTTCGCGAGTGCGAACAGCGACTCCATGAATGTTTCTAAAGCCATGGGCACGGCCAGCAGCAGCACCGCGCGACGAGGTCGCTCGCGCGTGTAGTCGTACTGCTTGCCTCGGAGGGCTTGTCCGACGTCGCGCCAGAAAGCGACGCTCGAGGCCGATGGGCGGTCGGGTGGGTTCACTGTGCTGGGGGAGACGAAGAGATAAATTGCCGGAGATGCTACTGGCGTGGCATCGGCCCTGCCGCCGCATCCGCAGGCGCGACGTTCCTGAACCGCAGAATCAGTCGCGAAGTCGCGGGAAATGACCGTCACCGGAACGTGCCGCCGGCCGCATTCCTGTGCACGGATGTTCGTGCACAGACTTGGAGTATGTGACTGGCGGGCGGCGCCATTGCCCCGCGAGCAATGCATTGGGGGGATGACTTGGGCCGCTCGGCCCGTCTGATCAAGAAGACCCGCTCGATTACCGGCCTGACACTCTTGTTCAGCCGAACGCCACGGAAGCACCCACCCGCCTCAACGATGCGAGAGAAGCCGTACAAAAACTACTTGCTCGTGCTGCTGATGGCGATTCTGACGTCCAACTTCCTGGACCGAGTCGCGCTCGGCGTGGTCCTGCAGGACATCAAGCTCGAACTGCAACTGAGTGACACGCAGCTGGGCTTTCTCAGCGGCCTGGCTTTTGCCGCTTTCTACGCGCTGATGGGCATTCCGATTGCGCGTTGGGCGGATCGTGGCAATCGCATCACCATCATCGCTGTGACCACCGCTCTGTGGAGCGCGGCGGTGGCGCTGTGCGGCGTCGCTTCGAGCTTCATACAACTGCTCGTGATCCGGGTGGGAGTCGCGGTCGGCGAAGCCGGCTGCATTCCCACAGCGAATTCTTTGATTGCGGATCACTTCACCCGTGAGGAGCGTCCGCGGGCGATGGGCATCTACACGATGGGTGCGCCGTTGAGCATCGTGATCGGCTATTTTGCCACCGGTTGGCTGAATCAATTCTGGGGCTGGCGTGTGACTTTCATCACCCTGGGGCTGCCGGGCGTGGTGCTCGCCGCGATGGCGTGGTTCACACTGAAGGAGCCGCGGCGCGCAGCACCGCCGACGCAGGTATCGCAAACAGCCGAACTGAAATTCATCGACATTGCGACCACGCTGTGGAGCTGCATCACCTTCCGTCGCATGTTGCTGTGTATGGCGGTGGCGCAGTTCTTCACTTATGGGGTCATGCAATGGATGCCCGCGTTCTACATCCGCAGCTTCGGCCTGCAGACCGGTGAATTGGGCACCTGGCTGGCAGTTGCCGGCGGCGGCTGTGGATTGCTGGGGAATTATTGGGGCGGCGTGCTGGCAAGTCGTTATGCGGCCGGTGACGAACAACGCCAGCTGCAGGGCACCGCCATCGCCTGGTGCTTGTATGGTCTGATCTCGTTCGCCATGTACCTGGCGCCGAGCAAATACGGCGCGTTCTTCTGCCTGGGCGTGAGTACGCTGGTGCTCGCAGCCACCAACGGTCCTTACTTCGCGACCATGCAGGCCTTGGTTCCCGCCCGGATGCGCGCGATGTCCATCGCACTCATCTATTTAGTTACGAACCTCATCGGTCTTGGCTTCGGGCCGGTCGCCGTCGGTATGTTGAGCGACGCGCTGCGCCCCACGGTGGGCGAGGACTCGGTGCGCTATGCGTTGTTGATCCTCGCGCCGGGATTCACTTGGTGCGCCTGGCAAATGTGGCGTGCGAGCTCCACGGTCAAGCGCGATGTGGCGGCGAACGAAGCGCAGGCGGATCGAGAGGTGGAGATCGCCTCCGAGCGCGAGTCGATGGCGCCGCGGTCGGCGAATGCGCTCGAACAGAGATGCTGAATACACTCAAGACGCGTTGGGCGAGTGACGTGAGTCCGAACCAGGCGTGGTCGGAATATCCGCGCCCGCAGCTGGTCAGGGAAGGCTGGCAAAGCCTGAATGGCTCGTGGGAATACGCCATCACGGACTTCGACGCCGCCGCGCCGGAGCAGTATGAAGGGCACATTCTCGTCCCTTACCCAGTGGAATCGCAGCTGTCAGGCGTACAGCGGCCGCTGCGTCCGGATCAACTGCTGTGGTATCGGCGCACGCTCGATTACACCGGCGGCCGCGACGACGAGCGTGTGCTGATACATTTCGAGGCCGTCGATTACGAGGCCACGGTTTATATCAACGGCAGAGAAGTTGGCGGCCATCGCGGCGGCTATCAGCGCTTCACGCTCGATATTTCCCATGCGCTTCGCCCCGGCGCGAACGAGCTCGTCGTCAAAGTGCATGACCCGACGGAGACGGGGCCGAACGCGCGTGGCAAGCAGAAGCAGCGCGGTCAATGGATGTTCTATTCCGCCAGCAGCGGCATCTGGCAGACGGTGTGGATCGAGCGCGTCCCGGCCACGTTTATCGCCGGGCTGAAGATCACGCCGGACGTGGACAACAGCTGCGTGCATTTGCAGATCGACGTGCAGGGCTCGATGCAGGGCTGCGCCGTGGAAGTCCTGGCCCAAAGCGGTGCAACCGTCGTGGCCAGGCACAGCGGCGGCATCAGCGCCACGCTGCGCATCGACAATCCTTGCCTGTGGTCGCCGGACGATCCGCATCTTTACGACCTGCACGTGCGGCTGCTTCGCGACGGTCGCGGCATGGATGCAGTCAAAAGTTATTTCGGCATGCGCAAAGTCGAGTTGAAGCCGCACGCCGAGGGGCGTCTGCGAATTCATCTCAACGATCGTTACACCTTCAATTTGGGCGTGGTCGATCAGGGCTTCTGGCCCGACGGGCTGCACACGGCGCCCAGCGATCGAGCCCTGGAATTCGATGTGCGCCTGGTCAAGGCGCTGGGTTTCAACACCGTTCGCAAGCACATCAAGATCGAAGCCGAGCGGTGGTACTACCACTGCGACCGGATCGGAGTGATGGTGTGGCAGGACATGCCCTCGGCCAGCAACGATACGCCGCAGGCTCGTGCGCGCTTCGAACAGGAGATCCGCGAAAATCTCGCTCAGCTGCACAACCATCCGAGCATCACCACCTGGGTGCTGTTCAACGAAGGTTGGGGCGCCTACGACCCGGAGCGGCTGACGCAGTGGATGAAACGTGTCGATCCAACGCGGCTGGTCAATGGACACTCCGGTCCGTACGAGCAGGTTCACGACTCCCGCTGGCTGCGCAATCGTGAGATCTGGCGTTTGTTACATCCGCTCGGCGGCCCGGCGCCGACCGTGGACGATCTGCAGCGCACGCAGTACCAGGCGCCTCCGCATTGGATGCCCGGGGATCTTGCCGATGTTCACATCTATCCAGGACCAGAGATGTTCGAACCGCGGCCCGGTGCGGCGCTGGTGACGGGCGAGCACGGCAGCTTCGGCGTCTACATTCCCAACCACACGTGGGATGAACTGAGCACGGTCGGACTGGGTGTGGGCGCAGTGGCACTGACGCCAGAGCAGATGCTCGCGGCATACGCGAAGTCGACGCAACAGCTGCAGGCACTGGAGGCCGGCGGCTTGAGCGGAGCGCTTTATTTCGAACTCGCCGATGTGGAAAGAGAGCAGCAGGGGTTTGTGACTTACGACCGGGCGGTGGCGAAAGTGCCGCTCGCCGCCATCGCGAACATCAATGCCAGGCTCATCGGGCGAGCGCCCAATCAAGCCGCGGCGATCGAGTCGCTGCAGCTCGATGCTGCCGATTGGGTTCCCGAGTCGCAGCGCTATGCCGATCTTCTGGAACAGTTCCGGCGCGGCCGGCACGATCTGTCATTCCTCGCGCTGCTGGCTCTGCTGGCGCTGCGTGAAGGCGATCCAGAACGCGCCATCGAGTTGACCAGCGTCTTCGTTGCTCATGCTCCGCAGCCGTACACGAAACAGATCTGGGCAAGCGTCCTGGCGCTGACGCACTCCTCGCGCGATCGAGGCTTCGAACTGCTGAGTACGCGCAGTGCCGAGGCCAATGCATTCCTGGGTCCAGAGGCTGCGCAGAAAAAAGTGTTGGAGGTCATCGGGCGCGAGCTCATCGTTCCATATTTCAAGAGCGAGCGTCGCGAGGTCGGTTGGGACGCATTCGAGCGCAGCGTTGCCGAACGGCATGGCCCCCTGGGCGCAGAAGCAGTCATCGGCGCGCGAATGATGGATGAGTTGCAGAAAGAGGACTGGGGCCGCTTCGGTGCCTCATTCGTTCGCTACTTTGCCACCGCCACCGCTCGCAGTCCGTATGCTTTGCACAGCTTGTGCTATCGAGTCCTGAAGCACGTGGACGAGGTGCCGGTGCTGGAAGCGGCGGCGCGCGTGATGTGGTGGCAGATCAACGCGGAGCGCGATTATCCGGTCTTTGGGCGTTACGATCCGATCGAACTGGATACATATGGTTCACTGTTATGCAGGCTTGGCCGCGCGCGGGAAGCGCTCGCATGGCACGAACTGGCTGCCGCCCTGAGCGATGGTCGTGCGCCGGATGTGACTGAAAATCTGCGTCGAGCGCGAGCGGCCGTTCGCAGCCAGCACAGTCCTGCCAATCTGGGTTGGTCTTCGGTCGCCTGAGGTGGCCTATGTGCGGTCCAGCCGCCGCTCGAACCAGTTGACGAGTTCTTCGGCGCCGGCGCTGCTTTTCAATGCGACCTGCATGCCCTTCACCGATGCACGCAGTTCGGTGTCGTTGTACATGCGCATCGCTCGATGCGCGACATTCTCTGGATCCGCGTCCGGCTGTTTCAGGTGCACGCCCAGCCCGCGGCTCTGATACATGCTGCCATAAGCCTCCAGTTCAGTGTGACCGCTGCTGAGCATCAGCATCGGCAAACCGTGGTACACAGCTTCCATCGCCGTGGCCATGCCGGCACCGCTGATCAACAGATCTACGTGCGGCATGACGGCGAACAACGAGATGTTTTGAATGGGATAGCAACGTGCGGGCAGCGACTCGAACTCGCCGAGCATGCTGGGGCCCGCCACCAGAATGGTCTCCCATCCCAGCGCCGACAAGGCCACGACGCATCGTTTGTAATACTGCGGATCCTGTTTGTAGGTCGTCGAAGATGCCAGCAGCGCCACTGGCCGGTCACCGAGCGTCGTGCGCTTCCATACGGGAACATTGGGCCGCTCGGCGATGCACCGGGGTGCGTAAAACACGTTGGATGTACGCGGCGTTTCGGTCAGTTGCAGCTCGCTCATATAGAAGTACGCGGTGGGGTCGCGCCCTTCCAGGACAATGTTTCTTCGGCGCGAGCCATGCAGCGCCAGCAGCGCGTTCGCACCTCGTTCGGATTCCTGGACGGCCTCGCGCACCTGCGCCGACAACAGCTCCGACTCCAGCGTCGCAGGCGTGAAGTCGAATTGATTTGAGATTCGGATCGCCGGCGCGCCGACTTTATCGGCGATCATCACGCCAGCGAACGCCACCAGGTCGTAGAGGATGAGATCGGGGCGATTGCGCTCGTAGAACGGCAGCAGCCGCGTGTAGGTGCGGGCAGCCAGGTCCGACAGGCTGCGCACGTACTGCTGTTCGATCGGCATCACGTCCGAGTCATCCTGGTTGAATGGAGAATCCAAACGTGGCCCCCGCAGGATCTCGGCACCCAGCGCCGCTGCCTCGGTCGCGAATCGCTCGGACGTAACATACGTGACGCGGTACCCTCGCCGGACCAACGTTGCAACGACGGAGAATGTCGGGTGCGCCAATGCCGGCAACGGGCAGCTGAATACGGCGACATGCAGCGTCAAGACAGCTTCCTCGCGACGCCGGGCACTCTAAGCGGGACTGGCATATTCGCCCATGGCGTCCAGCCTCACTGCAAGCTTCTGTTGAATTGCCAGGACTTCCTCGGCGGTGTTGAAGCTCAGCGTCGGATAGCGGGTCTGGTACGCACGGATCGGTTCGCCGATGTTGTACAGGTGGTGCACCGTGTACAGCAGCGACAGCTCGCCCCCAGGAGTGACATAGCGAGTCTTTTTCCAAAGGCAATTGTGCAGGTCCTGCAGCGAGGCTTTCAAACGAGAGCGCACGAAGCGAAAGACACATTGGTCGTGCAGGCCGCTGGCGTGACTTTCGCCATACTTTGAGAAATCCACGCCCGCGCAGCGCATTTCTTCATCCGCGAGCATCGCCACGTAGGGATTGGGCTCGTGAACGACCGGAAACAGGCCGGACCCCTGCAGCGGCTGCGCCAGCAGTTCGTCGACGATCTGCGCGTGCGGAAAGAAGGCGTCGCCCCACGCAATCACGATGTCCTCGGCCATCGGCTGTGCGGATGTTTCTTCCGCAGCGAGCAGCCCTTGCAGCGTGGCATGACCGTCTCCCAGCCCGGATTTGATCGGCAGATTCCACGTGCGGCTGGCAATGCGCGGGTAGTGCGCTCCCAAGTGATGGAAATACCGCTCCCATTCCTGGCGCGCAAGCACGTTGGTCACGACAAATATTCTGCGGAACTTGCCCGCAAGCTGGCGCAGCGTCGTGGTGATGCAAGGTTCGTCACGAATCGGCACCAGTGCCTTGGGCAAGGTCGCGTTGAGGCGCGAGCCGTTGCCCGCCGCGACGATGTAAAGATCAGTACACCGCATCGTTTTGCAGACGTCCCGTCAGTGTGTAAATGAAGAACGCCGTCTGCGCCGGACTGCCGACGTGCAGGCAACGAATGCGAGGGTCCTCGGTCGAGAGTTGTTGAATGTCGCGATCGTTGCCCGAGTGCAGTTCGTCACCCACATAAGTTATGCGCGAGCCCGTGGTCGGGCGCTTGCAAAGGTTTTGCAGCGCCAGCACCTTCGAGAGCGTGCGGCGTCGAATCTCGACGGTCGTGCGGCCGACGGTCTCGACTTGCAAATCGGAGTCGCGGACGATGCTGCGTGCCAGGCTCATGACCGCACGCTTCTCATCGGGGCCGACGGGTCGGATGGCGATGACTGCGTTACCGCGGTTCTCGATCCGCGACTCCGAAATGCCCGCTCTGCATAACGCCGCGATGATCTCCGCGGCACTGAATCGGCCGCTCTCCGGCAGCAGCGCATGCGGCGAAATACATTGCACGACCTCCGGATGCGCGCCGTTGAGCTGTCGTGTGTCGTAGGCGTATTCGTTGGCGCCGCCGTCGGCGAAGATCAGCAATGGATTTGGCCCCAACGCGGGCTCGCCACCTGCTGCGGCGATCCGCCGCAGGTTCAACGCCTTGATGGTGTTGCCGGTGCAAACGCCGACTCGGGTGAGGCTGTTCAGCCGCGTGAGTCCTTCCACGTTGAATCGCGAGGAGCGCGGATATTCGTTGCCACGCCCGCACAAAGTGTCGTCGTAGTCGAACAAAAAGAAATCGCTGTCGACGTAGTCCTGAAAACAGACATAGCCGATGGCTTTGACCAGTTTGGCTGGATCGTGCTTGTGCGGAGGATCGCTCGGCTTGGACAGGTCGGCCTCGAATACCGAAGCGGTCCTGGCGCGCGCGCTGTCCGTCATCTCACGCATCTGCGGATTGCCGTTTGCGTCGAGCAGCACATGCACGCGCCCCGGGTCGAAGAACCGTGGAACCAGTGCATCGATGATATCGGCAGCCGTTTGTCCCGGGCTGTCCAGGTCAGGCGTGCGGTTCATCACCAGCAGAACCTTGGCGCTGCTGTCACGAATCGCGGCATCGAAACCCTGCGATGCATACGTGGGAATGAGAGAGGACCATTGCGTGCCGGAGGAAAGAATGATCAGGTCCGCCTCGACGATCGCCTTCCAGCTTTCGAAGCACAGCTCCGGGCGCGCATCGCGACCGTCCGCATCGACGAAAAAGATGTCGACGATCGGATCGTCCGCACGGCCCCATACGACGATCTCTCCTTCGTCCGTCAGTCGCCGGCCGCTGCGGGTCAGGGCGCCTAGAAACAGCGATCTGTCGTCGTTCAACAGCACGTTGTCCGGCATTTCCATCGCCTCGGCCATGATCCGGGCGGCTGCTCGCAGCGAGTTGCCGTTCGCCGCCGCAAGGCCGGCGTAGACGATGTTTGCTAAAGAGAAGTCGTGATAGCGAATCTTTGCTGCGAGCGGCGCGGCGAAAAACACTGCGATCGCATCGAGGAGCCGCTCCCGGCAGATCGTGGGACGCCCGCGCTTTTTGAGTTCGGCCATCAGCGCCGCGACTTTCGTTTCGCACAGCTGGCGTGCTGCGTGCGTCTCGGCGGTGAAGCGGCATTCTTGAAACGCCAGCCACGGATCCGTCGCGTCGCGCAGCTTCAGGCGCGTCGTTTGATTCTTGCGCACATCCGAGGGGCCCAGGATGCGACCGTTCAGCACGCGTCGCACCTCGCCGGTGGACAACCCGTTGTCGTAGGCGTTTACGACGATGTTGACATCGATCCCATCGAGCTGGGTTTCCAAAGCGTCGTGCAATCCCTGCTGAAGCGCGATCGATCCGGTTCCCCCGGTGAGAATGACTATCTTCATCTAACGTCCTTATTCAGTTCCGTGAACTCACGTCCTGTGTGCACGGCGTGTGGCTCACACAGCTCGCGCCCGCAACGTTTACTGCAGCTTGCGGTTGCAACACCAGAGGGCCCGGTGTTGCCCGCGCCGATCTGTGTGAAGTGGCGCGACTGTCGGTTGTCGCCCGTTGTCTCTGTCTGTCGCCAACAGAATCAGTGCTTTGGGCAGGCTTGCATCACAGTTATCGGCCCCGCTGCCTCGTCACAGCAATAAGCAACTCCACCATCCTTCGAGTATGGGTTTTTGGTAATTGGGCCTCGGCGGAGCCAGAAGTTGCTCCCGAGGTGCCAGCGCCGGCACAGTCTGGCCTTCGAATCTGAGCGTCGGCGGCGAAATGAAGAATGCACCTATTCTCTATGTCGGAACTCCCATCGCAGCTTGCGTCAATCCGACCCTGCCTTTGATCCAGGTGTTGGTGCGCCGAGGTCATCGAGTCACCTATGCCATCACCTCGGCATTCGCTGAACGAGTTCGGATGCAGGGCGCGGAGGTGCTCGAATACGGCAGACATGCGATGAACGCGCGCACCCTGCACGAAACCATATATTGCAGAATCGCGCTCGCCACACTCTCCAAAGTCGATGCAGGGACGATGCGAGAGCGGCCGGATCTTCTCATCTACGATCACACCGCGCTGGCCGCACGGGTGTTGATGCAGCGATGGAAGCTGCCGGCCGTCATGACCAGTTCCAATATCGCGCTCCACAAGTCATACATTCAGCAGCAGATGCCGCAGCCGTCACTTCGGGAGCTGCTGCTCGAGGAGAGCGAGCGGGCGGACAGTTTCCTGCATACTCAGGGCATCGCCAGCACGGATTTTGTATTTCAGCGCGCGGGTTTGAATTTGTTCCTGATTCCGCGGGCGCTGGAGCCGTGCGATCTCGCCCTCGATGACCGCTGTGTGCACGCCGGTCGCATCGCCGGCGAACAAGCGGGCTTCGGTCGTTGGGCGCCACCGATGAGCGATCGACCGATCGTTCTCGTCGCACCCTCGCGCTCCTACCCACGGGCAGAGCACTACTACCGCATGTGTATCGAAGCGTTCGCGGGTGAAGGGTGGCACGTCGTCCTATCCATCGACGACGCCGATCAGGCCACTGCGCTCGCACCCTTGCCCGAAGGTTTCGAAATCGTGCAGCGGACATCGCACGTCAAGATCCTGCCGCATGCAGCTCTGATCGTCGGTATGGGAGGCACGGCATCGAGCGCTGAAGCGGCATATCACGCAGTCCCGTGGCTGGTCACTTCATGCGGTGTCCCTGAGCTCGAATGGGCCGCCGACAATTTGATGCGTCTCGGTAACGGTTGTCACATTCGTGGCGCGCAGATCGACGCCGAGACGCTTCGCCACAGCGCGCGACGAGTTCTCGGGGACGCCTCGATTGCTCAGGATACCCGGCGATTGCAACAGGCTGTGCGACGCGAACCGGGTGCGGAGGAGTGCGCCAATCGCATCGAGGAATACGTCCTCCAGTTTCAGCCTGGGTGAATCGCGTCGAGCACCAGGACCCAATCTCCGGCGGTCGGCGGTATCTCGGGTCGATACGCATCCAGCAGCAGGTGTTTGTGTTCGCCGTAATCATCCCAGGCTACTGTGGGCAGCCATTGTTGTTCGAGTCCGGGCCCGCTGATGTGCCCTCGATAGGTCCCGCGTGCATCGTATAGATCGCGGTCGCGCTGCGCGTCTTGGATGATGTCGCCGCTGCGGCGTGCTTCGAAGCGAATGATGTTGAATCGCGGTCCGGTGCCGTGCACGACTCCGAAACGTCCGCATTGTTTGTTATCCACGGAAACAATGGGTGAAGTGTAACTTCCAGCGTCACTGGCAATCGCGACAATGGCCATCCCTGCGCGCACTTCAATGGACAAGTTGCATGTCGCGCCCTGGATGACGACCGCAGTTTTACCCAATAGGCGCCCGTACTCGCCGTTGCGACGCTCGATCACAAAGATGCTTTGTTGCTGAGCGCTGTAGCCTGCCGCGATGTAGTTGTTCTCGTCGCGCAAACGTAATGCAACGAATGCGTCCGAATCGCTCAGAGTCTGCAGGTGGATGATGCCATCGGTCAGCTCCGGTGCCGCCGCGCTGATTACACCTTGTTGTAACGTGTGCGGAAGGTTCGCGAGCGCAGTCGGTGCGAGTGGAAGATCGACCCATTCCGGATCGCTCGCGCCGAAACCAGCCCGGCTGATGACGAGATCGCCTTCGGCGGGTCGCTCGATGTGACCCAGGTCGATTCGCACGCCGAGCGTGGGTTCCCAATAGAACGCTCGATAGCGCACGCCGGATTCCAGGCCGAGCACCGTCGGTGGAGCGGGCGAGATCAGATCGAAGTTGGGCAAGTAGATGAATCGGACTTCGCGCGGGATGCCTGCTGCGTATGGAAGCCGACAGTTGCCATTGCGCTGGCGCCATTCGCTTGGCGGAACCTCTCGTCCGGATTTGTCCCAGTCGCCCCATTCACTAGAGAGATTGGCTCGAAAGCCATTCACTGCATCGCCTTCGCGCGGTTCCAGGAGCGTGGTGCCGCGAGGTGTGATCCATTCCGGATGAGGAGCGAAGCGCCACCACGGATAGTTCCGTAGCAGTTTCGCGCCAAGTCCCAACTGATACGAGCCCGGCAGCGCCATGCCTTCTTTCCAGCCATGCAGCGTCCAGCGCCTGCGATGCAGAGGTTTATCGAAGCTGTAGGATTCGAAGACGCCGTTCGCGCCGTAGGTGTGGCCCGCCGCGCCATTCAACATGCCGAGCCAGAAGGCCGCGCGCTGGAAGTCCTCCAGATGGGACTTCGCGAGCATCTCGTAGCCAATCTCACCGACGACCAGCGGCTTGGTGATGGCGGTGCGCGCGTAGTGCAAATTCAGTTGTGCAACCTCCACGGCGATGCTGTTCCAGCCATGGTGCGAAGGTTGAAACAAATGAAAATCGGTCAGCGATTCGTCGTGCAAGGCGGGCTGGTCGGGAGAAACTTCGTGCACGGCGATGGGATGTCGGTAGGGATCGGTGCTCCTGATATAGCGCGTGACATCCGTCCAGCCGTCGCGTTCGGGCGGATCCAGCACTTCGCCGCCGGCGATCCAGAGAACTGGATATGCTCCATAGCGCGCGATGATATTGCGCCAATGTTTTTTCATCCGCGCCGTGCCCGTTTGTTCGAGCACATGGCTCCACGCCCCGACGATCGCCGGTACCAGGCCTTGGCCGATCAAGTGTTGAATACGGCGGTCGGCGTAATCGAAATACAGTGGGTTGATGCGGCGGAACTCCGGATCCCACACCGCGCCGCCTTCGTTGTGGCAGCCGGGGTCGATCGGGCAGACCTCTTCGTGAGGGATCAAGCCCGCGACCAGTTGCACGACAGTGAAGCCCTTTTCGCGTCGGTCCTGCGTCAGTTCTACGAACCCTTCCCAGCTCAAACGATCGGACAGGCCCATCCACCAGGTGTCGCCGAGCCAGTAGAAGGGAGTGCCGTCGGCGTGCTCGAAATATCTTTGGTTGGAGCTGACGCGCAGCGGCCCCCGCTGCAACAGTGGGTTGCCGCCAGCATAAGCACCGAATGTGACCTGACCGGCGTGCCCGTTCAGATCGGGATTGTGAGGATCGGTGCTTTCGAAGTGATAGCGGTATGTGCCGGGCCGCGGTGGGGCGAAGCGGACGGTCCAGCGCTGTTCGCCTCGCCAGAACATCGGCACGCGCCAGGACTGTGCGCCTGAAGAAAACACCACATCGATATCGACTTCGTTGAATGGATCGGCGTACTGCCGGCGAGACTCGATCGACCATTCGACGCTGCGTTCTCGCGAGCCAATTGTGAGCGAGGCCGAAGCCTCGGCAGAAGAATGCATGGTGTTTACCGGAGTACGGCCTTGGCCGCGGTGGTGTGCCCGGCCCGAATTGCTCGTTCCAGAGCAATTGTCGATGGGCGCAAGGACTTCCTGATTAACGACCGGTTCAGGCGGCCGCTTCATCCCGTCCGCACATGGCATATGAGGTGCACGGCATGGTGTTGCACATACTGCATGTCAGAGCGTGCCGGCCCGGCGTCGCCACGAGCGTGGGTTTTGTACAACCGGGGAACATTTACTGAGAGTTGTCGATGGGTTGCGAAGATCGCGAACGCTGCCGCCGAGTGTGTTCCGAACGCCCCAATAGCGAGCGCGCCTCGTCAAAAAAGCCAAAGTTCACGTGACAGACCAGAATGCGCTTGCGCGGCTCCGCTCAGCACCGAATGTCTTGCGAACGCCCGCGCTACGGCACCTGTGGTGTTTACAGGCGCGAACGACCGGGAACGTGCAGTCGTGACATAGCGAACGTCCTTGACACGTCCGGTGGTCGATGGGATTTAGGTCGCGCTGTGAGGTAACCGAAACCTTTCAACAAGGGCCGCCGGCGCCCTTTGCGTTTGCTCCTGGTATTTAACGGAACCGCATGTGCGCACCGGCCGGCACATGGACGATACAAGGACGAGAGGTGAGAGCAGTGATCGAAGCTCGCGACAACGCATGGGCTCGGGGCCGCGATGTCCTGGACGCTCAGCAGGCAGCGGACAGCGCAGTCGTGGAAAAGGTCGCGTCGCAGGTGCCCGGCGGAGCGGACAACATACAACAGCTCTACGAGTTGTCGCCGACGCAGGAAGGGATGTTGTTTCACTACCTGCTCGACCGGCGTCGCGACGGTTACGTGCTCTCGACGTTGTTCGAACTGCAATCGCAGGCGCATCTGAACGCGCTGATCGGCGCTCTGCAATCCGTCGTGGTCCGGCACGATGCACTCCGGACAGTCATTTGCTGGGAGGGGTTGGTGCGGCCGGTGCAGGTCGTGTGTCGTGAAGCCCGCCTCGGCGTCGCCGAGATAGAACTCGACGACGGTGCGAATCCGATCGAGGCACTGCGCGAGCGCATGCAGTCCGGCCGTCACGGGCTCGACATGTCACGAGCGCCGCTGGCTCATTTGCTCTACGTGCCGGATGCACGCAGCGGCCATTGGTACGCGCTGCTTCAGGTTCATCACATCGTTTGCGATCACCGCTCGCTGCAGCAACTGATTGCAGAGGCCCTCGCCATCCTCACCGGGCGCGAGCAGGAACTGCCGAAGCCCGTGCCGTATCGCGACTTCATCAACGAGGCGCTGGCGAAGGCGGCGACGCCTGCTGCCGAAACATTCTTTCGCGCGACATTGGGCGACGTCGAGGAGCCCACTGCACCGTTCGGGCTGGTCGACACGCACGGCGATGGCAGCCGGATCGCCGAAGTGCGGCAGACGCTGGGCGCTGAGCTGTCGCAACGTGTTCATGGCTTGTCGAAACGGCGGGGAATCTCCGCCGCGAGACTTTTCCACGCAGCGTGGGCGCTCGTGGTCGCTCGCACCAGCGGTCGCAGCGACGTGGTCTTCGGCACGGTGCTGATGGCTTCGAGTCAGAAGCGGGTATCCGAGTCGCAACGAGCCCTGGGAATGTGCGTGAACACGCTGCCGTTGCGGATCTGCATCGAGGACGTCAGCGCCGAGCAGTTGGTGGATCGCGTTCACTCGCGGCTGCTGGAACTTGCGAGGCACGAACAAACCAGTCTCATCGTGGCGCAAGAGTGCTCTTCGGTGCAGGGAAGCGCGCCGCTGTTCACAGCGGTGCTGAACTTCCGGCGCGCGACGCGGAACGCGCAGGGTGAAGGAGAGATGGCTGCGGGCGTTCGCGTGATCGAGCGGGGCGAGGCGTGGACGAACTATCCATTGGCGCTCACGGTCGACGAGCTCGACGAAGATTTTCTGCTGACGATGCAGAGCGATGCGCGCGTCGAGCCGTCCCGGATGATCAGTTATGTGAGACAGGCGTTGCACTCGCTGATCGATGCGCTGGAGTGTCGGCCGGACGTGCCGGCGCTCACTCTGCAAGTGCTTTCCGCCGAGGAGCGACATTGCGTCCTCGTGGCGTTCAACCAAACACATGCGGATCAACCCCAGGACAAGTTGATCCACCGCTGGTTTGAAGAGCAAACATTGGCGCAGCCCTCGCGAGTGGCGATCAGCTGCGGCGCCCGAGAGATCACTTACGCGGAGTTGAACTACAAGGCCAATCAACTTGCCCATGTGCTCGTGCGGCGAGGAGTGCGTCCGGATTCCAGAGTGGTGCTGTATCTGGAGCGCGGCATCGAGGCGGTGATCGCGCTGCTCGCGACGTTGAAAGCGGGCGGCGGCTATGTGCCGCTCGACTGCCGATATCCCGCCGAGCGGCTGGCTCACATCCTGAAAGACAGCGCACCTGTAGTCGTTCTGACGCAGCGGAAATTGCGAGGCGCATTGGCCTCGGCCGCCGTGCAAGTGCTGTCGATCGACAGCGACGCCGAAGAGATCGCGCGGCAGCGGGGCGATGCGCCGCCTGCGGAGGCGCAGTTGAGTGCCACGCATCTTGCGTATGTGATTTACACGTCTGGATCGACTGGCAGTCCCAAGGGCGTGCAGGTCGAGCATCGCAGCGCCATCAATCTGCTGTACTGGCATCACGCGACGTTCGGCCTGCGCGCGGGTCAACGCGCCTCATGCGTGGCATCGCTTGGCTTCGATGCGTCGACTTGGGAAATTCTCTCGGCACTCACCAGCGGCGCGACGATCGCGATGGCGCCAGAGGGTCTCACCAACGACATCGAAGCGCTGCTGGACTGGTGGTGCGATCAAAATCTGGACATGGGATTTCTGCCCACGCCGGTGGCCGAAGTGCTGCTGAAGCGGCCGCTGCCCGCGCGCAAACTGCCCATGCTGCTGATCGGTGGCGACCGCCTGAGTTTCCGACCGACTGGCCTGCCTGTTACGGTCATCAACAACTATGGGCCCACCGAGACCACCGTCGTCGCCACGTCCGGTCGCTTGCGCGACGAAGACTTCGGGCTGCACATCGGCCGGCCGATCGCCAACACGCAAATCTATATTCTCGACAGCCATCTCGAGCCGGTGCCCATTGGCGTGGCCGGAGAGCTTTACGTCGGCGGCGCGGGTGTCGCGCGTGGTTATCTCAATCGCGCCGAGTTGCAGGCGCAGAGATTCATCGCCGACCCGTTCTCCTCCGCGCCGGGACGTTTGTATCGCACCGGCGATCTGGGCAAATGGCTGCCGGATGGAACGATTCAGTTCCTGGGCCGCAATGACGAACAAGTGAAGATCCGCGGCTATCGCATCGAGTTGGGCGAGATCGAGGCGCAGCTGGCGCGGCAGAAGGAAGTCGCCGAAGTCGTCGTCGTCGTGCACGAGGATGAAGCCGGCATGAAGCGCCTGGTCGCCTACCTCGTGCCACGCGCCGATGAATTCTTGCAGGTGGAGCAACTGCGCGCGCGACTGCAGACGCAATTGCCCGACTACATGATTCCCAGCGCCTTCAAGATCCTCTCGAGCTTGCCTGTTACTCGCCATGGAAAGATCGATCGCCGCGCGCTGCCGCCGCCGTCGGTCGGCGATTATCTGAGTCACGAATATGAGGCTCCACGCGATGAGATCGAAAACCTGCTGGCGGAAATCTGGAGAACCGTGCTGCGCATCGAAACGGTGGGCCGCAAAGATCATTTCTTCGAGCTGGGCGGCAACTCCCTGCTGGCGATGCAAGCCGTTACGCGCATCCGCGCGGCGATGCCTGTGGATCTATCGGTCCGGCTGCTTTTCGAGCATCCGACCTTGAGCGCACTTGCCGATGAGTTGCGCAGCCTGCGCCGGGCGCAGCTGGTGGACGATATCGCCGACGGCAGCGAGGATCTCGACGATCTCATCAACGAAGTCACATAGATGGCGGACGGTGAGATGCGTGAACTCGTTCGCAGCCTGGCCCGGGGGGAGAAATGACGGTGAGTATCAAGCCCGCGACCGCGCGCGAACGGTTGAATTCGCTGTCCAAAGAGCAGGCGCGGCTGGTCGAGCTGCTGTATCAGCGGCGCTCGAAGAAACTGCGTCGGATCAGCCCGGTCGCTCGTGAGCTCACGGCCGGCAGCACGCGAGCGCCGGCGTCGGCGGCTCAACAGCGATTGTGGTTCATTGATCAGCTCGATGAAGGGCGAGCCGCTTATAACTTCAATCACGCGTTGCGCTTGCAGGGCGAGCTCGATTCCGAGGCGCTGTGGGATGCGCTCGGCGCTTTGGTTCAGCGGCACGAGACGCTGCGAACCGTGTTCATCAATGCCGCGGGAGAGGTCGAGCAGCAGATCCAGGCCGAAACCCGTCCGGGTTGGACCTTCCTCGATTTGAGCGGCCTCACGCCGGAAGCACGCGAAGCGCGAGTGAAATTCGCGCGACATCAGGAACTGCAGGAGCCGTTCGACCTGGGTGCAGGTCCGCTCATGCGAGTGAAGCTGCTGCGGTTGACTGCACAGGAACACGTGCTGCTGCTCAGCTTGCACCACATCATCTTCGATGGCTGGTCGATGGGCATTCTGGCGCGCGAGCTGTCGCACTCATATGACGCGCTCGTGCGTGGCGAAGAGCCGCATCTGCCGCCGCTGCCGGTGCAGTACGCCGATTACGCACTGTGGCAGCGACGTTGGCTGCAGAGCGAAGTCAGAAACAAACAGCTGAGCTACTGGTGCGAGCGCCTGCGGGATGCGGCGCCGGAATTGCAACTGCCCACCGATCGGCCGAGGCCGGAGGTGCAGACGCGTCGTGGCGGCTCGGTCCCTGTGACATTCGATGCCAAGCTGAGTGCGGAGCTGCGTGCGTTCGCCAAACAACATGAGGCGACCTTGTTCATGGTCTTGTACGCAGCCTGGGTCGCGCTGCTGGCGCGCTTGAGCGGGCAGGAGGACATCCTGGTCGGCACGCCGGTGGCGAATCGCCCGACGCCCGAGGTCGAAGGTCTGATCGGCATGTTCGTGAATACACTCGTGCTGCGTACCCGCGTGACCGCGGATATGACGGTGGGTGAACTGATCGAGCAGGTCAAGGCCGTGACGCTCGGCGCTTACGATCACCAGGATGTGCCGTTCGAGCATGTGGTAGACGCTCTGCATCCGCAGCGCGCGTTGAATCGCAATCCGCTCTTCCAGGTCATGCTGGCGGTACAGAACGCACCCGACGACGAGCTGCGGCTGGCCGGCTTGGAGGTGAGCGAAGAAAGTGAGATCGACGAGCCGCCGAAATTCGATCTGCTGCTGTCGCTGCGGGATTACGGTGAGCGAATTACCGGCAACATCAGCTACGCAGCCGATCTCTACGAGCGCGAGACGATCGAGCGTTGGGTTGCAAGCCTGGGCACGGTGCTCGCGTCGTTGCGAGATGTGAACTGCAGGATCGGCGCGCTGCGAATGCTGCGCGAGCCGCAGTCGTACGTCATCGAAGAATTCACCCGATCGCAGTTCCTGTCGCAGCCGAACGGGCTGCTGCATGAATTGTTCGAGCAGCAGGTGCGCCGAACCCCGGACGCACCGGCGGTCGTTTACGAGTCGCAGTCGCTGACCTATCGAGACTTGAATGCTCGTGCCAATCAGCTTGCGCGGCATCTACAACATAACGGTTTGAGGCAGGGAGACCTGGCGGGGCTGTGCATCGGGCGCGGCATCGATATGTTTGTAGGCGTGCTGGCGATCCTCAAAGCGGGAGCGGCGTATGTGCCGCTCGATCCGGATTATCCGCCTGAGCGGCTTTCATATATTCAAGAGGACGCCCGCCCACGCGTCGTGCTGATCGATGAGTCTGTGCGTGGGCGTTTGTCCGGCTCTCACGCGCGTCTGATCAGTCCGCGCATCGAATCCAGAGACATCGCTCGGAACGAAACCAGTGATCTGCCGTCGCCGGCCAGGGCCGCGCATGTGGATCATCTGGCCTATGTGATCTATACATCGGGATCCACGGGCCGTCCGAAGGGCGCGATGATCGAGCATGCCAGTGCCGTGAATCTGTGGCGGGGGCTGGAGAATGCATATTCGCAGCCCGTGGCGTGCCAGAACATCGCGTTGAACGCATCGATGAGCTTCGATGCTTCGGTTCAGCAGCTGCTGCAGCTCCTGTCGGGACGCACCGTCTTCATCGTCCCGCAACGCTTCCGGGCGGATGCCGCGGCGCTGGTGAAATTCATCGAGGACAATCGCATCGAAGGCATCGATTGCACGCCATCGCAGCTGAAGAACTGGATGGCCGCCGGCCTGTTGCAAAAGCAAGGCTCACTGCGCACGGTGCTGGTGGGGGGCGAAGCCATCGATGCGGAATTGTGGGACAAGCTGGCGAACTGCAGCGACGTCGCCTTCTACAATGTTTATGGTCCGACCGAGTGCACGGTTGATGCGACCATGGCGCGGCTCGAACCTGGACTCGCTCAACCTCACATCGGTCGGCCGATGCCGAACCGACGCATTCACATCCTGGATTGCAACCGTCACCCGGTGCCTGTGGGGGTCGTCGGTGAAATCTTCGTCGGCGGCGTCGGTGTAGCGCGCGGCTACTGGAACAGGCCGGCGCTGACGGCCGAGCGTTTCGTGCCCGACACATTTTCAGCGGACGCCGGCGCGCGCTTGTACAAGACGGGCGATCTCGCGCGGTGGCGAAGTGACGGCATGATCGAATACCTCGGGCGCAACGACGACCAGGTGAAGATCCGTGGCTTCCGAATGGAGCTCGGTGAGATCGAGGTGCGCCTGGCACAGCAAAGCCAGATCAGCGAAGCGGTTGTGATCGCGCGCGAGGATGCACCCGGAGACAAACGACTGGTTGCGTACGTCACACCGAACGAGCCGGGCATGAAGCCGACAGTCGAGCAGTTGCGTGCGCACGTGAAGGCAGCTCTGCCGGAGTACATGGTACCGAGCGCGTTCGTGGTTCTGGACCGCATGCCGATGACGCCCAGTGGCAAGATCGATCGGCGATCACTGCCCGCTCCCAGCCTGGATGCATACGCTGCACAGTTATATGAGCCGCCGAGGGGCGAGACGGAGGTGCGGCTGGCTGCGATATGGCGCGAACTGCTGGGTGTGGAGCGGGTCGGACGTCGGGACAGTTTTTTCGATCTCGGCGGACATTCGATGCTGGCGGTGAAAGCGTTGTTTTTGATCAATCAGCGTCTCGGCTCGGGTTTGAAGGTCACGGATCTTTACGGCAGTCCAACGCTGCGCGAGCTGGCGGCTCGCATTCATGGCGACAGCGCAGAGCGGGAGCTGGTGAATCTGTCCAGCGAAGCCGTGCTGGATGAGGACATCGTGGCCGCTGCCGGTGAAGTTCACTTTCCCGCACGCGCCATCCTGCTGACCGGAGCGACTGGGTTCGTCGGCAGGTTCCTGCTCGCTCAATTGCTTCAGGACACCGAGGCGACGATCTACTGCCTGGTGCGAGCTGCATCCGACACTGAAGCAGGTTTGCGGCTCAAGGACACTCTCGCCAGATCCGAGTTGTGGCGCGACGAGTTTGCGGCTCGCGTCGTCGCGATCGCAGGCGATCTGCGGCGGCCGTCGCTGAATTTGGATGAGGGGGTCTATCAGAGCCTGTGCCGAAACATCGATGCGATTTATCACTGCGCGACCAGCATGAACCATCTGGAAACATATCCGATGGCCAAGGCGGCTAACGTGGATGCGCAGCAGGAGTTGCTGCGAATCGCCTCGCGCGAACGGCCGAAGCAGTTCAACCAGATCTCCACCTTGAGCGTCTTTACTCCGCGCGACGAGGAAACTGGCCGCGTCGCGAATGAGGCCACTGCCATCGACGATGAAACGCATTCGATCTCTTCAGGCTACGCTGCGAGCAAATGGGTGGCGGAAAAACTCTGCCTGTTGGCCCGAGAGCGAGGCGTGCACGCCAACATTTTCCGCCTGGGGTTTATCTGGGCGGATTCGCAGCGGGGCCGGTACGACGAGTTGCAGTATGCGTATCGAATGTTGAAGAGCTGCCTGCTTACCGGCTGCGCCATCGCAGACTATCGCTACGAGATGGCGCCGACGCCGGTGGACTTTACGGTGCGCGCCATCGTGCATCTGGCGCACGAACAACGCGCACAGTCGCGGATCTATCATCTGTCCTCGCCCGACCGGCACATCGAAAAGCTGTTCGAGCACTGCAACGAGATTGTCGGCACCGAGCTCGAACTCAAGCCGCACTACGAATGGATCTTTGAAATGAAACGTCGGCACGAACAAGGACAGACGCTTCCAGTCGTGCCGCTGATCCAGTACGCGTTCTCGATGGATGAGAGTTCATTCGAGCAACAGCAACGTTCCATGCGCGCGGCCGCGGTTACGTTTGATTGCAGCCAGACGCTGCGCGAGCTGGCGGGCGCCGGCATCGTCGCGCCCGTGCTCGATGACAAGCTGCTCGAAGTCTGCGTGCGAGGCATGTTGTCGACGGATCCGGAGTTGCGCGCTTTGCGCGAAGCCGAGTCTGAGCACAGGAGGCGCGAGCGCGCCGGACTCAACCGAGAACAGCTGCATGAAATGATGCGCCGGATGTTGAGGATCCGGTTGTTCGACGAACGAGCCGCCGAGCTGCGCACGCGCCTGCAAGGCTCGCTGCACAATTCGATCGGCCAGGAAGCGGAGATCGTCGGTGCGTGCATGGCGCTGCGTGACGACGATTACATGACAGGCAATCATCGCTCGCACGGCCATCCGATCGGTAAAGGCGTGGCGTTGAATCCGCTCATGGCTGAGCTGTTTGGCAAAGCGACCGGAGTGTGCCGTGGCAAGGGCGGCTCGATGCACCTGGCGGTCTTTTCGGTCGGCAGTCTCGGCGAGTCGGGGATCGTCGGTTCTTTGATGCCGATCGCCGTCGGGGCGGGGCTCAGCGCGCAGCTGCGGGGCACGGATCAAGTGTGCTTGTGTTTCTTCGGCGACGGTGCGGCGAACTGCGGACCGTTCCACGAATCGCTGAACCTGGCAGCGGTTTGGAAACTGCCGGTGGTCTTCCTGTGCGAGAACAATGGATATGCGCTGTTCACTGCGCAGGCTGAATCGACCGCCGTCATGGACGTTGCGCAGCGTGCGTCGGCGTATGGCATGCCCGGCGTCGTCGTCGACGGGCAGGATGTGCTCGCCGTGTATCGCACCGTAATGGAGGCTGTGGCTCGGGCGCGCGCTGGCGGCGGGCCGACGTTGGTCGAAGCCAAGACTTACCGGTATTGCGAGCATTCCGAGTTCGGTGCGGGTATCAAAATTCCTCCCTACCGCAGCGAGGCGGAAATGGCGGCGTGGCGGGCCAGGGATCCCATCGATATGTTCGCGACCCAGCTGTCGCGCAACGACGAACTCACGCCGGAGGCTTTCGCGCGGATGAAGCGCGAAGTGCAGGAAGAGGTCGAAGCATCGATCGAATTTGCGGAGCACAGCCCGGCGCCTGCATCCGAAGAGTTGCTGCAGGATGTGTTTTTGAACGAGACCAGGAGTGCAGTCGAGTGGCGCAGATAACGTGTATCGAAGCGGCACGCCAGGCCATCGTCGAGGAGATGCGCAGCGATCCCCGCGTGTTCGTCATGGGGGAGGACGTGCAGAGTTATTTCTATGCGGACGTGCTGGAGGAGTTTGGCAGGGCCCGAATTCGCAACACGCCGATCAGCGAATGTGGATTCTTCGGCGCCGGCATCGGTGCGGCGTTGACCGGCATGCGGCCGGTGATCGAAGGCGCCTACTCGACGTTCTTGTACTCGGCAATGGATCAGATCGCGAACCAGGCGGCCAAGAGCCGCTATATGTTTGGCGGGCAGGCAAACATTCCGATCGTGATTCGTTCCCTCGTTTGGTACAACGGCGCGCTGGCGGCGCACCACTCCGATCGGCCGTGGGGCATTTTCGCCCAGGTGCCGGGCTTGAAGATTGTCGTGCCGACCACGCCGCGCGAAGCAAAAGGCCTGATGAAATCCGCGCTGCGCGATGGCAACCCAGTGCTGTGGTTCGAGGATGTGGCTGTTTCAGCCGCGAGCGGTGAGGTGCCTGAGGGCGACTATACGATTCCGCTGGGCACGGCTGACATCAAGCGCAGCGGCTGCGACGTGACGGTGGCCGCCTTGGGCGGCGCTGTAAATCAAGCGCTCAGTGCCGCACAGGCGCTCGAGCCCGATGGAATCTCGCTGGAGGTCATCGATATTCGCAGCGTCGTGCCGCTCGATCGCCAGACCATCATCGACTCCGTGGCGCGCACCGGCCGCCTGATCGCCGTGGATCCGGCGCCGGGCACCTGCAGTGTGGCTTCGGAAATAGCATCCATGGTCGCCGAGCAGGCGTTCGATTTCTTGCGAGCACCGGTAGCGAAACTCACGGCGCCGAATGTTCCCGTGCCTTTCAGTCCCGACCTCGAGCGCCTGATGTATCCGACCGCGGAGCAGATCGTGACAACGGCACGCCGGCTGCTCACGCGCCGTCACTGACGTCCTCGGCATGGAGGCGCCGAAAACCATCCTGGTTACAGGAGCCAGCTCGGGCATCGGGCGCAAAATTACCGAGCACCTTGCGGCGTTGGGACACATTATCTATGCAGGCGCGCGCCAGCCTGCCGATCTTCAGTCGCTGGCGCAGTTGGAGAACGTGCGTCCGCTGCGCCTGGATGTGACTTCTCCTGAGGATATCGACGCAGCTGTCGCCGAGGTCGTACGCGACGGACGCGGTTTGTATGGCCTGATCAACAATGCCGGGCTCGGCAGCATCGGCTCGGTCATGCACGGCGACGTCGCCGAGTTCGAGCTGGTGATGAAGGTCAATGCGCACGCGCCGTTTCGTGTCACGCGCGCGTTCGTGCCGCTGATCGCCCAGGCCCGGGGGCGCATCGTCAACATCGGCTCGGTCGCCGGCATCCTCACCGATAAAGATATCTACGCCTACAGCATGAGCAAACATGCGATCGAGGCGTTCACGGATTGCCTGGCGGAGGAAATGAAAGCTCTGCAGGTAAGCGTCAGCGCGATCGAGCCCGGCCCTTATCGAACCCGCCTGATTCACAATGCCACCGAGCGTCTCGGGCCCGACGCGCGCTTTTTGGATCTATCCCGGTGCAGCGAGCCGGACGCGGTGGCCGTTGCCGCCGAGCAAGCATTGTTTGAGGCACGACCCAAACGCAGATACCTGGTGGTATCGCACGAGAGCGAAGCGCGGCTCACGATCGAAAAGCACATCGAACAACTCGCGCAGCTCAATCAAGCCAGCTCGCACGCCTTAGATCGCACGGCGTTGATCGAGATCCTGGATACAATGCTGGCACGATACAGACCGCCCGTGGGCTGAGGCCGGTCGTTCAAAAACAGGCTGTCCTCGTTCTCGGCATAGCTGAGGACGAGGCGATTCGTCGCCGGCGGTTTTTCTCCTCTGTCACTTTGGTACGACGCAAACCAAATGCGCCGGTGCTGGGCCGCCGAGCGCGGACAGGGATTCGCCCTGTGAAATTGCATACACCGCCCGGACTTTCCTGAATGAATGCAGTCCCCGCAGCGCTGCGTTCATCCCGGCCGCAGCGAGACTCCTTTCCTGCAACGCCGTAGGGGCTAAGCCGGCACAGCCGACCGGTCTGTAATTTCGTGAGCTTTGGTTTTCGTTGATCCAACCAGATGCGCACCTGCCCGAAGCGACGTTCAGTGCGAGATCTCCAAGGAGTGCGGACGATTGAACAGCGGACATCAACGCGATCGTGAGAACGGACGCGGGCCCAGGGCGCAACGGTGCCACGACTCAGGTTGTGGCCCAAGAAACAATCTCAGCAAGGGGAATTCACGATGAGCGAACACGCTCACGGGCACTCGACCGAATACAAAAAACAGCCTCAGGCATTCCAACTGCTCGCGGCATCGTCCACGTGCATATGGTTTCTAGCGTCGCCGGCCGCACTTGCCGCGGACAAGGATGATCCAGGATCGCTGGAGACAGTGATCGTCACCGCGCAGAAGCGCGAGCAGAACTTGCAGGAGGTGCCGATCTCCATTTCCGTGATGAGCGGCGCGGAGCTCGATAAATCCAGTGTTGCCGGCGTGACCGAGGCGCTGAATCGCGTGCCCGGAGTCGCGACCACCGTCGGCAACCAGGGCGGCGGCACGCAACTCACGATTCGCGGTGTGGGTGCCAACGGACCTTTGTTCGCAGGTTCCAGTCCGATTGCCTACTACCTCGATTCCGCGCCGTTCGGCCTGGTCCGAACGTCAGTCGCTCCGGACGCCAATGCGTTCGATCTCCAGCGCGTCGAAGTGCTGCGCGGTCCGCAGGGAACGTTATATGGCGCCAGCGCCCAGAACGGCGTGGTGCAAGTTCTCACCAACGATCCGAACCTCGATCAATTCGAGCTCAAGGCGCGCACCACGTTGTCGACCACCGACGGCGGCGGAGAAAACTATCGCGGCGACCTCGCGCTCAACGTGCCAATCGTTGAGGGCAAGCTCGGTGCTCGCGCGGTGGTTGGATATCAGGATTTCAGCGGCTGGATCGATCGCGCCAACGAGAAGGATGCGAACGACTCCCAGGTTCGCAACTTCCGTTTGAAGGTCGAGGGGCGGCCGACGGATGAATTGACCGTCGATCTGTCGGCTTGGATCTCCCGCTCCGACCAGGGCGCGCCGTCCGCTTCGGACGACGACAGCTTTGCCACCGGCACGTTGCCGCAGTTCATCGACACCGACTACGACGTCTATGGACTCAAGATCGGCTACGACGCGGGCAGCTTTGCGATCTCCAGCCGCACCAGCTATCTGGACTACAAGAATTCGGGCGATCTCGATCTGACGCCGACCAACTTTCCGGTGGTGCTGCTCACCGCGTTCGATGCTCACATGTTCTCGGAGGAACTGCTCCTGAACTCCACGATCGATTCGCCGTGGCGTTGGACCGCAGGTTTGTACTATCGCGACGCTGAAGACAGTACGTTCCAGACCATCGACGTGATCCCCGTGACCCTGGCCTGGACCGATGCGTCCAAAGCCGAGGCCGCGTTCGGCGAAGTGAGCCGTCGCTTTGCCAACAACAAGCTCGAATGGACGTTGGGTCTGCGTTACTTCCACGACGAAGTGCTCAGCCGACAGGATCCCGCCGGCGGTGCGCCGGGAGCGGCGTTGTATTACGAAAAGGATTCATTCGAGTCCACCACGCCCCGCGCGGTGCTGACGTGGTTCCCGAGCAAGTCGCTCACTGTGTACGGCTCTTACTCAGAAGGCTTCCGCAGCGGCGCTCCGCAAACCTACTTCGTCGCCGTGCCGGGGTTCCCGCCAGTGAAGCCGGACAAGCTGCATAACTACGAGGTAGGAGCAAAGGCGACGATGTTGGAAAGGCAAGACCATGGCTCGAATCAACCCTGTTAA
>CAMLEO010000038.1 GCA_946478975.1 uncultured Steroidobacter sp.
AAGGGCCTTTGTACAGGCATGGCGAAATGCACGTGCCGCGCCTGGGTCAAGGTCGCGAACGTATCGCGCCGGCGCAGCTCACGTTCCAAATGCGCGTTGGCACCGATGTGAGTAAAGAACGAACGATCCTCGCGGGTCGAAACGCTCAGCGTAATGCCCGTCCAGCCCTCGATTTTGCGCAGCCCGCCGAGAGCGACGCCGAATTGTTTCAATCGCTGCTCCAGCCAGGCACCGTCAGATGCGCCGATGACGGCGAGCAGTTGCACCGAGCGGCCGAGGCGCGCAAGACCACAGGCAGTGATCGCAGCGCCGCCGCCGATCTCGCGCGTGTAGTTGTCCGTGATTACTTCTTCGCCCGGTCTCGGCCAGGTGCCGAAGCCGGACATCACGTGGTCCACGTAGACTTCGCCGACGACGATCACATCCCAGAGTTTCATCGTGGGTTGAACGGCCATTCGCGCCGCCCTCGAGCTTGCAGCAAATAAACGCCGATGCCGAGCGTCAGCAGACCGGCCGCGATCACGATGTGATGCATCTGGCTGGTCACTGTGATGTACAGCCACCCGGCAATGGCGACGATGACCGGCAATGGATACAGCGGCATGCGGAAACTGTCGGCTTGCGGATTCCGTCGGCGCAGCAGGATCACGGCCACGCATTGCGCGGAGAATTGGAACAAGGTCTGGATTACGATCATCACGGCAATGAGATCGGAGAGCGAGAAGAAACAGGCGAGCGCCGACAGGCCGCCCATGAACAGCAACGACACAGTCGGGAAGCGGCCGGTCGGATGCAGCCTCGCGAACGCCTTGAAGAAATGTCCGTCGGCCGCGGCTGCGTAGGGCACGCGTGACATGCCGAGCAGCACTGCGAGCGCCGAGCCCCAGCTGGCGATGAGAATCAGCACGGCCACGGCCATGCCGCCCCAGTGACCATAAATCGCCTGCATGAAGTCGGCGACGATGGCTTTCGAGTGCTGCGCCTCACGCCAGGGCAATACGCCGATGATGGAAAGATTGAGTCCCACGTACAGGATCGCGACCAGCACGATCGAACCGAGCACCGCGAGCGGGATCACCCGGCGCGGATTCTCGATCTCCTCGCCGATCAGGCACACGTTGTTATAACCACCGTAATCGTAGACGGCGATCAGCGTGGTCGAGCCGAGTCCAATCCAGAAACCATGCGACAGCGTGAATGCGTCGCGCGGAAAGTCGAAGGCGACCTTGGCATCGAAGTGCATCACGCCCGAGATCACGATCCACAGGATGGCGGCGAACACGATCGCGGCGATCACCAAGGACATGCGCTGGATGGATCGGACCTCGCGATACAAGAGCGCCGTGTTGAGAAGACACAGTACCGCCGCGACCGCAACGATCTGCGTCGGGCCCATCTCGGGCACCAGGTACGCTGCGTATTGCGAGAAACCCACGGTGCCCGAGGCGATCGACAACGGGCCGATCACCAGCGATTGCCAGAGATATAAGAAACTCAGCATGCGGCCGAGGCGCGCAGCACCGAAGCCTTCCTGCAAATAGTGATAAGGCCCGCCGGACTTCGGCATCGCCGAGCCCAACTCCGCCCACACGAGCCCGTCGCACAGGCACAGCACCGCGCCGGTGAGCCAGCCGAGCAGCGCTTGCGGGCCACCCATCGCGGCGAGCGCCAAGGGAATGGTGATGAACGGCCCGATGCCGACCATGTTGAGAACATTGGCGGACATGCCGCCCCACAAACCGACGGCGCGGACCGGTTTGTTTTCGAGCGTCGCCGTTGCGACCGAGGGCGGCGCGTCTCCAATGGCAGCGGTGTTCACAGCGCGACAGCTTTGCCGGAGCGAGCCGACGCTTGGGCCGCTTCGGCGAGAACCAACGCCGCCACCCCGTCGTGATATCCCACGGAGGGTGCAGTCTCACCGTGCAAGATCTGGACGAAGTGATCCAGCTCGCGGCGATAGGCATCGGCATAACGATGCAGGAAGAAGTTTTGTAACGCGCTGCTCGCCATTCCTGCTTCGCCCCAGGCCGAGACGGCGCTTTCCAGCACGTTGTCCGCTCGCAATTGTCCGCGAGCGCCGAACGCCTCGATGCGTTGGTCGTAGCCATAGCCGGAGCGCCGGCTGTTGCTGATGACGCAGAGCTTGCCGCTCGCGGTCCGCAACAGAATCTTGGCGGTGTCCACATCGCCGGCCGCGCCGATGGCGGGATCCACCAGGCTGCTCGCATACACGAACACTTCAACCGGCTCTTCGCCGAGCAGCCAGCGCGCCATGTCGAAGTCGTGGATGGACATATCTTTGAACATCCCGCCGCTGACCTGGATATAAGAGAGCGGCGGTGGCGCCGGATCGTGGCTGATGATGTGCAATGTTTCGAGCGCGCCGACATCGCCTGCCTGCAGCCGGCGCTTCAGGGTCGCGAAATGCGGATCGAAGCGTCGATTGAAACCCAGCATCAACCGGGCATTCTTACCGCCGAGCTGCTCGCTGCGTTGGCGTGCCCGCTGCAGATCCATGTCCAGCGGCTTCTCGCACAGCACGGCTTTGCCGGCGGCCACGGCACGTACACATTGATCCAGGTGCGCGTCGGTCGAACTGGCGATGACGATGCCCGCAACCGCCGAGTCGGCCAGCACCTCATCGAGCTCCCGGGCGACCGCCGCACCGGTGCGCTCGGCCAGCTCCCGGGCGGACGCGGTGCGTGGATCGAAAACATATTTCAGGCGCAACTGCGGATGGGCCGCGATATTGTGCGCATGGACCTGACCGATGCGGCCGGCCCCGAGGACGGCGATGTGAAACATGCTCGCGGCTCCCGGTAGGGGGTAGGCGGCTGCGCCGCCCTCAGGAATAGAATAGAATATACATTTCCTTCCAAGTCAATATAGAATTTACGTTTCATAGAGCATGGGAGATGGAACATGAGAGAAGAGGCCGCGGCCCCGCGTACGGCCGAGGAATTGCGGCAGGTCATCCTGGAGCGCTATGACGGCTTCAGCAAACGGCTGAAGCAGATCGCGCAATACGTGCTCGACCACCCGAACGACCTGGCGTTGGAAACCCTGGCGGTCGTCGCCGAGCGCTCCGGCGCGCAGCAGTCGGCCATCGTGCGTTTCGCCAAAGCCGTGGGTTTCACCGGCGCGAGCCCCATGCAGCGGGTGCTTCGCGACAGCCTGCTCGCCAGCCACGCAACGCTGGGCTACAACGAGCGGGTGCGCCGTTTCAGCTCGACGGTGGCCGATAAAGAAGCGGACAGCGGCGACCTGCTGGCCGAGTTCACCGAAGGGGACATCCTCGCGCTCCAGAATCTGCGCGCCACCATCAAGCGCTCGGAAATGTCGCGGGCGGTGAAGCTCATGGCGCAGGCGCAGACGTTATATGTGATCGGCATGCGGCGCTCGTTCCCGGTCGCCTCGTATCTCGCTTATTCGTGCCTGCGCATCGGCAAGCGCACGGTGCTCGTCGACGGTGTCGGCGGTCTCGTTGCCCAGCAGTTGCAAGGCGTTACGTCTAAAGACGTGCTGATCGCGATCAGCTACAACCCCTATGCGGAAGAGACGGTGACTGCGGCGCAGACGGCAGTCGCCGCCGGCGCCAAAGTGCTGGCGATCAGTGACAGCGCCGTGAGTCCCATCGCCAAGGTGGCCACGCAGGTGCTGCAGGTTCGCGAGTCCGAAGTCCGCTCGTTCCGTTCGCTCACTACGTCGATTTGCCTGGCCGAAGCGTTGGTGATCGGGTTCGCGTTTGAAAGCGAGCGCACTGGCGAGCGCAAGCGCGGCTCGAAAAACAACGCCTCGAAACCCCAATAGGAGCTTGCGATGGCACGGCGAGACACGGTACGGATGACGGCGGCACAGGCCTCGGTCACTTACCTGTCGCGCCAGTTCATCGAAACAGACGCGGGCGAGGTGCCGTATTTCGCCGGTGTCTGGGCCATTCTCGGTCACGGCAATGTGGCTGGCTTGGGCGAGGCGTTGCATGCCATCGGCAATGCTCTGCCGACCTATCGTGCTCACAACGAACAAAGCATGGCGCACGCGGCGATTGGTTTTGCGAAACAATCGCGTCGGCGGCGCGCGATGATTTGCACGACGTCGATTGGTCCCGGTGCCACCAATCTCGTCACGGCGGCGGCACTGGCGCACGTGAATCGTCTGCCGGTGTTGTTACTTCCGGGCGATGTGCATGCGACGCGGCGGCCGGATCCAGTGCTGCAGCAGATCGAGGACTTCAGCGATGCAACGGTCTCTGCGAACGATTGTTTGAGGCCCGTGTCACGTTACTTCGATCGCATCATGCGGCCGGAGCAACTGGTTGACAGCTTGCCGCGTGCCCTGTCGGTGTTGCTCGATCCGGTCACCTGCGGGCCCGTCACGCTGGCGATGTGCCAGGACGTGCAGTCCGAAGCGTGGGATTACCCCAAAGCTTTGTTTGAGAAACGCGTGTGGCGCGTGCGAGCACCGGCGCCGGATGCGCGAGAGTTGCAGGAAGTGATATCGGCGCTGAAAACATGCAAGGCGCCGCTGATCGTCGCGGGCGGCGGCGTGCGTTACGCACAGGCCGAAGCTTCATTGGCGGCGTTTGCGAGCCAGGCGGGGATTCCCGTGGCTGAAACGCAAGGCGGAAAAGGCTCGCTCGTTTGGGACCATCCCTGCAATGTCGGTGCAATCGGTGTCACGGGTTCGAGCGCAGCCAATGCGCTCGTTCAATCCGCGGACTTGATCATCGGTATCGGCACACGGCTGCAGGACTTCACGACCGGCTCGCGTGCGTTGATCGATGGCTCCCGTTGCAAGCTGGTGCAGATCAATGTCGCTGCGTACGACGCCGACAAACACGGGGCCCTCAGTGTGGTGGGCGATGCGCGCGTGACGATCGATGCGATTCGTCAGGCGCTGGGAGATTGGAGCGTTACCGGCGATTGGCGCAAGACGGTGAGCGCGCGCATGCGAGAGTGGAGCGCGGCCTGTGATGCGGCGTTGGCTGCGTCTGTTTCGAATTCATTGCCGAGCGACGCTCAAGTCATCGGCGCGGTGTGGCGGGCCGCAGAGCCCGACGGCGTGGTCGTGTGTGCCGCCGGCGGTCTTCCCGGTGAGCTTCACAAGTTGTGGCGTACGCGCAGCGTCGGCGGATATCACGTCGAGTACGGCTACTCCTGCATGGGCTATGAAATTGCCGGCGGTCTGGGCGCCAAGATGGCGGAGCCGGCGCGCGAAGTTCACGTGATGGTCGGCGATGGCAGTTATCTGATGCTGAACTCCGAGATCGCGACGTCCGTGATGCTGGGCCAGAAGCTCATCATCACCGTGCTCGACAATGCCGGCTACGGTTGCATTCATCGGCTGCAACAGTCGTTGGGCGGAGCGCCGTTCAACAATCTGCTGACGGATGCGCGTCACCAGGTGCTGCCTCGGATCGACTTCGCCGCGCATGCGGCGAGCCTCGGCGCGATCTCACAAAAGGTGGCCAATCTCACTGAGCTGGAGGCGGCGCTCGCGAGTGCCAGGCGCTCGGATCGCACTCACGTCATCGTCATCGACACCGACCCGATGAAAACGACCCAAGCGGGCGGCGCGTGGTGGGATGTGCCTCCGGCGGAAATTTCAGACCGGCGCGACGTGCAATCGGCACGCGCGGCCTACGATGCAAAGATCGGCGGGGAGAGCGAGTCATGATCCGTTTCGGCGTGAGTCCCATCGCATGGATCAACGACGACATGCTCGAGCTTGGCGGCGACACGCCTGTCGAAACGGTGCTCGCCGACGCGCGCGGTCTCGGCTTCTCCGGCATCGAGCTGGGCGGCAAGTTTCCTAAAGATCCGGCGACGCTCAAATCGCTGCTGGCGCGCCATCGACTCGATCTGGTCGGCGGATGGTACAGCGCCAGCTTGTTGTTGCATTCGGCGCAGGAAGAGGTCACCCGCCTGCAGCCGCACCTGGCCTTGCTCAAAGCGCTGGGCTCGCAAGTGTTCATTTGTGCGGAGACCAGCAACGCCATTCACGGCGATCGCTCGCGTCCATTGTCATCGACGCCGCGTTTGGAACCCAGTGAGTGGGCACGCTTTGGCGCTCGCCTGACTGAGCTCGCGGATTACATCGCGGGCCAGGGCTTGCGTTTCGCCTATCACCATCACTTGGGTACGGTGGTGGAGAAGACCGCAGACCTGGAGCAATTCATCAAACATACGAGCGCTGCGGTCGGCCTGACGCTCGATACGGGTCACGCAGCGCTGGCGGGGATCGATCCGATGGCGGTGGTGCGCTTGCATCCTGAGCGAATCGCACACGTTCACTGCAAGGACGTTCGACCGGACGTGTTCGCCAGCTTGCAGCGTCGCAATGGCAGTTTTCTCGATGGCGTGCTCGACGGCATGTTCACCGTGCCCGGCGACGGCGCGCTCGACTACGACCGGTTCATGCAAACATTGGCGGACGTCGGTTACAGCGGCTGGGTGATCATCGAAGCCGAGCAGGATCCTGCCAAGGCGCCGCCGCGTCAGTATGCGCAGACCGGCCTCAGCACACTCGATCGGGCGGCGAGAGCCGCAGGATTGCAGATCCAGACGCCACGCTAACTCGTCGGCATCGAGAACTGCGCTCCAGCGGCCGTGCCTTGCGGCCAACGTTGCATGATGGATTTCTGTCGCGTGTAGAAGCGCACGCCTTCCTCGCCATACGCGTGCGTATCGCCGAACAGGCTCTTCTTCCAGCCGCCGAACCCGTGCCATGCCATGGGCACCGGAATAGGCACATTGATGCCGACCATGCCCACTTCGATGGAGCGGCCGAACTCACGGGCGGTGTGTCCGTCGCGCGTGTAGCACGAAACACCGTTGCCGAGCTCGTGTGAGTTGACCAGATCGATCGCATCGCGCAGCGTGCTCACCCGCACGCAGGCGAGCACGGGCCCGAATATTTCTTCCTGGTAGATGCGCATCTCGGGGGTCACGTGATCGAACAGCGTGCCGCCCAGCCAGAAACCGCGCTCCGAGGTCATTGCGTGGCGACGGCCATCGACAACCAACGTGGCGCCGCTCGCGACGCCGCTGTCGATGTAACTTGCGACGCGTGACACCGCTTCACGCGAGATGAGCGGCCCCATCTCGACCTCCGCGCGCATCCCATTGCCGATCGCGAGATCTCGGGCTCGCTCGGCCAGTTTCGGGATGATCCGATCGGCGACATCCCCGACGAGCACTGCGACGGAGATGGCCATGCAGCGCTCGCCGGCCGAGCCGTAGGCGGCGCCGATCAACCCGTCGACCGCCTGATCCAGATCCGCGTCCGGCAAGATCACCATGTGATTCTTCGCGCTGCCGAGCGCCTGCACGCGTTTGCCGTGTTGAGCGCCGCGCTGATAGATCGACTGCGCCACCGTCGTGGAGCCCACGAAGCTCACGGCTTTCACGCGTGGATGCTCCAGCAGCGCATCGACAGCAACTTTGTCGCCCTGAACGACGTTGAAAACACCGCGCGGCAGGCCGGCCTCGTGAAGCAGTCGTGCCATGAATAGGGACGCTGACGGATCGCGCTCACTCGGCTTCAAAACAAACGTGTTGCCACAGGCGATCGCGATTGGAAACATCCAGCAGGGCACCATGCAGGGGAAGTTGAACGGCGTGATGCCGGCGACCACGCCCAGCGGCTGTCGCAACGTCCAGTTGTCGAGCCCGTTCGCGACCTGGTCGCTGAACCGGCCTTGCAACAGGTGCGGAATGCCACAAGCAAACTCGACGATTTCAATACCGCGTGCCACTTCGCCACGCGCGTCGCTGAATACTTTGCCGTGCTCGCTGACGATGATCTCGGCGAGCGCATCGCGTTCTTGGTTCAACAGCGCCAGAAACTTTGCCAGCACCCGCGAGCGCCGTAACGGTGGCGTCTCCGCCCACGCCGGAAAAGCGGCGGCGGCACTGGCTACCGCCGCGCCCACGTCGTCGGGAGTCGCAAGGACGACTTGGCGTGTGGCGTGGCCAATCGCGGGATCGAACACATCGAGCGGCCGACCGTGGCCGGTGACGAGCTCGCCGTTGATCCAGTGCTGCACGAGGTCTGTTGAAGTCATAAATGATTCGTCCAACGCGTCAGCGCATGGACGGCGCTGACGATGTGATAGAAGCTGCTCGCGGGCGACGCTTCGATGGGCCATGTGCCATCGGCAAGCCGCTGATCGAGCCACAGGCCGGCGACGCGTGTATCCAGATAGCGCGTGAGTGTCATCGCAGCTTCGTCGGCGGGGACGAGATGGCGTTCGTCTCCCGTCAACTCGGCGGCGAGCAGCGCCGCTTTGAGACGCTCGGTTTGGGGCCACAAACGCGCATTGCCATCGTGAATCGAAAAGTCATCGAGCAGTGCATTGATCGCGAAGCGCTCGCGCACGCCGTGACGTTCGCCGACTTCGATGAGGCGCAGCGCTGCAGGCAGAGCGCCCGGTGTACTTCGCATCAGCAACCAGGCCCATTCGAATTGATGTCCCGGCTCGACCCGTCGTCCGTCAATATCGGGCGCAGGCTCGAAGTCCGGCGTGAGCGCCTCGATCAGCGCACCGGTCTGCGGGCGAATGAAACGTTCGAGCGCCAGCTGAGTGATATCGTCGGCCCAGCGCCGCCACACCGGATCCGCATCCACGGCAGTCCACGCGAGGCAGGCTTCCAGCAGATGCATGTGGGGATTCGCTTCGAGCTTGTCGAGCGGGAGCTCATCGGAGCGGAAGGTGCCGCTGGCGGTTCGGTATGTCTTGCCAATCAGCTCGCGCAGTCGCACGGCCTCGGCTCGCGCCACGTCGTTGGGTTGCGCCGCCAGCGCGAGCAGCACGAACGCCTGATCGTAGAGCAGGGCGCGGTCATCACTCGGCCCACCATCGGCCTCGATTCGGGTGCGATAGAGTCCATCGGGGCGCCGAAACAATCGTTGAAACTCGCGGTAGCCGAGATCGATCGTGCTCGCGGCGGGGCCTTGCCAGCCCAGCTGGGCCGCGATCGCGAACGAGAACATCTGGCGAGGCGCGACTCGTGCTCTGCGCTCCACCGGCAGAGCTGCGCCGAACGCGCTCAAACATTCGACGAATCCGCCGTGCTCATCGACACCATTGGCCGACCAGAGCGGACACGCGTCGCCCAACAGCCAGCTCAACAACTGGTCTCGTATGTCGATGAGGCTGGACGCACGCAGGCGCGCAGTGTTTGTAATCACACGACTTCCGCCTCGGCGGCGATGATATCGATGGTGGCCTGCCGCTCTCCCAAACGCGGATGCGTGGCCTTGATGCGAAGGGTGCCGGGCTGCTCGCCGGCGCGAATCCACACCGCGCCGATGCCTCCGACCAGTACGAACGGATTGTCACCAATGATTTCGCCGGGACCGTCGAGCGTGAGTGTGATCGGCTCGTTCGCCAGCGGCCGCACGTTGCCGAACTGATCGGTCACGCGAAACACCAATCGCGTGCAGTCTGCGCCGTCGGCCATGAGAGAAGTCGCGTCGGCAGCGAGCACCAGTTGTTTGTCGATGCCGTCGCCGGCGTACTGCTTGACGATCACGCGCTGGCTGCCGATGTAACCTTCGATGCGCAGGTCGCCCCAGTCCTCGACGGCGTCCTGCATGTTGAATACGAAGGGCGGATATGTCAGATGCGCGAACTGCTGACGATCGGGACCGCCTTCGCGAATCAGTTTGTCACGAACGTAGATCTTCAGCTGCTCGCAGTTGGAGCACACCACCAGCGTGATGAGTCCGCCGGCCTGGTCGCTCGGCGACCAGTGAATGGCCGGCTCGACCACGATCTCTTCCGACGGCGGGCATTGCGATCGATAGAATCCGGCGGCGCGCTTCGGCTCACGAAAAATGTCGGCAACCCCGTGATAACACAGGCGATCGCCGGAGCCAAAGTCGGCGTGCGTGTTGTAATCGAAGGCGCACCACGCGATTCCACCGGCATAACGCGCGTCCGATGCGAGCTGGTCGTGCACGCGCGCATGACGCACGACATGCTCGTTGAGGCGATCGCCGTTGTCCGTGCTGCGCGTGTTGTACGTGTGACCGGCGAATTCGGTATTCAGATAACGCGGATGATTCGGCGGTTTGAGCGGAAAGCCGAAGTCGTTCATCGTGAAAACATCTTCCAGCAACTCGGACTCTTGAAACGCGCGGATGCCGCCGGTGGCGCGCGTTGGGTCGAGCTGATGCGCGGTCGCGTTGGTGCGCGCATAAAAATCGTGATCGTCGCTCGATTCGTTGATGCGCACGCCCCAGAGCACGATCGCGGGATGATTCCAGTCGCGGCGGATCATGCGCCGGACGTTGTCCACCGCAAGGTCCTTCCAGGCAGCGTCGCCGATGTGCTGCCAGCCGGGCATCTCTTCCAGAACCAGCAGGCCGAGCTCATCGCAGGCATCGAGAAAGTGACGGGACTGCGGGTAGTGCGACGTGCGCACGATGTTGCATTTGAAGTCTCGGCGCAGTATCTCCGCATCGCGACGTTGCACGCGAGCCGGCATCGCCGGGCCGACGAATGGAAACGTTTGATGTCGATTCAGGCCGCGCAGCTTGAGCGGCTTGCCATTGAGCTCGAAGCCATGCTCGGTGAACTGCGCGCTGCGAAATCCAAAGCGTCGCTCGTCCTGATCCAGAACGTCTGTCCCCTGGAGCAGACGTACTCGCGCTCTATATAAATGCGGCTGTTCCAGGCTCCATAACTGCACCGCTGGCAAGCGCTCGAAGCGCACCCGGCAGGGCTCCGGTCCATCGGCGCGAACGGCCGACGAGCTCTTGGCCAACATTCGTTGCCCGTCGAACAGTTCCACCTGCACGCGCAAGTCGGCAGCGGGTTGCCCGTCGTGCTGGAGGAAACAATCCACGTTCAGTCCAGGGTGCTTGCCGAGCACGTCGGTGGGCTGCACGAAAATGTTTTCGATGAAGCTGTGCTCGACCACGCGCAGCGAGACTTCGCGATAGATGCCGCCGAAGGTCAGATAGTCGACTTGGTAACCGAAGGGAGGTATGTCCGACCGCTCGCGCGAGTCGACCTCGACCGCGAGCACATTGTCGCCGCTCGGGTCCAGGTGCGGGGTCAACTCAAAAGAGAAGGGCGTGAAGCCGCCGAGGTACTCGCCCAGCCGCACGCCGTTGAGCCACACGGTGCTCGCGGTCATCACTCCTTCAAAATCCACGAACACGCGGCGGCCACGGGCTTGGTCCGGCAGCTTGAAGCGGCGGCGATACAAGGAAATGAACTGATAGCAGTGCTCGTCGAAGCTGTGCCAGGGTGTGCGCACGTTCGCATGCGGGACCGTCACCCGCTGCCACTGAGAGTCGTCGAAGGATTTGGCTTCTGCGCCCGCCGGGCGCTCCGGGATGTAGCGCCAGTTTCGATTGAGCGGCAGCACCCGGCGTGCGCCGTTGGCCGGGGTGGAGGACCGAGCCGCGCGTGGCATGGCCGCGACACCGAGCACGGTGCCGGTCGTCTTGAGGAAGTGACGTCTGTCCATCGCTGGCCTTAAGTGGAATGAAAATATCATATATACAATGGAATGATAATTCCATAGCATATCGGTCATGGCCCAGATCATCCGCCCGCTCGACCTCATCACCCTCGGCCGTTCCAGCGTCGATCTCTACGGCCAGCAGATCGGCGGCCGGCTGGAGGACATGGGATCGTTTGCCAAGTCCCTCGGCGGCAGCCCGACCAATACCGCAACCGGAGCGGCGCGCCTCGGGCTTTCAGCCGGGCTGATCACGCGCGTCGGCGCGGATCACATGGGGCGTTTCATCCGGGAACAACTGGTGCGAGAAGGCGTGGACGTTCACGGCGTCATCGACGACCCGGCGCGGCTCACGGCCTTGGTTCTGCTCGGCATCCGCGATCGGCAGAATTTTCCGCTCATCTTCTATCGAGAGAACTGCGCCGACATGGCGCTGCGCGTTGCCGATCTGGATCGGGCCTGGATCAGCGCCGCCGGCGCGGTGCTCATCAACGGCACGCACCTGTCACAACCGAACGTCTATGAAGTGAGCACGACGGCGGCGCGCTGGGCGCGAGAGGCGGGTCGGCGCGTGATCTTCGATATCGATTACCGGCCGGTGCTGTGGAATCTTGCCGGCCGCGACATGGGCGAGCAGCGCTTCGTCGCCAATTCGACGGTCACCGCGCGGCTACAGCAGGTGCTGCCGTTGTGCGATCTGATCGTCGGCACCGAAGAAGAAATTCACATTCTCGGCGGCTCGACCGATACGTGCGAGGCGCTGCGAACCATTCGTTCGCACACGCCCGCGGTGGTGGTTTGTAAATTGGGCGCGCAGGGCTGCGTCGCCTTTCCTGGTGACATTCCGGCGCGGCTCGATGCAGGCGTCGTGAGTGCAGGCTTTCCGGTCGAAGTGTTCAACGTGCTCGGCGCGGGCGATGCATTCATGGCGGGTTTTCTGCGTGGCTGGCTCAAGGGCGAGCCGATCGAGCGTTGCTGCGAATGGGCGAACGCTTGCGGCGCCATCGTGGTGTCGCGCCATGGCTGTGCGCCGGCGATGCCCACCTGGCAGGAATTGCAGCAGTTTCTTGCAAACAAACAGCGGCCCTGGCGTCTGCGCGAAGACGTCGGGCTGGAACAATTGCATTGGTCGACGACGCGCGCACGCGAGTACGACGAGCTGACCGTGCTCGCCATCGATCATCGCAGTCAATTCGACGATCTCGCGACACAGGCGAGTCTCGCTCCGGCTGAGATTGCCGAGCGCATCTCAACTTTCAAATCGCTCGCGTTCGAGGCGATCGATGAGGTGGCCGCCGGCGATGCGCGATTCGGTGTGTTGCTCGATGGGCGATACGGATTCGATGCGCTGGTTCGTGCGGCGGATCGGCCGTACTGGATCGGGCGCCCGATCGAAGTTCCCAAGTCGCGGCCGTTGGAATTCGAAGGTGCCGCGGACGTCGCGACCGAACTGCTCGAATGGCCCGTCAATCACGTGGTCAAGTGTTTGGTGCATTACCACCCGGATGACGACGTGGAACTGCGCGCCCGGCAGGAGCGCCAGCTGCTGCGTCTCTTCGATGCCTGCCGAAAGACCCAGCATGAGTTGCTGGTCGAAGTGATCGTGCCAGCGGGCAAACCCATTGCCGCGGACACGGTCGCGCTGGCAATGCGACGGTTCTATGGCCTCGGCGTACGGCCGGACTGGTGGAAGCTGGAGCCGGCGACCGACGGCGCCGCCTGGCGTCACATTCAGGCCGCCATCGATGCATGCGATCCGCGCTGTCGCGGGGTGTTGCTGCTCGGTTTGTCGGTTCCCGAGGCGGAGCTGATTCGCTCCTTCGAAAGCGCCGCGCCATTCGCGGTCGTCAAAGGCTTCGCCGTGGGGCGCACGATTTTTCAGGACGTTGCACGCGATTGGTTCGCCGGGCGCTGTACCGACGCGCAGGCGATCGCGGCGCTGGCCAGCAGGCTGCACCGCCTGGTCATGGCCTGGCGGGCGGCGCGTGCGGCGGCGACAGGGGTTGATCGATCAATGTGATGGGGCGGACAGCCCGCGGAACAGCCGTTCCGTGCAATTTAAATTTGGAATGTTTGATTCAAAATGCTATAACCTGGAATAAATGAATCGCGGTCCGGCGACCGCGGCCAGGTATGGGGTCAGGCGTTCTTTTGACGTGGCCAGGCCACGTAAGGGGAGAGAACAGATGAAACCAAAGAATTATCGGTCAGCCTTGCTGCTGGCAGCGTCGCTGGCACCCGTGGTTGGATTTGCTGCCGACGCGGCATCCGGCAAATCCGGCCGCACCGACGTGGCCTCGGCGACCCTCGAAGAAATCGTGGTCGTCTCGGACCGTTACGAAGCCACCGACCTGCAGCTGAAATCGCCCAACACCACCAGCGTGTTGTCGGCCGAAGACCTGGACAACAGCGCAGTTCGCAACGTCGCCGAAGCACTCGGCATGCTGCCCGGCGTGAACGTGGTGAACACGTCGACCGCCGGATTTGTCGGCGGCATCAGCGATGCCGCGCGCGGGCAGGGCCAGTATGTTTCATTGCGCGGCTTGAACGGCGAATACAACGTCAACCTCATCAATGGCATGGAGGTCGCGCAGTCTTCACCGCACAGCCGCCAGGTCAAGCTGAGCCTGCTGCCGCCCTCGGGCCTGAAGACCATCGTTCTGAATAAAACATCGTTCGCCGACATGGACGGTGATGCCATCGGCGGCACTGTCGATTTCCGTACGCCGACCGGCTTCGACTTCGACCAGACGCACAACAGTGTGATGATCGGCGGTTTGTTCGATGGCCGCGCCCACGACTACGGCAAGAACAACGACGGCTACGGTTACACCATCCATACCGAAACAGCCCGCCGTTTCGGTGCCAACGGCGACTTTGCCATTTACGCGAGCGCGTATTACGACGAGCGCAACTATGCAGCGAGCGCACTCGGCGGCGCCAGCGAATCGACCTGTTGTGACAACGGCTGGTCGTTCGCCCGGTTCACTGCCGACGGCAGCAATCCGGATGGCGTCGATCCCGAGCGCAATCTGCAGCTCAACGCCATGAATGTCGGCGCCTCCTCAGGGCTCGACAAACGTTACGGTGGCAACGTTTCGCTCGACTGGAGCATGAACGAAAACACGTACGCGTACTTCCGCGGCAGCTTTGCTCGCATTAATTCTCGTGAGGACAATCGCTGGTCACAAATCGTCGCCATGAACGTCGCGAAAGACGCGGACAGCGGCGCAGCGCAGATCGGCACGAGTGGCCTCTATCAGCCGGTGCTCAACGGCATCTCGACGCGCTACTGGTACGAGACCAATCCGGAAACGGCGACGCTGCACACCGCGCAGATGGGTTTCGACAGCAAGCACGGGCGTTGGACGTTCTCGCCCAACGTGTTCTACACCTGGGGCAGCAACGATCGACCGAATCACATCGAAATCTCTGCTCGCAACAATTCCGTGCAGGGCGGCGGCATCACCGACGATGGCTTCCCTTACGGCCGGTCGACGTTCTTCAGTTACGACAGCGAGCATTTCCCGGTACCAAACTTCACGCCGGCGATGCTGGCGTCCATGAACAACCTGCTCAATCTGCCCGCGAACGATCGCGGCGAAGTCACGCGTTCGACCAGCGACCAGACCAAGAGCGGCGCGCGCTTCGATGTGCGCTATGAGATGGGCGAGGGCGCGATGCAGTTCGTGAAGTTCGGCGGCAAGTTCGTGCACGCCTCGCGCGATGTCACCTGGCGCGACTGGACGGTCCCGGGCCGCATCGAAACCACCGCCACCGGCTATCAGCGCTTCGGCGATCTGCCGATCTGGAGCACCTCTTATCGACCAGTGTTTCCGGGGAAGTATTCGTGGCCGGATCCGGACGTCAACCAGAGCGCGCTGTTCTCCTATTTCCAGGGCCAGTTCCGCGACGAATATCTCGACACCTGCGGTTCGAACGACATCAACAATTTCAACTGCAACACCGAGAAGGCGACCGAAGACGTTTCGGCGCTGTATGCCATGACGCAGTTCAACGTCGGCAACTGGGAATTCATTCCCGGCGTGCGTTACGAGCACACCGATGTCGACAACACCTTCTGGATCACGCCGTTCGATGCCGACGGCAACGAGCTGGTCGGCAGCTTCAACAAAACCTCCGGCTCGTTCGATGAAGTGCTGCCGAGCGTTTTTGCCAACTATCGGCCCGACTCGCGCACGGTGTATCGCGCCGGCATCTGGCGCAGTTACACGCGTCCGCCGTTCGATCAATTGGGCGGCGGCGGCTCGACCTCACATTCGGCCAACGGCGTGACGACCATTTCGCGCGGCAATCCCAATCTCAAAGCGATCACGTCGACCAACTATGACGTGTCCGGCGAGTGGGATTGGGATACCGGCACGCACCTGATGCTGAGCGGCTTTTATAAGAAGCTGCAACACGTCATCAATGATTCCGAGAACACGCTGGAGCAGGTCGGTACGGGCACCGGCGTCATCATTTCACAACCGGTCAACGGCAACGACGGCAAGGTGTACGGCCTGGAGCTCGCGGCCCGGCAGGTGTTCAAGTTCCTGCCGCAGCCGTTCGATGGCCTGGGCGTCAGCACGGTGATCAGTCGTCAGTACACCTCGGTCGATCTCGGCGATCCGACGCTCTCGAACGACGAGCGCATCCTGAACGTGCCCGACTGGCTGGCGAACGTCGAAGTGTTTTATACGCAGGGCGGGCTCTCGCTCGGCGTCACCTACAGCTACAGCGGTGCGTTCATCGAGAAGTACGATTACATCGATCAGCCAGGCAACTGGGATGACTTGTGGCAGCGTGCGCGCCGGCGTGTGGATATGCACGCAGGTTACGACTTCCAGTCCGGCCTGTCGGTGGACCTGTCGCTCGGCAACATACTGAAAGATTATATCTACTGGTCTCACATCGGCCGCGACAGCCTGGCCATCTCGGACGTGATCGATTCCGGCATCACTGGCAGGCTGACGACAACGTATAAGTTTTAACCGTCCCCCCGAAGGCGACAATGAAAACTCGTCGCCAGCTGCTGATCGGCGTCTTGGCTGGCGCCGTATCAGCAGCTTTTCTACCGCTGGATGGGTGGGCGGAAGCGAAGCGCACCAGTCTGCGTCCCGCGGTCGAGCGGCGCACCTTCGTTAGTCCGGCCGTCGAGGCGACGCTCGCACGCGTCAAGGCGACCATCGCCGATGCGGAGCTCGCCTGGCTGTTCGAGAACTGTTGTCCCAATTCGCTCGATACAACGATTACGATGGGCGAGCACGACGGCAAGCCCGACACCTTCATCGTCACCGGCGATATCGCCGCGATGTGGTTGCGCGATTCTTCGGCACAGGTCTGGCCCTATCTGCCGCTCGCAAAAACCGATGTCGCCTTACGACGCTTGTTTCACGGACTCATTCATCGGCACGCGCGCTGTATCTTGGCGGATCCGTACGCAAACGCATTCTCCCGCGATCTGACGGTCAAGGCGCCGTTGAGCTGGGCCGCTGAAGATATGACCGACATGCGTGCCGGTGTCGCTGAGCGCAAATGGGAGATCGATTCGCTCTGTTACCCGGTGCGCCTGGCGCATGGATACTGGCGCACCACTGGAGACCGAACGCCGTTCGATGCGCAATGGCGCGAGGCTGCAACGCTGCTCGTGAAAACGTTGCGACAGCAGCAGCGCAAGGAAGGGCCGGGTCCTTATCACTTCCAGCGCGCCACCGAAACGCCGACCGATACGCTAGGCGGCAGCGGCTACGGCGCGCCCACGCGCAAAGTGGGCCTGATTCATTCGATGTTTCGGCCCTCGGATGACGCGTGTACGTATCCATTTCTGATTCCCGCGAATCTATTTGCCGTGCAAAGCTTGCGGCAACTGGCCACGATGGCGCGTGCCATTCACCAGGACGACACCTTCGCCGCCGAATGTGAGAGCTTTGCTACTGAAGTCGAGCGTGCTGTCCTGGCCTACGGCCGCTTGCGCAACGAGCGGGGTGAGGCCTTCTTTGCGTACGAAGTTGATGGCTTCGGCAATGCATTGTTCATGGACGATGCAAACATTCCCGGGCTGTCGAGCCTGGCCTATCTGGGCTGCGTCGACCGGAGCGATCCGGTGTATCGAATCACGCGCGCGCGATGCTGGAGCACAGATAATCCGTATTTCTTTGCCGGCACCGCTGCCGAAGGCATCGGCGGGCCGCACGTGGGGCTGAAGATGATCTGGCCGATGTCTCTCATGGTTCGCGCACTCACGAGCGATGACGATGCGGAGATTCGCCGTTGTCTCACGTGGCTGATAACGACTCACGCCGGCACCGGGTTCATGCACGAGGCATTCGATCAGGACGATGCGAGTCGCTTTACGCGCTCCTGGTTCGCCTGGGCCAACAGCCTGTTCGGCGAGTTGATTCTGGATCTGCACACGCGCAAGCCGGCCATCCTGGGTCATGTGCTGTCATGAGGTGATCGATACATGCTGACGCGGCGAGAGCTCCTCAACGGTGTGGCCCTGACTTTTATCGGCGGCGCGCTGCCGGCGCATCGGCTGCTTGCCAGCCCCTCACGCACGCCGGGTGACGTGTGCGACTTCGTCGATCCGTTCATCGGCACCGGGGGTCATGGACACACGTTTCCCGGTGCGACGGTGCCGTTTGGCATGGTGCAGCTCAGCCCGGATACCGATGTGGCGCGCTGGGACGCGTGCTCCGGATATCACTACGACGATCCGTCCCTCATGGGGTTTTCTCACACGCATCTGAGCGGGACGGGCGCCGGCGATTTGCTCGACGTACTCGTGGTGCCCGCGATCGGGCCGGTGCGTTTGCAGCCGGGCACATTGACCGACTCGCACGAGGGCTACCGCTCGCGCTTCAGTCACGCCGATGAGCGTGCCTCGCCCGGCTACTATCGCGTGCGCCTGCAGGACTCTGGCATCGAAGCGGAGCTGACGGCGACGGCAAGGGCAGGGATGCACCGTTATCACTTCCCGCAGGGCGGGCACCTGCTGATCGATCTGGCGCACGCGTTTCAAGATCCGCCGGACCGCCTGCCGCGCATCACCGACGCGTCCTTCCGGGTCATCGGCAATGACACATTGGTGGGCGGCCGGCGAGCGCATCAATGGGCGGACGGACGTGTGATCTATTTTGCGATAAAAGTGTCGCGGCCCTTTGCGCAGGCGCAGCTGTATTCGAATGATCAATCGCTGCCGACTGACGCGAGTGAAGCGAACGGCGCCTGTCTCAAATGCACGCTGCATTTTCCCGATGCGCACGAGGGACCATTGCTCGTGAAGGTGGGCCTGTCGGCCGTCGACATCGAGGGTGCGATTCGCAACCTGGATACAGAGATGCCTCAGTGGAATTTCGACGCCGTGCATGCGCAAGCGCGTGCAGCGTGGCGCAAGGAACTGTCTCGCGCCTCGATCGAAGGTGCGACTGCGGCGGATCAAACAATCTTTTACACCGCGTTGTATCGAAGTCTGTTCGCGCCGACGTTGTTCAGCGATGTCGATGGGCGCTATCGCGGTATGGACTCGACGGTGCGTCGTCTGGCCGCGGGCGAAAATAACTACAGCACCTATTCGCTCTGGGATACTTATCGCACGTTGCATCCGCTGCTCACCTTGCTGTTGCCCGAGCGAGTGCCGAACATCGTCGGCGGCCTGGTGCGCATGGCTGAGGAAAGTCCCACCGGCCCTTCGATCTGGCCGCTGCAGGGTATCGAGACTCACTGCATGATTGGCTGGCATTCCGCCGTCGTGCTCGCCGAAGCGCATGCCAAGGGTTTCACGTCGATCGACTTCAAGCGCGCCTGGGCGGTGTTTCGCCGGCTCGCCTTCCAGAGCAGTGACAAGGGCCTCGGGGAATATCGAAAGCTCGGTTACCTGCCTGCGGACACGATCGAAGAGTCGGTGAGCAAGACGCTCGAATATGCGTATGACGATTGGGCGATGGCCGAGCTGGCCCATGCCGTGGGGGCAGACGAGGATGCGAAGGCGCTGCGCGCTCGCTCGCGAAACTATCGCAATCTGTTCGACAGCCAGAGCGGCTTCATGCGCGGACGATTGAGCGACGGGCGCTGGGCGGAGCCCTTCGATCCTCGCGCGATGGGCCACATCGTCGGCAGAAATGATTTCACCGAGAGCAACGCGTGGCAGGCGACGTTTCTCAACCAGCACGATCTGTACGCTTATATCGACATGCTCGGCGGCGACGCCGCGTTCGAACGCAAGCTCGATGAATTATTTACGGCCAGCTCAGATCTGCCCGCGGATGCGCCGCCGGATATTGCCGGGCTCGTCGGGCAGTACGCGCACGGCAATGAGCCCAGCCATCATGTCGCCTATCTATATACATACGCTGGCGCAGCTCACAAAACGCAGGCGCGCGTACGGATGCTGTTGCGATCCATGTATCGTGCCGCACCGGATGGACTCGCGGGCAACGAGGATTGCGGACAGATGAGCGCTTGGTATGTGATGAGTTCGCTCGGGCTGTATCCGGTCGATCCCGTCATTGGCGTGTATGTATTCGGCAGCCCGCTATTCGGTCGCGCGGAGTTGCGAATGGCGCCAAACCGCACCTTGGTCGTCGAAGCGCGCAACAACGCGCCCGATCATCCCTACATTCAGTCCGTGCGCTGGAACGGGCAGCCGTACACGAAGGCGTGGATCAAGCACGAAGACCTGGCGCGCGGTGGCCGGCTGGTGTTTGAAATGGGGCCGCGGCCGAATGTTTCTTACGGCAAGGCGCCGGCGGACCGTCCGCCGTCCGGCGTTTGAGCGGAGGATGCGGTGATACAGATCGGAATCGACTTCGGCGGGACGAAGATCGAAGCGGCGGCCTTGGCCGCGGACGGCCGTTTTCTCGCGCGTCGGCGGCTGCCGAATCCCGGTTCGTACGATGCGGCACTCACGGTCGTGAACGACCTGGTGCAGCAGATCGAAGCGGACATCGGCGCTCAGGGCTCGATCGGCATCGGCATGCCGGGCTCGGTTTCGCCGCGAACAAACGTGGTGCGTAATGCGAACACGGTCTGGCTGAACGGACGCAATTTCCGCAGGGATGTCGAACAGGTCTTGCAACGTCCGGTGCGTTTGGCCAACGATGCGAACTGCCTCGCGCTGTCGGAAGCTGTCGATGGTGCGGCGGCGGGCTCGCGCACGGTCTTTGCGGTCATCATCGGCACCGGCTGCGGCGGCGGACTGGTCATCGACGGCCGGCTGATTGAGGGCGCCAATGGAATCGGCGGCGAGTGGGGACACATGCCGCTTCCTTGGGCGGCTGACGCTGAGATTCCGGGGCCGCCGTGCTGGTGCGGGCGACGATCGTGCATCGAAACGTGGGTGTCGGGCACCGGCATGGCGCGCGATCATGCTGCCCGCACGTCGGAGCAGCTCAGCGCCGAATCGATCATTGCGCGAGCCCGCGAGGGCGAGGAGGACGCGATTGTCACATTCGATCGTTACATTGATCGGCTCGGGCGCGCGCTGGCCGTCATCTGTGACATCGTCGATCCGGACACCTTGGTGTTCGGCGGCGGGCTGTCCAACGTGCACGAGATCTATCAGCGTCTGCCGGCGGCAATTGCTCCGCACGTTTTCGCGGACGCCTGGACTGCGAAACTGGTGCCGGCGAAGTGGGGCGACTCTTCGGGCGTGCGGGGCGCCGCCAGGCTATGGAATCAACCCTGACCACAGGATGTTCTCATGCATGAATTGAAGATCCGAGTGCTCGCCATCGCGGCCGCGGTGCTGAGCATTGCCGGCGTAAGCAGCGCAGCCGAAACCGACACCAGCGCATACACGCCGTCGCGCGAGAACCTGGAAGCGCGCGAATGGTTTCAGGATGCCAAGTTCGGGATCTTCCTGCACTGGGGGCTGTACAGCGAGCTCGGTGGCGGCGGCAACATGGGCATCGCCGAATGGATCATGAATGAGAAGGACATTCCGGCCAAACATTACGAGCGCCTGGCGCGGTTCTTCAATCCGACAGCGTTCGACGCGGACGCCTGGGCGCGAACATTCAAAGCGGCGGGCGCTCGTTACGTCACGATCACCTCGAAGCATCACGAAGGTTTTGCGATGTTTCGTACCGGCACCACGAAGTACAACGTGGTCGATGCCACGCCCTTCAAGCGCGATCCGATGGCCGAGCTGGCTGAGGCGTGCCGCAAGCAGGGGATCAAGCTGTTCTTCTATTACTCGCAGCTCGACTGGCATCATAGCGATTACTTTCCGCTCGGCGAGACCGGGCACGGCTCGGAACGGCCGTTCGCCGGCGACTGGGATCGATACATCGATTATGAGAATGCGCAGCTCAAGGAACTGCTGACGCAGTACGGACCCATCGGCGGCATCTGGTTCGATGGCTGGTGGGACCAGAAGGAAACGGCCATGCGCGATCGCTGGCGGCTGGCGCAGACCTATCAGCTGATTCATTCGCTGCAACCGGCCGCGCTGATTGGCAACAACCATCATGTGACGCCGTTTCCCGGCGAAGACTTTCAGATGTTCGAACGGGATCTGCCGGGCGAGAACACGATGGGCTTCAACACCGGCGCGGTGAGCAAGCTGCCGCTGGAGATGGCGGAGACCATGAACGGTTCGTGGGGCTTCAATCTGATCGACGATCAGTTCAAGTCCACGCGCACGCTCATTCGCAGCCTGGTCGCGGCTGCGGGGCGCAACGCAAATTTCCTGCTCAACACGGGGCCGCTGCCGAACGGTGAGTTGCAGCCGGAGAACGTCGCGACGCTGCGAGAAATGGGTGCGTGGCTCAGTCGCAATGGTGAGAGTGTCTACGGCACGCGTGGCGGTCCCGTTTCGCCGCGGCCGTGGGGTGTCACCACACAGGCTGGCAAGCGCGTGTATGTGCATGTCCTCGACTGGAGCGACGCTCAGTTGTTTGTTCCGATGCCTGCGAAAGTAGCTCGCGCTCGGCTGCTTCGCGATGGCAGCGCCATACCGATGCGCAAGCGGCCCGACGGGATCGAGCTGACGCTGCGGCCGGCTGAGCCGGAGGAATGGGTTCGCGTCGTGCGCCTGGATCTCGAGTGACGTCGATGACGAGCAGCCGCCGTCAGTTTCTTCGTCTCGCGACCCAAGTGGCTGGCGCTGCCGCCGCGTACGGGGCATTTCCTGCGTCGATTGCCAAGGCGCTCGCCATTCCTGCCGATCGCCGCACCGGCACGATCGAGGACGTGCAGCACGTGGTGATCCTGATGCAGGAGAATCGTTCGTTCGATCATTACTTCGGCACGCTGCCCGGCGTGCGCGGCTTCGGCGATCGATTCACGATTCCACTGGCGGGCGGCAAGCGTGTTTGGGAGCAGCACGATGGTGAGCGGCTCGTGCTGCCATATCACTTAGATAGCAGTCGTGGAAATGCGCAGCGGGCGGCCGGCACGCCGCACACCTGGAGCGATGCGCAGGCGGCGTGGGATCACGGCCGCATGACGCACTGGCCAAAATATAAACTCGATCGCTCCATGGGCTACTTCACACAGGCCGAGGTGCCGGTGCAGTTTGCGCTCGCCAACGCGTTTACGCTCTGCGATGCATATCACTGTTCGCTGCAGGGTGGGACCAATCCCAATCGTCTGTTCCTCTGGACTGGTTGCAACGGTCCGAGCGGTGCGAACGTTGCCGCCGTCGTGAATGAGTGGGACGCGCCCGGGCCTGCGCACGAAGGTTTCGAGTGGACCACGTATGCCGAGCGGCTGCAGGCCGCAGGTGTGAGCTGGAAGCTCTACCAGAATCTGCCGGATAATTTCGACTGCAATCCACTCGCGGGCTTCAAACAATATCGCCGCGCGGTTGCGCAAATGTTTCCAGACGATCCGCAGGGCTGCGCGAGTGTTGCATATGACGAGCAGATGAATCGGATCAGCCCGTTGCTCAAGGGCGTCGCCAACACCATGCCCGACGGCGGTTTTCTCGGCGCGTTGACGGCTGATATTCGCAGCGGACGACTGCCGCAGGTCGCGTGGATCGTCATGCCGGAGACTTACAGCGAACATCCGTCGCCGTCGAGCCCGGTGCAGGGCAGTTGGTACGTGCAGGAAGTGCTCAACGCGCTCACGGCCGATGCCGATGTGTGGAGCAAGACCGTCCTGCTGGTGAACTTCGATGAGAACGATGGTTTTTTCGATCACGTGCCGCCCCCGGCCGTGCCGTCGCTCGATGAGGCTGGCAACAGCGCCGGCCGCTCGACCTGCGATGTGACGTTCGAGCGCTTCACTCATCCCAATCCGCCGGGCTCGCGTGAGCAGCCCGCGCCGGATGGACGACCCTACGGCATGGGGCCTCGCGTGCCGATGTTTGTACTCTCGCCGTGGAGCCGCGGCGGTTGGGTGAACTCACAGGTCTTCGATCACACCTCCGTCATCCGCTTTCTGGAGCGGCGTTTCAAAGTGCGAGAGCCGAACATCAGCGCCTGGCGTCGTGCGGTGGCCGGCGATTTGACCAGTGCATTCAACTTTCGCAATCCGAACGATGAGGCTCTGCCGAGCTTGCCCTGGCTGAGCAGAAGCGATGCCGACCGGACGCGCGCGAGCCAGGAGCAGCTCGAACAGAACGCGGTCCCCGGCGAGACGAGTCAGCGCTTGCCAACGCAGCCGCACGGCGTGCGTCCGTCGCGGGCGTTGCCGTACGAGTTGCATGTTTCCTCACGGGCGCGGCCGCGAGAGGGCGCGCTCGAACTCGTTTTTAAAAACACCGGTGAGGCCGGCGCGGTGTTGCATGTGTATGACCGCTTGCATCTCGAACGAATTCCGCGCCGTTACACGGTTGAATCTGGCAAACAACTGCGCGATGCGTGGAATGTGAGTTCAGATGACGGTGCTTACGATCTATGGATCCTCGGCCCGAACGGTTTTCACCGCCTTTTCCGCGGCACGTTGAACACAAGTGCCGATACCGCACAACCAGAAATCGACGTGCGATATGACGTTCGTGGCCGGGCCGTGCAGTTGTTGATGAAGAACGCTGGCCGCGCGCCTTGCGAGTTCACAGTGCGGCCGAATGCGTATCGCTCCGATGGCCCGTGGCCGTTTCAAGTGCGTGCGCGTGGACGCGCGAAAGGCGAGTGGTCCGTTGCCGACAGCGGCAACTGGTATGACTTCACGGTGACTGCGCCTGATTTCGAGCGCCGATTCGCGGGACGCATCGAAACGGGCCAGCCCAGCACCAGCGATCCAGAAATGGGGAGCCCCACATGAGTCGTCTGCTCGTCCGTCCCCAAGCAGCGGATCTCAGCGGCTGCGTGCTGACAGTCACGCCGCAAAGCGCCGGCTGGCGGCACGTCGGTTTCAAGGTGTGTCAGCTCGCGCCGGAGCAACGCTTGAGCGGCGGCGAAGCGCAGCGTGAAGTTTGTATCGTGGTGTTGAGCGGATCCGCGCTCGTTTCCGTGGAGGGGCGGGAACTCGGCGCGATCGGTGGGCGGAGCAGTGTTTTCGAGAACGCGGCGCCGGGCGCAGTCTATGTGCCGGCGGGCGCCGAATTTTCGATTGTGGCGATCACGCGAGTGGAACTCGCTCTATGTTCGGCGCCGGGCACCTCGCGACGTTCGGCTCGCGTGATTTCTTCAGAGTCCATGTCGATCGAGTGGCGAGGGCAGGGCACGAACACTCGCCGGGTACGTAACATCCTGCCCGAGACCGAGCCGGCCGACAGTCTGCTGGTCGTCGAGGTGCTGACGCCCGGCGGCCACTGGTCCAGCTATCCCCCTCACAAACACGACAGCGCCGTCGCCGGCAAAGAAACCGCGCTGGAAGAAACCTACTATTACCGCATCGATCCCGCGCAAGGGTTTGCGTTTCAGCGCGTGTACACGGATGACCGCACGCTCGATGAGACCCTGTGCGTCTCGGACGGCGATGTCGTGCTCGTACCTCGCGGCTATCACCCGGTGGCCGCACCTCACGGCTACGACGTGTACTACCTCAATGTCATGGCCGGCCCGGTGCGCCAATGGATGTTTCGAAACGACCCGGCCCACGAGTGGCTGGTGCGCCCTCGATAGAATTGTTCTAGCAACGTTCGAGGCTTGCACAAACCGAACAGAACTATCAGGATCGGCCCTGAAGGACACGATCAGCTAAGGAGGGCTGTATGAACCGACTCGTCTGTCTGCTGCTCATCGGGCTCGTGGCTTACAGCGGCGCGGCCCTGGCCATAAACGACGGCCGTTACACCATCGTCTCCTCTCTCAGCGGCTTGACGATGGACGTCGCTTCGCGAAGCACGGCGGACGGCGCCAAAATCCTCCAATACACCGCGACCGGCGGGACCAACCAACAGTTCGACGTCCTCGCGCTCGGCGACGGGTCTTATTCCATCCGTCCGGTCCACAGCGGCAAATCGCTGGACGTCTATCAGCGCAACGCAAACGACGGCGCCGAGCTGCGGCAGTGGAGCTACTCGGGCGACACCAATCAGCGCTGGCACATCGACGATATCGGCGGCGGTCTGTATTCGATCACGTCGGTCTTCAGCAGCAAGGCGGTCGAGGTCTGGCAGGGAAGCACAGCGGCCGGCGCCGAAATTCGCCTGAGCACTTACGCCGGCGTTGCCGCTCAGAAATGGTCGTTTCGCGCCGTCGGCGGCACTCCGCCGTTAGGAAACATCACGGTGTGGCTGGCGGGGGACTCCACCGTAGCCAACGGCAGCTCGGTGTGCCCGATTGGCTGGGGGCGCGATTTCTCCACGTACTTCGACAGCCGCGTCACGGTTCAAAATCTCGCCGTCGGCGGACGCAGTGTGCGCACCTGGCTGTATGACGTGCAATCGACGATGGGCAGCGATGGCGAGTGTCGGTTGAACACCGATGCGAGCGGCGCGCCCATTCTTCAGGCGCGCTGGCAGACCACGCTGAACGGCATGAAACAAGGCGATTATCTGCTGATCCAATTCGGCATCAACGATGGTGACAGCACCTGTCCGCGTCACGTGGGCAGCAACGCGTTCATGGCGGCCTACGCAATGATGGCGCAGGCGGCCCGGGCCCGCGGCGCGATTCCGATCTTTATTACGCCCGTGAGCGCCATTGCCTGTTCAGGGAATACGGCCGTGGCAACGCGCGGCTTTTTGAGTGAGACCAAGAATGTCGGCGCGGCCAACGGCGTGCCGGTGATCGATCTGCACGCAAGAAGCATCGCGCTATACAACAGCCGGGGATTCTGTCCCATCCCCGGCGGCGGCGATGTGACGGGGAGTACCGGCGGAGCCGTGGGCCTGTTCTTCTGCAACGACCACACGCATTTCGATACGGGTGGCGCACTGTCGATCGGCGGCCTGGTTGCTCAGGCCCTGCGCGATCAAAACATTCCTCTGGCGCAGTACCTGAAATGAGCAGGGAGAGAACCATGCTGCGAGTGATATTTGCGCTCGTGCTGTCATTGGCACCCGTGCTTTCATGGTCCATCGACAATGGCCGTTACAACATCGTCTCGTCATCGAGCGGGCTGCGCATGGATGTCGCCGGCGCGAGCACGGCCGACGGCGCCAAGATCCTGCAATACACGGCAAAGAGCGCGTTGAACCAGCAATTCGATGTGGTCGCGCTCAGCGACGGCTCGTATTCGATACGACCGGCGCACAGTGGCAAATCGCTGGATGTGTTCGAACGCAATCCCAACGACGGCGCCGAGCTCAGGCAGTGGACCTATTCGGGGGCCGACAATCAACGCTGGCACATCGATCCGGTCGGCGGCGGTTCGTATTCCATCACCTCGGTGTTCAGCGGCAAGGCGGTCGAGGTCTGGCAGGCGAGCACGGCGGCGGGTGCTGAGCTGCGCCTCAATACTTATGTGGGTGGAGCGAATCAGAAATGGTCCCTGGTCGCGGTGAGCACGACGCCCGTGAACGTCTATCTCGCCGGCGATTCCATCGTGTCCACCTACGCCGATACGCCGAGTCCCAACGACCAGGCCGGTTGGGGACAGATGTTGCCGGCGCTGTACGATGCGCAAGTCAAAGTCATGAATCATGCGATCGGCGGTCGGACCGCGCGCCGCTTTATCGACGAGGGGCGCTTGAATGCGATCTGGAGCGTCGCCAAGCCGGGCGACTACCTGTTGGTGCAGTTCGGTACCAACGACAGCAACAAGACCGCGACGTACACTCTCAATGGCCAGACGATTCCGTACTATCTGGAACCGAGCACCGATTTTAAACATTACCTGTCGCAGTACATCAGCGGGGCGCGCAGCCGTAATATCACGTTGGTGTTCGTGACGCCGACACCGAGAAACTCGGCCTATTGCACCGGTGGCAATGGCACCGGCGCCTGGGCCCAGGCCATGCGCGAGCTCGCTGCCGCCGAAGGGATTCCGTTGGTCGATTTGAATCAGAAAACCGTGAACTATCTGCGAGCGATCTGTCCGGCGCCCACGCCCGAGAACTTCTTTTTCGTCCGCCCCGACGGCACGGTTGATGGCACGCACTTTCAGGAGAATGGGGCGCGCATTCTGGCTCGCTTCGTCGCCGATGGCATCGGCGAGGCTTCGCTTCCGCTCAACAGTCACCGCAGGTAAAAGATGACGACACTGGCAATTTCGTTTCGGGCTGCTTTGCTTGCCTGCATGGCAGGCGCGTCGCTCGGCATCACCTCGCACGCGGCCCTCGCCCAAGCGGCGTTGTTCAGCGATGACTTCCAGGACGGCAACGCCGATGGCTGGACGTTCTTTACCACCAACACGAGCTCGTCCTGGGGCGTGATGGCTGACGCAGCCGACGCGGGTAATTTAGTTCTGGCGCAAGGCTCGAACGCCAACAACGAGGGGTACGCGACCGCGGGCGACGCGGGTTGGCAGGATTATTCGGTCGAGGCCCGGGTGAAACTGCGCAACGTTGAACCGTACCCGGGATTGCTGGCGCGGTACAAAGACAGCAACAACTACTACATGCTCCGTATCAACAAAGCGAGCGAAGCCCGGATCGAGCTCTCGAAGAAAGTCGGCGGAGCCAGCACGATCTTCGCAAGCTATCCCTTGGCCACGATGGCGGACAGCTGGTACACGCTGCGCATGACGCTCCGAGGCAATGTGCTTCGCGGTTATCTCAACGGCAACGCGTTGTTCGAAGTCACGGATGCGTCGCTGGATGCCGGGCAGATCGGATTTCGCAACAACTGGGGACCGGCCTCGTTCGATAACGTCGTCGTGGCGCCGCTGGGTTCCGTTGTCAACGGGCCAGCGACACTCTCCGCCAGCGACATCACGCATGAATCTGTCACGCTGCAGTGGGATGCCGTTCCCGGCGCCGTGATGTATCAACTCTACCGAGCGCGGGCTGCGGCGGGTCCGTTCATCGCGATTCACAAGGGATCAGCGACGTCGCATATCGATGCGGGCCTCACCAGCGCGACCGATTATTACTATGAGGTGTCCGCGATCGATGCCAGCGGTGTGGAGTCGGCGTCATCGGCTGCGACGTATGCGAGGACGACGATTCCGTTTCCCGGCAGTCCGTCCAATTTGAAACTTTATAAGGTGAGTTCCCGCAGCGCCGAGTTTCGCTGGAGCCCGGGCACGAATGCCACTTCATACAAGCTCTATCGCGGCGCCCAGTCGGGCGGCCCCTACACGCCGAGCGATCCGGTCAATCAACCCAATTACATCGGGGCGAGCGCCATCGACGCCGGGCTGCGCGGACAGCGGACCTACTTTTTTGTCGTGACCAGCGTGAACGAGCGCGGCGAATCGGCGATGTCCAACGAAGTGCAGGTCACCACGCCTGGCTGGGATGAGGATCTGATTCAAAACGGCGGCTTCTGGCCGGCCACCAACACGCCCGAGATCATCCAGGCGCATGCCGGCTCCATCTCGAAGTTTGGCGACCGATACTACTGGTACGGCGAGGACAAACGTCACAACGGTGCCAGCCTGCGCGCTGTGTCCATCTATGTTTCCAAGGACCTGGTGCATTGGGATTTCCAGAACAACGCGTTGACGACTGCGTCCGCGCCCGAGCTCAGCGACAGTCATCCGGTAGGCGCGAAGATCGAGCGTCCCAAGGTGCTCCATAACGAGCAGACCGGAAAGTTCGTGCTCTGGGGCCACAAGGAGCCGCGCGACAATTACAACGAAGCGAGAGTGTGTGTAGCCGTCAACACCAAGGCCGACGGCGCGTTCACCTACCTGGGCAGCTTCCGGCCCGATCCGGTGATCGGCGGCACCGGTGACAACGATCCGAACACCGGCGATGAGTCCCGCGATTTCACTGTCTTCAAAGATGAGGATGGCACGGCGTATCTGATTTCCAGTACTCGCGGCAACCTCGACCTCGCGATCTATCGTCTCACTGCCGACTATCTCAACGTGGAAGAGCGGGTGGCCACGCTGTACGCCGGCCAGCGGCGCGAAGCACCGGCGGTCGTGAAGAAAGATGGCATCTACTATCTGTTCACCTCCGGCCAGTCCGGTTGGGCGCCGAATCAGGGGCGTTATGCGACGGCGACCTCCATGGCGGGTCCGTGGACGTCGACGCCGCTGCCGACGTTTGGTGACAACTGGTCCTTCTACACGCAGCCCGCCTTCATCATGACCGTGCCGGGCACGCAGACGACGACCTATCTATATGTGGGCGATCGCTGGCACCCGACACGGTTGGGCGCGTCCGAATATGTGTGGCTGCCGCTGGAACTCGACCACGGCGGCGTGAGCATGAAATACGTGCCCGAGTTCAAGTTCGATGTACAGACGGGTGCGCTCGTCGTGCCACAGGCAGAGCTGATCTCGGGAACGGCAGTGGTCACGGCCCAGCGCAGTAGTGCCGGGCATTCGCCCGAGCTGAGTGGTGATGGATCCTATGATACGTATTGGGAATCCAGCGATCGCACGCTGCCGGTGACGGTCGACGTCGACCTGGCGCAGGGGCAGCCCATCGGACGGGTCGATCTCAGCTGGCGCGGCATTGGCGGATCGGAAGCGTATTATCAATACAAACTTTACGGCAGCACCGACAATGTCACTTTCACTGAGCTTGCGGATCGCAGCACCAATGAGGACCTGGGCTTTACCTCCGATCGGGTCGCACCGATCGACGCCACGGCGTACCGCTACCTGCGGATCGTGATTTCACGATTCGTCAACTTCACCAACGGCAATGCGCCGGGGTACAACCCCGGTTTGTATGAAATCAAGGTCTACGGCAAGCCGCGCTAGAAGCTCTCAGTTCAGGAACTTCTTTTTGATCGTGAGACTGAGCGAACGCCCGAAAATGGAGCCGCTGCCCAGCGCGCCTGCCACATTGAGATAGGCAGGCTCGCTGTCGAGCACGTTGTCCAGATGCAGTGACACCGTGGTGGCGCGCGTGAGGCCGGCGTCCGGCAGTTCGTAACCGATATAGAAGTCCAGGGTATCGAAGGAGCGCACGCGCGTTTGATTCACGATGCCGAGCACGGGATACCCGCCGAGATAATCCCAGCTCAACCGTGCGGTGGCCGCGCCGGCCTGATACGTCAGTGAAGCGTTGAGGCTGTCCTGAGGATAGCCGTTGTCGTAGTTGCTCAAGAATGGCGCGCCCGCGGGGGTCGAGGTATCCAAGTGGATGCCGTGGGTGCCGGTGATGGCGGGAATGAATGTGCCGAGGCTCGTTGGAATCGCATAACGCAGCGAATAATCGAAGCCGGTCGCGATCACCGTCCCGAGGTTGCTGGTGCGAGAGTCGATCACGATTTGCGGCGCGCCGTAGAAATCGAAAGGAACATTCGGGCTGCGCGGCAGGCTGCCGACGAAATCCGCCAGCTGAGCGGCGGAAGGATTCACGATATAAAAGCGCGCGTAGCCGGGCGTCGAAAAGAACACCGAGGTATTCGGGCCGCCGATCAGGTTGGTGAAATTGATGTGATAGTACGTCGCGCTGGCGCTCAGGCCCGCCAGGAACTCGGGCGTCCAGTCGACGCCGACATCGTAAATCTTTGCGGTCTCGGGCTGCAGATCGGGATTGCCGCCCTGAAGGATCACCTGCGGACGATTGGCGGTGCCGCCCGGAGGAATGAGCGTGGTCGTGGCCGTGATCATCGCGATCTGCGGCTTGGTCGTGGAGTTGAGGCTGGGCGCCACGAACGCGGTGCTGTAGTCGGCACGAATCACCAGATCGTCGAGCGGCTTCCAGTTGACGGCGTAACGCGGGTTCGAGGTATCGCCGAAGTCCGAATATTCGTCGTGCCGGGCGGAGATATCGAACGTCAGGCTGCGCATGCCGGGCAGCGCATTGGCTGACCCGACCACCGGCACGACGATCTCTGCAAAGCCGGATTTCACCACGCGCGATCCGTACACGGCGGGAACGCCGCCAAAGGCAACTTCTTGTCCGTACGGGCCGGCGTCGCTGACGCTCGACTGAGATTCGAAATAACGTTCGCCGCCCACCGCGACCCGGACCGTTCCGCCTCGAAGCTCCAGGATCGGTCCGTCGAATGCGATGCGCTCCTGGTCCATCTTGTGAACGCGCTCGTCGTACTGATTGAAGTTGCGGATCTGCGCGAGCACGGCCGGGTTGGTTTGCGTCAAGTCATAAGGATTGAGCGCGCTGTCGCGAGCGGTGCTGGCCAACGCGGCGGTGTAGGCGCTCGCGTTGATGCTGTCGGCATGAACGACGCCGTCGCCATATCCGACGTTGACTGTTGCTGTTGCCTGCCAGCCGCGGCCCATCGACCACTTCAGCGAGGGCACATACTGCCAGGTGGTGAACTTCTGGCCCGTGCGCAGCCGATCACCGAACACATCGGCAAAGTTGAATGACAGATTCTCCGACGTCGCGGCCGGTGCGGATGGAGGCGCGATGAAGAAGGGATTGGTCGCGCGAATGGTGCCACGGGCGCTGGTCTGCGAGGTCCAGAAGTCGTCGGTGCGATCGCTGTAATAAGCATCCAGGCTGAGCTCCAGGTTCTCGGCCAGGTCCTGGTCGAGAGAAATCAGCACGCTGCGACGTAACTCTTCCGGATACAGGTCCACGTGGTCCGTCGGATCGCACAGGTTACGAGTGTTGGCCGCCAACCCGGGATAGGCGTACGTGGTCGAACCGATGGTGATGTTGGGATCGTCACAAAACGCCAGTCGAAAATCCGACCCGCCGCGCGCGGTGTTGTCATTGGTGTAGTAGCTGCGGTGTCGTCCTGAGATATTGGAATGGCCGGCGTAGTCGAACGAGATCATGGCGTTGCCCGAGCCCCACGCCATGCCGAGCGCACCGTTGGCATCGTAGGTCGAGTAGTGATCTGCGCCACCATACATTGCGCTCAACTCGGCGCCGTTCAATTTCCTGCGCAGGATGAAATCGACGGTGCCAGCGACGGCGTCCGAGCCGTACACGGCCGAGCCGCCTCCCAGCACCACATCCAACCGTTGCAGCGCGCCCGGCGGAATCACCGCTGGATCGGGCCGGGTGCTGAAGCCGCCGCCGACCATGCGCATGCCGTTGAATAGAAACAACGTGCCGTCGCCCTGTTGGGTGGTGAGATTGCGCAGGCTCGGAATAGAGAAGGATTGAGTTGCGGAAGGATTGCCACGCGGCGTCGTGCCGAACGTCGACATCTGCGGCAGCGTCGACAACACATCCACCATTCCAGCCGCGCCGCTCGCGCGCAACTCGGCTTCGTCGATGGACGTCGTGCTCGCGCCCACCGGTGCGATCAGACCGCGGATCGAAGTTCCGGTGACGACGACTTCCGTGAGCTCACCCGCCGGATCGCCGCTGTCCAGGCTTTGGTGGGAGGCGGGTTGTGTTTGAGTCGGCGCTGCTTCGGACGCGTTTACCGCGGGCGGTATCGGCGTATCCGCAGCGTCCAATACAAACGAACCGCCCTGCGTCGTGTGCATGACGAGGCCTGAGCCCATCGTGAGCTGCGTCAGCGCTTCGGACGCCGAGTAGCTGCCGTGGAGCGCGGGCGCCGTTTTGCCACGAACGGTGGCGGCATCGAACGCGACGTTTACGCCGGCGCGACTGCCCACCGCACGCAGACTGTCGGCGAGCGGCTGTGCCGACAGATCGAATTCATATTTCGCTTCCGATTGAGCGACCACCGGCGCGACGCTCAGGAACATGCCAACGACGAGGCCGGCGCCGACCGTGTAACGACTGGTGCGCATGAGTACGTTTCCCCCGATCATGATGGCGCGCTGTGGCGCCTTGCTGAGGAAGACGAACGAAGCCCAGTGGTCGGACAGGCGACGTGCAAATAATTTGAAAATGAACCATCAACGGGCGAGGACGATGGCTCCGTCGCGATGTTCGAGCTCGAGTCCTTCGAGCCTGGCCACCGCGGCTGCGAACTCCGCTGCATCGTGCGTCTGGAACACGCCGGAGATCCGCAGCTCGCCGAGCGCTGGATCGGCGAGCATGAGCGGCGGGCCGCCATAGCGATTGAGCTCGGCCACGGCGTCGATGAGCGGTGAATCGTTGAAACTCACCTGGCCGCGCAGCCAGGCCAGTTGCTCATCGATCGTTGGACGGTCGACGGCGGGCGCGCCGTTCGCCGGCACTTTCAAGCGCTCGCCGGGCGAGAGCGTCGTGACATTCACGAGCCTGCCCTCGTGCGGCAGGCGGCGCGTGACCAGCACGCTGCCCTCGACCAGCACGACGGTGAGATTCTTTACGTCCGTTCGGACCGTGAAGATAGTTCCGAGCGCCTCGACCTCATCGTTGCCCGCGCTCACATAAAAGGGACGGTGGGCATCTTTCGATACTTCGAAGATCGCTTCGCCCCGAACGAGTTGCACGCGTCGCTCGCGAAACGTGTACGCCACCGTCAATGTGCTGCCGGTGTTGAGCGTCACGCGGGTCCCATCGCTCAGCGCCACGGTCTGCTGCTGGCCCGGGCGCGTTTCATACAGTGCCTGCTCGGTTCGGAAGAACAGCAGGCAACAGACGATCAGCACGATGCAAACGCCGCTGGCAAGCACGGGCCAAGCCAGTCGCGGTACGCGCGATACTTTTGTCTCGCCCACGCGTGCAGCGCCTGGAATGATTTCCCAAGTCTCCGTGGCGCGCTCGAACGCACGGGCATGCGCCGGGTCGGCGATCCAGGCGTCAAACGCCGCTTTGAGCGCAGGCGTGCGCTCAGCCGATTGCAACCGCACCAGCCACGCGGCCGCTTCGGCCAGTACGACGTCCGTTGTGATGTCAGGTCGCGGCATTACCAGCCATCCATCCATTTCACCAGGAACAACACCGCGCGCGTGACGCGTTTCTCCACCGTTGTCACCGGCAGTTGCTCGCGTCTCGCGATATCTGCAAAGGTCAATCCTTCGAGCCGTTGGGCCAGCAGGCAGCGACGCGTCAACTCATCGAGCTGCTTGAGTCCCGCTGATGCCCGGCGCAGACGCTCGCGTGCGCGGATGATCTCGTCGGGCGCAGGGGTGGTGTCGATGATGTCTTCGAGTGCGAACTCACGATCGATGAGCGGCGCGATTTTGCGTCGCCGTGCCTGGT